>PLUI01000256.1 GCA_003164855.1 Acidobacteriaceae bacterium
CCGGCGCCGCCGGTGACCAGAGCGCGTGGTTGAATCATGCTTTCTTGGTGCCGTTCCTTAGAGCAGCGGGAACGCCCTCGGGATGAGATGCGGCGCGTCCCACGGAATAATAGATGAAGCCGTTGGCCGCCATCACTTCGGGATCATACAGGTTGCGGCCGTCAATCACGATGGGATATTTGAGCTCATCGTTGAGGCGGCGCAGATCGAGGTTGGCAAACTCTTCCCACTCGGTGAGGATCAGCAAGGCGTCGGCGCCGGTGGCAGCTTCGTAGGCGGAGCTGGCGTATTTGAGGTTGGAATTCATCACTTCTTGCGTGCGATCCATGGCGGCGGGATCGTAAGCAGTGATCTTGCAGCCTTCCTGCATCAGCGCCTGCACGATGAGGATGGCAGGTGATTCGCGAATGTCGTCGGTGCCGCCCTTGAAGGCGAGGCCGAGGACGCCGAGATGTTTGCCGCGAAGCGTCCACAGGGCGCTGCGGACTTTCTTAACGAAGCGGTCGCGCTGATCTTCGTTGATGCGCATGACTTCATCGAGCAGGCGGAAATCGTAGCCGCATTCGCGGGCCACGGCGCGGAAGGCCATCACATCTTTCGGGAAGCAGGATCCGCCGTAGCCGATGCCGGGGTTCAGGAAGCGCGGGCCAATGCGGGAGTCGGTGCCGATACCGTGGCAGACTTGATTGACGTTGGCGCCGACGGATTCGCACATCGAAGCGACAGCGTTGATGAAGGAAATCTTCATGGCTAGAAATGCATTCGAGGCATGCTTGATGAGTTCCGCGCTTTTGGTGCTGGTTACGATGATAGGCGCAGGGATGGAAGTGCGATCGGGCTGGGGGATGGCTCCGGCGGATTCATAATATTTGCCGCTGGTGAGTGGAGCGTAGACCTCGCGAAGAACGGTGGCGCAGCGGTCATTGTCGCAGCCGACGACGATGCGATCGGGAAACAGGAAGTCGGTGACGGCCGTGCCTTCGCGCAGGAATTCCGGGTTGGAAGCGACATCGAAGGAGTCAGGATCGGCGCCGTTGCGCAGAATGATCTTGCGAATCCACTCGCTGGTGTAAACGGGGACGGTGCTTTTTTCGACGATGACTTTATAGTCGTCGACGGCGCCGGTGATTTCGCGGGCCACGGATTCGACATAAGAAAGATCGGCCTCCCCACGTTCGGTGGGCGGCGTGCCGACGGCGATGAAGATAACCGCGCTGGCGCGGACGGCTTCATGCAGATCGTCAGAAAAGGTGAGGCGGTTGCCACGGTGGCGGCTGAGCAATTCGGGCAAAAATTTTTCGTGGATGGGGACTTGGCCGTTCTTGAGCGCGGCTAACTTGCGCTCATCATTGTCGACGAGAATGACGTTATGACCGAGGTCGGCGAAGCAGGCGCCCGCAACCAATCCTACGTATCCGGAACCAACGACAGCGATCCGCATGTTCAAACTCCCTGGAGTATAGATCGTCGAACCTTCTCAGATGTTTTCACGGAAAACAAGGGGAGAAAAAACGTCCTGGGGAATGGAATGCGTCCCCAAGTATTGGTGGATTCTAACATTTCTACGCACGATGGGGAGGACCCGAAAGACTCCAGCACGATAGTTCTATGTTTTTTTCTGCCATTTCGGAACGGCTGTTGCCGCCGGGTGTCAGGTCATAGGTCTCGGGCCTGACACCTAGCCGCCGGCCCTCTACTTCAGTCCACTGTGGTCGTCACTGTGGATGTGTTGTTTTTCGTATTCGGGTCCGAAGTGTTTGAGGTCACGGTTGCCGTGTCGGTGATTGTGCTCCCCGAGGAGGCATTGACGTTGACCACCAGAGTGATTTTAAAGGTGGTGCCGTTGGCCATGGTGCCGACGGTGCAGGTTACCGTACCTGTCCCGCCGACCGGCGGAGCGGTGCAGCTTCCGGTGTTGGGAGTGACGCTGACGAAGGTCGTACCAGTAGGAGTGGCGTCGGTGACGCTAACTGCCTGTGCGGTATCCGGCCCGTTATTCTTGGCTGTGAGGGCATAAGAGAGATTCGCACCGCTCTTGATGGTAGCCGAGGTCTTAACAGTCATGGAAAGATCGGAAGAGAGGATGATCTTGGCCCACCAGGCGTCAAAGAATCCACCGTTGCAATTGCCGTCAGTGCCGCAGGTTTTTTGGACAGCGTGTACAGTGACCGGGAGATTAGTCGAAAGCGTTCCGCCGGTGATGTAAACGTTGTTCGAAGGATCGAGGGCGACGCGATAGGCGTAGTCCTCGCCATTGCCGCCGAAGTAGCTGGAGTATCCGAAGGTCCCGGTGGGAGTGAGTTGCGTGATGAAGGCATCACTGGAGCCGCCGCCGTAGACCGCTTGCAGTGGGTCGACCAGCGGGAAGTTAGGCGAGTCGGTCTGGCCCGTTACGTAGATATAGCCGTTGGTGTCGACGGCGATTGAGAGGCCGGGATTCTCGTCAAGGCTTCCGCCCAGATAGGTTGAATACTGCAACGCGGTGAGGCCGGTATTGAGCTTGGTGATAGTGACATCTCCGCAAGTTCCGGTGGTTACGACGCAGCCCGCCGAGCCGCCACCGTATGCGGGTTGCACGGCGTTGGCGGTGACGGGGAAATCCGGCGATACGGTACTACCCGAAACATAAATTGCCGTGGGTTTCACCTGGATGCCGGCGGTGTAGTCGTAATCGCTTCCGCCTAAGAAAGTTGACGCCAACACGGCCGTGGCCGTGGGATTGAGCTCGGTGACAAAGCCGTCGAAAGTGCCGTTACAAAGGCCGTCCGTGCCGCACTGAGTCTGATATGCGTTTGGAGTAGTCGGGAAATTCGGCGAGCCGGTAATGCCGGTCAGATAGACGTCGTCATTGGCGTCGAGCCCAATGTCGTACGAGGTTTCGCCCAATCCGTTGGACCCTCCGAGATAGGTGGAGTAGACCAGCGCGGTTCCCTTGGGATTGACTTTGGTTACAAAAGCCGTGGAGCATCCGCCCGAGGCATCGACTGGGCAAGTGGTTTGATACGCGCCGGCCGTGACCGGGAAATCGGTTGATGTGGTATGGCCGGAGACGTAAACGTTGCCGGGAGTATCGACGGCGATGCCGAATGCCTGATCGTCGCTGCTGCCGCCGAGATAAGACGACCACTCGAGATAAAAGCCGGCAGATTCGACTTCGACAACTACTGCATCCCCAGTGATGCTGCCGCCATGAAATGTTTTCTGAAACACGGGGCCGCGGACGGGGAAGTTGGTGGAGAGACTATAGCCGACGAAGAAAACGTCACCATAAATATCTTGCGTGACCTTGGAGGGGACGTCATCGTTGTCGCCGCCAATGAAGGTGGCAAAGACCAATTCGGTGAGCGTGGGATTGTATTTGGCTACGAAGATATCGCGGCAGGGCTCGGTGCCGCAGGTTCCGCCGCCGAAGGGATAGAGGGCCTTCAATTCCGGAAAATCCGCGGAGCGAGTGCTGCCGACCAGGATCGGTTCCCCGTGGTCGACGCCGTAAGAAAAGCCATAGGAGACGTCGTCACTGCTTCCGCCAAGATACGTGGAATAACTCAATACGGGATCGATGATCAACTGTTTAGTGTGATCATAGGCGCCGAGCTCGAAGCCTACGCGGCCATCGGCTTTCAGCAGATAGTGGCCTTCGACTGCTGTTTTCGCCGAGTTGTCATTCTGATAGACGATGGGTTTGTGAAAGCTGACGGTGCCGCCTTTCAGCGTGGCTACGAGATCGCCATCGCGGTTAACGCTGAGAGGAATTTTCTTGCCGCCATCGGGGCCGCCGCCGAACGCTAGTCCGATTGTGTTGGGATCGGCGCCGGGGCTCACGACGAAGTCATATTCCAACTGCTTTTGATTGCCGTAGTAAACCAGATCGACTCCGGGATACACGCCAGCGTAGCGAACCTTCTCGTAGTTCGGGACGTTGGTGTGCCACTCGGAAGGAACATTGCCAATGTAGTAGTTGCTTTGTGCGAGCTGTTTTCCGACGCCGGTGATCTGAGCTTGAGGATTGGCGCCGAGAATCCGCATGTTCAGCACAGCCTCGTTGCGGAGGGCGCGCCGGTGCTGCGAGCTGGCAGGTTGGGTCGAGGCCACGTGCGGCAGCGGATATGGGGCGGAAGACGAAACCTGCTGCTGAATCTTTGGCGGATTACTGGCCGGCACCGGCAGAGCCAGCACGGCGGCGTCGCGGGTAAGGAACAGAGTGTAGCCTTGGCCGCGCGAGAGGAATTGAACTTGCTTAGCCGTTTGGCCGCGGTTGACCTCGAAGCTCATGGGCACTTTGGCGAGAGCATCGCGCATTTTGGACTTGGTGGCATCGTCAACCGAAGGCGTCGGAGCCGGAAGCGCCGGGAACGTGGCCTTCGCTGCCGAGGCTGCGACAACCTGCGCTGACTGTTGAGTGCTATGTCTGCGAACGGACAGAGTGACGAAGAGCGCCAAACCTGCGGCCAAGACCGCCAAGGATTTATTTCCCGATGTCATTTAAACGAACCCCCTCAGTAACTGGATAGACCCCACGCGCGGATGTGCCCGCTGCTAACGTCGTGTTTTGAAATGTTGCGAAAAGTGCTCGGGATAAGGCTAGGGGATGCCGCGACCGAGTAAGGAGCACAGTTTGACCGACCCGGCACGTACTGTCAAGATGAAGGATTTTGCAACTATCTGCATACCACCCTCGTGCCATTCCTTTCGCGAAACTTTTATTGCACCGTCTCCGTGAAATTGACCGGAGTCAGCCCTGAAATGCTGGCGGTTATCGTCACCGTTCCCGCCTGCGAGCCAGTGATGTAGGTTACGCTGGCCCGCCCGCTACCGTTTGTAACCACGCTGGAACTGGACAGTATGCCTCCGGCATTATTGTCAGTAAAACTCACCGTGGCGCCGGCGATCAGGTTTCCGTACTGGTCTTTCACGGAAACTACTAGTGGGTTGGGCAGCAGAGTGTTGGGCGGCTCCGATTGATGATTGCCGGAGACGTAGTTGACGGAGGCTGGGCTGCCTGCGATCGATTGTTCGGTTGCGCCGACGCTAAGATTACCCGTCATTGCGTAGACGGTAATAGGAGAAGCTTTCGTAGGCAGGGTGTAATAGGAAGAGGCTTGGCCGATTGAGTTGGTGTTGGCGCTTGGCGGGTTGAAAACGCCGCCGATCCCGTTGTCGGTGAAAGTTATGGGAACGGCGGAGACCGGGTTGTCGTAGGGATCTTTGGCCGAGACCACGATAGGCGCAGGCAGAGTGGTAGCCACAGTGCCTTTTTGGTGTCCGCCGGAAACCAGCACGAGGGATGCTGGAGGACCTGCGTTAGCGGTCTCTTCAAAGTTTGTGGCTGTGAGGGATGGACTGGAAGCAGTAATCGTGACAACACCGGGCTTGGTCGGCAAAGTGTAAGTGTTGGTAGCGATGCCCGCACTATTGGTGATGGCGGTCGGACTGCCAAACGTGCCTCCCGCGGGCGTGGCAGTGAATGTAACCGTGGCTCCCTGCACGGGTTGCCCGGTGTAGGAGTTGATTGCCTGGACGGAAAGTGGCACGGGTAAAGCCGTGCCCACATAGGCGGACTGGTTGTTTCCCGCAGTAACGGTCAAAGGTGAAAGCAAGCCATAGACCATGAATTGGTTTTCGCTGGCGACGAAGACTTTTCCATTGGCAATAGTGGGAGTAACAAAACTTGGCACGAAGCCGTAACTTCCACCTGCGGATAGACTGCCGGCGTAGAACTGAGTCTGCAAATTGGTGGCATCGAAGGCACGAAGCGTTCCCGGGGATTTTCCGGGAGCGCCATTGCCCCAAGTGATCGTCCACAAGATTGCGTTGCTGGTGCCGTTGGCTGAAATGGAGGGACTGCCGGATCCTTGATAAGTCGTTGGCGACTGGCTGGTGGGCAGAGCACTGACAGCTACCCCGTTCGACGAGTCAGTCAAGCTATAGGCTGTGAGCGGACCCGGGACCTCGGAAAAATAGATGTTGTTATTCCAGTAGCTGGGACCGCCATAACGGCAAGTGAGGGCGGGTGCGTTTCCGAGGCAGCCACTTAGAAATGGAGGAGGCGGAACGTCCTGAATGATATTCGTGTTGAGGGTGGCGTTGGTGCAGCTACTGCAGAACCCTCCCATGGAATCGCGATTTATCAGATAAATTTCTTCATTCTTCCCGGTTGCGATCATGAGATGCGGGTAAGGTCCGGGCTGTGGGTCCGGCAGCAGAAGTGGACCAACGGAGCTGAGATCGAGATCGTTGGGCTCCAGTTCAGTGGCCCAATTGTACGGAGTGAAGAAATCCTGGTACGCCAAGTCGGAAGTCAGCTGCAGAACGCTCAGGGCGAAATCCGCGCCACCTAGGTCCTGGTCGAAAACGCCATCGGCTGTTTCGAAGTAAACGTTGTCGCTGCTGTCGCTGGCTGGGCCGGCGCCCGATTGCCAAATCCCCCCGTTATTCGTGGTCGGCGAAGTGACGTAGAAGTTGGGCGGTTGCGTGAGACCGAGCGTGTTATAGCCAAAGACCCATCCGTGATTATTAATTTTCGGAAAACTCTTCAGGCCTTTGCAACCGGTCGAACCCAAGGCTACATAGACCGTGCCGTTGTTCAGAAGAAGTGCCGGGCGGTTCATTTGGTACTGAGGTATGAGGGTGGTTGAACCGGACGGCGGAACGATCAACACGGGGCTGCCGGCTTCATCAATACCGGTTGTAAAATCTACCGCGTGCAAATAGAGAGCCCAAGGCGTGGAGGCGTTGCCGTTGCCCGTCTTGGTAACGAAATAAATAATTCCGCCAACTGAATCGATGACCGGGGTGCCCACGATGCCGGCTCCGGCGGAAGGGGAAATTGCGTAATTGGAGTCCAAACAAACATTGTCGAAGGGCGTAGCGGGACCGTAATTTTGATACCAAAGTTCCTGTCCGCTATCGGCATCGAAGGCATAGACGCTGTTGGCGAGGGTCGCGATGTAGACCACATTATGCGAGGCTCCGCCGATCGTGACGTTAGCGACATAGAGGGGCTGCGCGGCGGCCCAACTATCCAAATTCGCGCTTCCGGAATACAGCCATCCGAACTGGCTCACGTTGACGTTGGCGGGCGTAAGCACAGTTTCGTTAAGGTTCTGCCCGGTGCGGGAATTGTCATTGTGATACGTGGTGACGCTGACTTGAGCCGCGGCGTGACTACCGCTCCACAGGCCGAAGATGACCAGCATGGCGAGGACTAGAGTTGGCCGAACGTGCCGAGAAAAGCTTAGGCAGGCGTCAAAAGAAATTACATGAGACGGGACATCAGTCATCGGAAAAATGCATCGTGGAACCGCGGCCAATTTAGCCACCTCGAAAACATAAATTCGTGGAGTGCTTACCAAGGGGGGAGGGAAGGCAAGTTTGAATAATGCCAATGAGTGAACATTCTGTCAAGTGCCAATCCAACCGGGTATGAACCTGAAGATGACCTATTTCTTATTGACAAGGTTGCAGTTTAGGGCGAAACTCCGCTACAGACGCTGATCTTCCGTCAGCAATTGTGCGCCTTGGTATGGCTCATCACCCCATGTGGCGGCCTGATTCTGCAAACCCTGCTCAACCTGATACGGTTCCGCCTGAAACCGTGATGGAAGCGGTTCCGCTTCCGTCAGCTGTGGCCAGGACTGAAAACTCTGCGGCAAGCCAGGAATCCGATTTTGCCGAGCTAACCGCAAAGCTTGCGGCACACGGGGGCGGCAAGATTCCGGCAGAACTGTCGGGGGAGTTGGCGCTGGATATCGTGCTGAATGAAATTGTGGAACACGCCTGCCTATACACNNGATTGCGCTGGCCCGCGGCGAAGAGATGGTGTGCCGCGCTACCAGTGGAGGGAGCGCTCCAGAGTTGGGAAGCCTACTCGACATGAATTCGGGCCTGTCGGGCGCTTGTGTGCGGAGCCGGCAAATCCAGCGATGTGATGACGCGCTTGCAGATCCCAGAGCTGACGCCGAGGTCTCGCGCCAGTTGGGAGTGCGGTCAGTTGTAGTGCTGCCACTCTTACAGGATGACGAACTGATTGGCATTTTCGAGATTTTTTCACTGCACCCAGCCGCCTTCAGCGATGGCGATCTGGGGACGCTCGAAGTTTTGGCCGAACGCGCCCTCAAGAACGCGAAGGCCCGCCAGTCCTCNNATGCGACAGAACTGAGCGGGGGACAGGCCGCGTCCGAATCAGCCGGGGATGACACGCTTGAATATGAATCGCTGACGCCGAAGCTCGCACTAGGGACCTTAGAACCGGCAAGCTCAACCCCCCGGCGATTCGATTGGGTTACGCTTTTGATGAGCGGGGCAATCGTCACCATCGCACTTCTGATGGGAACGGTATTCGCGATGCGTATGGGATGGCTGAAGACGGGCGGCCAGAGGCGTGCGCCCCGTCTGGCGACCACAGCGTCGGTGTCGTCTGCGCTGGCAACATCCACCGCTAAGCGGGGAAACGCAAGTGCCAGCGCTCCGGGATCGTCGCCGGCTAACGCGCAGAACAGATCTACCACTGGGCAATCTGGATCTGGCGAAAGTGTGCGGGTTCCTGAGGGCAGCCTGCGAGTCTATGAGAATGGCAAAGAAATCTTCCGTATACCACCTTCTGAGGCGGGCGCCACAGAAGTGCGCCCAGGAGAAAAAGACGCGAACACAGATTCAGGATTGCAGCCGGCGAGCGTCGTCGAGTTGTCGCCAGAAGCGGCGGAGGGCAGCTTGTTACGGCGAGTGGAGCCAGAATATCCCGAGCAAGCACTGACGCAGCGGGTTCAGGGGCCAGTGCTGCTCGACGTGCACATCAGCCCGGAAGGTGCTGTGCAAGAAATAAAGCTGGTGAGTGGAGAGCCTCTCTTGGCGGAGGCGGCCATCGCAGCAGTGCGGCAATGGCGGTTCAAGCCGCAGACGGTGAACGGCCATGCAGTTGAAATGGAGACCAGGATCACTCTGAAGTTCACGCTTCCTACGAATTAACAACAGCTCGCGCTCGCGCCAAGTAGCAAGATCCTGCAGAGAAATCAGCACGTCTTCCCGGAATGGCACGCGATGTTGCAGAAATTTGCATAAATTTTGTAACCAAAAAATAATCTTGCGCTCGAACGCGACAATTGGGCGATGATGGGGTTCGCAAGGCGGGAACGTGCTTTACGCTCTCGCCGAAAGTTTTATCTTCCGCACGCGTTTTGCCCCGCGTAGCGAAAGCCACCAGTAGTACAAGCGGAGAGAACAGAATGCCTTTGGTGCGTCGGTACACCGCTCACGTAAGCCGTGGCCAAGTTCGAATATTCAAAACAATTGTTTGGGGAGCGATTCTTTCGCTTTCTATAACCACAGCTGCGCAGAGCGCGGTCAACATCACCACGTATCACAACGACAATTTGCGCAGCGGACAGAACCTGCATGAAACGACGCTCACCCCGGCGCTCGTGCAAATGAACACTTTTGGGAAGTTATTTTCGCAACCGGTGGACGGCCAGATTTATGCCGAGCCGCTGGTCCTGGCCAATCTGGAAATTCCGGGCAAAGGATTGCACACCGTGGTTTTTGTGGCGACGGAAAATGACAGCGTGTTTGCTTTTGACGGCAATAGCAATACGGGGATCAACGCCACTCCGCTGTGGAAGGTCAGCTTTATTAATCCGGCAAAGGGAATCACGACCGTCCCCAGCGGGGATTTGGGAACGGATGCAATTTATCCGCAGGTCGGTATTACGGGAACGCCGGTGATTGATCCGAATAATCAAACCTTGTATGTGGTGGCGGCGACCAAAGAGAACGGCGTTTACTTTCAAAGGCTGCACGCGCTGAGTGTGACTACCGGCGCGGAACAATTTGGCGGGCCGGTGGTGATAGCGGCGACGGTGAAGGGTACTGGTTCGGGATCTTCCGGCGGTAATATTTCGTTCGATCCCTTCCGGTCGAATCAGCGGCCGGGGCTATTGCTCTTGAATGGCGGCATTTATATCGCATGGTCTTCGCACGGACTGGAAAACCAATTTACCTATCACGGATGGGTGATCGGATATAACGAAAACACCTTGAAGCAAATATCGGCATACTGCCTTACAGCCAATGGGGATCAAGGTGGAATTTGGCAGAGCGGCGACGGGCTGACTGCCGATACGCTCGGCAATATTTTCTTCATGAGCGGGAATGGGACGTTCGACGCCAATACCGGCGGCCAGGATTACGGCATGAGCTACGTGAAGATGTCCACCAAAGGCGGCTTGAACGTAGCCGATTACTTCACGCCGTATAACGAGGCCGAAGAAAGTAATGAAGATCTGGATCTGGGTTCAGGGGGAGCGATGCTACTTCCCTATTTGACCGGAGCAACGTATCCGTATCTGGCAGTCGGCGCCGGGAAAGACGGAACCATGTATGTGGTGAACCGAAACGACATGGGCCATTTCAATGCGTCGGGAAACCAGCAAATCGTAGAGTCGATTCCAAACGCGTTTGCGGGCCACGGGCTGTACAGCACTCCGGCGTACTGGCAGGGATATTTGTATTTTTGGGCTCCGAACGATGTATTACGCGTTTTCCAGATGGTGAACGGTCTGGTGTCGACGACGCCGGTGGCGACCGGCTCGATAACGTTTGGTTCTCCTGGCGCCACGCCCGTGGTTTCCGCCAATAGCGGAGCGGACGGGATTGTATGGGCCATCCAACCGGCAGGCTATGCCACCGGCGCCCCGGCTATATTGTATGCGCTGAACGCGCTCACGGCCGCCCAACTGTACAACAGCAGCCAGGCTGGGACGCGTGATACCGCGGGGCCAGCCATTAAATTTACCCCGCCAACCGTGGCGAATGGCAAGGTGTACGTTCCGACCGCCAGCGAACTGGATGTCTATGGCTTGCTGCCTTAGGGACCCGGACGATAGAGACTTTGGTTATGGGTGCTTTTGACCTCTTGCTTGCGATTTGCAGCTGGGGGTAGTATCACTTTCACTCCGACTGCATCGCTAAGGGATGGCATGTTTCGGATTATTAATTCGTGACCGGTATCTCCCCCCAACAAAAAGACCCAGCATTTTGGTAATTGCCACGAGTGTAGCTGTGAAGTTTGGCTTCGCTCGGGAAGGCAGATGCCGGGCAACCTGTTTCCGGATTCGTGTTTTACCCGGGGAGCAACCCACGCGAATCGCAAGCAGGCAGGCGAAGGCATAAACAAACATGAATCGTTTCCACCTTCGTCAAGCAAGCGGGCCCGATAACTGGTGCGTAGTGAACCCATTCCCCAAAATCTTGTGCGGAGGTAGTTTGTGAAATTGAATCGCAGCGGCCGTTCCAATGTGCAACCGCAGGTCTGTCTGAGCCTGGCAGCTCTATTCGTGCTCTGCCTGGCGTTTTCGCCAGTTCTGGCGCAGGCCCAGACCTACACGCCTAACGATATTTACACGATTGTTGGCGGCGGCGTTCCTTATCCGACGTCCGCGCCACTGACGGCCGACCTGCCGGGGGCCAGCGCAGCGATTGAGGATTCTTCTGGCAACGTCTATATCGCCGCGCCAGACTCCGCCTACGTGTTTAAGTTGACTTCTGCGGGTGTGTTGAGCACCTACGCAGGCCTTGGCTTCGGCGGTCACAGCCCCGATAACAATCCAGCCATCAAGTCTACGATCTACGCGGTTACCGGCCTCGCATTTGACAGCAGCGGCAATGTATATTTCGCCGATGCGGCGGGCTCGCGCATCAGGGAAGTGAATGCGACGACGGGCAAGATTTCGACCGTGGCGGGAAACGGCGACAAGTGCGACCACGCCGAGGTTTGTGGCGACGGCGGACTGGCGATCGACGCCAACTTGAATCTGCCGGAATCGGTCGTGCTCGACGCCGCTGGCAACCTGTACATAGCAGATGCCGGCGACAACCGGATCCGCGTGGTCAACATGACGAAGAGCACGATTACGATCGCGGGCGTGAGCATTGCTCCGGGGGATATTCAGAGCGTGGCCGGCCGCGAAAATGACATTACAGGATGCGCCAACTCGCAGACCGCTTGCGGCGATGGCGCGGCAGCGAACGCGGCTTACTTGAACCTGCCTTACGGTGTCGCGCTGGACAGCGCTGGCAACATCTATATCGCGGATACCGAAGACCAGAAAATCCGCGTGGTGAACGTTGGGACCAGCCCCATCACTATTTTGGGGACGCCCATTGCAGCGGGAGTCATCGAAACGGTTGTCGGCAACGGTATCGCCTGCACGAATCCTGTGAGTGGTTGCGGAGATGGAAGAACCCTTACCTCGGCCGAAGTGACTCGTCCGCAAGGTCTTTTTGTCGATCCTTCGAATAACGTTTACATCGCGGACACTGGGGATAGCCGCATTCGTAAGGTAACCGCCTCGACTGACCAGATCAGCACCGTGGTAAATTCCGCGGGAACGCCTGGATTCACGAATGATGGCGGCCTGGCGACGAGCGCGCAGATCGATTTGCCGGGCGGCATCTGGGTGGATTCTTCGGGCGATCTGTTCGTGGCCGATAGCGGCAATGCGCGCATTCGCGTGGTGAACAACCAAACCGCCCCGATCACGGTGGGTGGAACCTCGATTGGAGTCGGCGATATCGAAACCATCGCTGGCGGCGGCAGCGAGGTTCCGGCGAACGGATCCCCGACGGGCGCGACTCTCGCGCTGCCTTGGGATGTAGTGGAATATGGCGGCAATCTTTACATCGTGGATCAGGGCAACAACCGGATCCTCGAAGTAACGAACCCCACCAATAGTTCGGCGCAGATCTCGGTATACGCGGGCAACGGCAGCACCGGTTCCTGCTCCGTGCAGACTCCGCCACTACCCGCCCTCTGCACGGGCGACGGGGGATTGGCTACTGCAGCGTCATTGAATGGGCCCAGTTCGGTTGCATTCGATGCCAGTGGCAACATGTACATCGCCGATTCCAACAACATGGTGATTCGCGAAGTGAACGGGACCACTCACGATATCAGCACCGTAGTTGGCAGTGGCTATTCCTGTTACCCAACCACCGGGACTTGCGGAGATGGCGGCGTTGCAACCTCGGCGAGCTTCTCGTTTCCATTGAATGTCACATTCGACACAGCCGGCAATCTCTACATCAGCGACTGGCAGGGTTACAAAATTCGTAAAGTGGTTCCTTTGGGCGGCAGCATTGCCAACGGAACGATCTCCACGATCGCTGGAACCGGCGTCTCGGGTTCCAAAGGAAACAACGGAAAGGCTACCAGCGCAAACCTGAATCACCCGGCGGGTCTGGTGGTCGATAGCTCCAGCAATGTTTATATCTCTGATCAATACAACAATGAGGTTCGGCAGGTTGTGCAATCGCCGAACGCCTCTACCTGCAGCCAAACCACCGGCTATATCTGCCAATGGGCGTTGAATGCGGATGCAAAGCTGGGCGGAGACGGGCTTAACAAGCTGGATGGCAGCATGTGGAACCCGCTGGAACTGGCGATCGACCCCTCGAACAACGTCTACATTTCCGGGGGCAACAATAACGTGGTGCAGAGAATCAGCGCCGCGACCAGCATCTACAGCACAGTGGCAGGTAGTTCCACCAATTCGATTCAAGGCGGATTCGGCGGAGATAAAGGGCCTGCAACCAGCGCCAAGATGGCCAACCTGGGCGCATGGGTCGATGCGAGCAGCAATCTGTACATTGCTGACGGCGGCAACAACCGCGTTCGCTATGTTCCGCTGGCGCCCGCAGCGACAGCCACTCCAACCACGCTGGCGGTTGGGCAATGGGCTCTGGGTACTACCGGCACCGCGCAGCCAGTGACGTTGAGCAGCACCGGCGGTGAGGATCTCAGTATCACTAGCGAGCCCACTTTCTCTGGGACGAACAGCGGCGATTTCTCGCAGACCAATACCTGCGGAACCCTTCCGGCGACTATCTCTCCGGATGATACTTGCACGATCAACGTGAGCCTGACTCCGAGCGTGTATGGCCCGGAAACGGCTACGATGACCATCAACGATAACTCGATCGGCGGCTCGCAGACGGTGACGTTGACCGGATCGGGTCCGAACTTCAGCATTTCGGCCTCGCCGACAACGATTACCCTGGCACCGGGCGCCGGGGGAAATTCCACCATCACGCTGAAGCCGGAAGCGAAGTTTACAGGAAGCGTCCCGGTGAGCTATACGGGTTGTCCGCCGAGTTCGACGTGCACGCTCAATCCAACCAGCGTAAACGTGCCTCCGGGATCAGCAGTAACCACGACGCTGACGATCCAAACTACGACCGGTACGGGCGCGGGAACGTACACGGTGACGGTCACCGGCGTGTTTGCCCCGCTATCCAACTCAACCACGGTCACGGTCACGGTACAGTAAGGATGAAAGTCGAGCCTTATCGGAGACCGAGGAGCAGTTGAATGCATTGTGAGGCGGACTCTCATGGAGTCCGCCTTTTTTGATTTTTCTTGGCGTTGAGATCTTGAAATCCGCGTCAATTTTGTCGGAGTGGGCGCTGTCAGCGGGGTACGAAGATTTTGAATTGCGGCGTAAATCAAGGATAGTATCTTAGCCGTTCTGTGGATCCAGCAGTTCAGTTGTAATTAACTTCTGCAGCCTGGCAGCGCCGGCAAAGTCGGACTGTTGCTCTGGACTGTTGGGCCGTCCGAATGTTGCTGGCTATTTTCTGGGGGCATCAATGCGCATCAACTCCTTCCTGATATCGTTCACGTTACTGGCAGTATCTTTTGGCTCGCTCACACCTGCCGCGCAGGGCCAAGGTTTTACCGGTGTTTTTACGCAGCACAATGACACGGCGCGCACCGGCCAAAACCTGAACGAAACCGATCTCACCCCGGCGAACGTGACCTCCAGCAAGTTCGGAAGGATATTTTCTTATCCTGTCGACGGCCAGGTATACGCCCAGCCGCTTTACGTGCCGAATGTCACGATTCCGAACCAGGGCGTGCACAACGTTTTGTACGTGGCAACGGAGAACGACAGCCTGTACGCCTTTGATGCCGACGGATTGACGCCGAACATCCTGTGGCAGCTGAGTTTTATTAATCCTGGGAACGGGATTACGACGATCAATTGCATTACGACAGGGATCGTTTGCAATGTCTATCCCATCACAGGAATTACTTCCACTCCCGTGATCGACCCCACCAGCGATACGATTTATCTTCTGGTGCGGACCCAGGAAAACAATAATTCAGTCCAGAGGCTTCACGCCCTGGATATTACGACGGGAGCGGAGAAATTTGGCGGCCCGGTAGAGATCGCGGCGGTGGTGAACGGTACCGGGACTGGAACCTCGCGGGGAAAGATTCTGTTCGATGCGCTTCACGACAATCAGCGCACGGCATTGCTGCTGGCGAACGGCAATATTTATATCGGATGGGCGGGCCAGGCACATGGCTGGATCATGGCCTACAATGCGCAGACGCTGGCGCAAGTAGCCGTCATGAACACGACTCCGAATGGAACTCTGGGCGGCGTCTGGCAAGCGGGTAACGGGCCGGCGCTGGATTCGTTGGGCAACATTTATTTTGCTACGGGAGACGGAACATTCGACGCAAACACGGGCGGCGTCGACTACGGCGATACTTTGCTGAAGATGAATGCCAACCTGACAGTATTGGATTATTTCACCCCTATGGATCAGGCGTGCCGTTTGCTGCCAAACGATTTGGACTTGGGATCGGGCGGGCCGCTGATTTTTCCTGCCCAGAGCGGTTCCTATCCAGACGAGATTATCGAATCCGGCAAGGGCGGGTCGCCATGTGATTTGTTCGGCAGCACGTATGCGGTTCCTATCTACCTTGTGAACCGCGACGAAATGGGGGGATATGATCCCAATCAAGATCAGGATATTCAGACCATCGAGGGGACGGTTCACGGTTACTGGGGCAGTCCGACTTATTGGCAGAGTCCCACGGCGCAATATGTTTACTACTCGGGGATGACCAACGAGACTGGGGATGGAGATTATCTCAAGCAGTACAGCATAACGAATGGACTAGTGTCGACGGCGCCGGTGGAACAAACACTGAATCTTTTTCCCGTAGGAAGTACTCCGTCCGTTTCGGCCAACGGAACCAGAAACGGCATTTTGTGGACGGTGGAACGCAAAGACATCCTTTCGGCCTCGCCGGGAACGCATCCGGCGGTTCTCTACGCGTACGAGGCCGCGAATGTTTCAAAGCTGCTCTACGACAGTGCGCAAGCGAAAGGACTGAGGGATCAGCCCGGCTGCGCCAACAAATTTATTACGCCTACCGTCGCCAACGGAAAAGTCTATGTTGGAACGCAGAATGAGTTGGACGTTTACGGGATACTGCCGACTACGCAAACCACTCCAGTGGCCACTATTTCAGCCCCTTGCATTAACTTTGCCGCGCAAACCGTGGGCGAGAAAAGTCCTCCGGCCGGTACAATCCTGAGCAATCTTGGGCCGGGCAATTTGATCATCAACAGCATTGCTCTCACGGGCTACAATCCAACGGAATTCACGGAAACCAATACCTGCGGCGCGTCGCTGGCGCCGGGGACCTCGTGTACCATCAGCATTACGTTTACAGCATCGGTAGCGAAGATACCGCAGATCGTAGACGTGGCCATCAGCGACAACGCCGCGGGTGGTGGGACAAATGTGTTCGTGATCGGAGTCGCAACCAAGACGGCTCGCTGAATGCTGAATTATGACGAGAGTAGTTCGAGCGCATGCGAGGTCATGTTCAACCTGCAAAACTGGCGACTCTGAACCTCAGAAAACATGACTCAATCCGTTCTGCGGCTTAGAGTTCTCATTCTCCTTTGCCGGTACTAAGTCGCACCTCAATGGGAAATAGACCGCGGCCCAAGTGCTACCATTAAAACTTAAAAACTTACCTGGCAAATTTTTTAAATTGGTTTTTTGGAGGCGTCCCGATATGCGCTCTGGTTGGCTGATCTTCTTCATGACGATCTGTTTGCTGTTCGGCGTTCTGGCTTGGGGACAAACGAAACCGGCGACCGAGCCACCCGCCACAACTCCAGCCGCGGCAGCGGATGACGATGATGATCGACCCGTGCCTCCACCGCCGTCTGCCGCTGCGGTGCCCGCCGATGCACCGGTGTTGACTGTCAAGGGGCTATGCCCGGGGGGGGCGGCAAAGCCAGGCGAGGTCGCCGCCGGATGCCAAACGATAATTACCCGCGCCGAGTTCGAGAAAATCGCCCGCGCCATTCAGCCCAGCCTGTCGCCAGTGATAAAGCGCCAGCTAATGAATTTGTATCCTCGACTTCTGATTATGACGCACGAAGCGGAAGTGCGTGGCTTGGATAAGGAAGAGTATTTTCAGCAGACGTTGGCCTACGCTCGGATGCAGATATTAACTCAGCAACTCACTCGCCGCGTGCAACAGGAGGCAGCGAAGGTTCCGGAGACGGATATTGCTGACTACTACGGGAAGAATCCAGAGAGTTTCAAGGAATATAACCTGGAGCGCATCTACATCCCGCGCCTGAAGCAGGAGCCGCCACCCAGCGTCAAGCTCAGCGAGGAAGCCGAAAAAGAGCGGCAAAAAAACGCGGAAGACGCGATGACGAAACTGGCGGAAGCGCTGCGCGTGCGAGCCGCAAACGGGGAAGAGTTTGCTGTGCTGCAGAAGGAGGCGTATCAATCGGCGGGAATGAAGAGCAATCCGCCCAATGCCAGCATGGGTAAGATTCGACGGACGGGACTGCCGCCGGGCCACGGCGCTGTATTCAGCCTGAAGGTGGGCGAAGTCTCGCTGGTGTTAACCGATTCCGGAGGTCATTACATTTACAAACTGGATGCTATCGGCATGGAAAGTTTGGCCGATGCAAAAGACGAGATTCACAACATACTGCAAGGCCAGCGGATGAAGGAATTCATGGCCAAGATCCAGGGACCATTCTCAACTGAGGTGAATGATGCCTACTTTGCAAATGCGCCAGCGCGGTAGGGCCGGCTGGCACCCCGGCGAATGCGGTTGCCCCCAAGTAACAACTCCATTGTTTGGTTAAGTTTAAGGACGATCTTCTTATTGGCTGGCTTATCGTAAAAGGAATAAGGCCAGAAACGCATTCTTGACCGAATGGAGACTTTCGTCACTAGGGCTTTTGGCCTCTTGCAGTAAATTGCAATGTTCCGTAGTCTCTAGCTACATCGGTGGCACCTTACGATTGCCACTCGGACCGCAACGAATAAGTTTAGGCTGTAACTCCCCCCCATTATTAACGACGGCAGTGGGCCGCCTTTGGACCGCGTATCCGAAAACGGCTACGGGAGGCGGAGCTTTATCCGGGGTTCCGGCTGGACAATTCTTGCGGAGTCACGGAATGTGACTCAGAGGGCGGAGCTACGACAAGCACTCAGATTTCGGACTATCCAGTGATGAGCGTTGGGAAGCCACCTACTCATTTGGATTGGTACGCCATTCAGACTCGTTCGCGTCATGAAAAGATGGTAGTCCAGCAACTGCAGAACCAGGGCATCATCACATTTCTGCCGCTTTCGAGCCAGGTGCGGGAGTGGAGCGACCGGCAGAAAGTGGTGGAATTTCCCTTGTTCCCCGGCTACGCTTTTGTCCGCTTGGTATATGGGCCGGAAGAACGGCTTAGGGTGCTGCGCACGGAAGGCGTGGTTAATTTTGTGGGAACTTCTGGACAGGGAATAGCGATTCCTGAAAAACAGATTGAGCACGTCCAAACTCTTCTCGCCAGTAAGGTTCCCTTCGAAAGTTATCCCTTTCTCAAAGCGGGCCAGCGGGTGCGAATCCGTGGCGGAGCGCTGAATGGAACGGAAGGAATTTTGGTGCGGCAGGATGCGGATCGCATGCTGGTAATTTCCGTGGATCTGATTCAACGATCCCTGTCGATTCGGCTTCAAGGATATGAAGTGGAAGCCGTATAGCGTTTGCCGCGACCCCCAAGCGGCTGCATTTTTGAATTTCTTTGAACTCTCTCCCGGAAACCCAGTGAGCCATTAAGTGGAACAGCTATCTGGCTGTCCGTGCTCACTGACCATTACAGACTGGTGAACTGTGTGAGGCAAAATCATGGATGAAATGCAAGTGAAGAACAATAATGAGGAGATAATGAACGAATCCCAGGCTGCGGAGTCGGTGGGGTCTCTCGCTGTAGCAGGGCATGAGTCCGCGCCGTCGGCGGCCAAGGTTACGCTGCGTACGCTCCGAGCTGAGACTGAAATGCAAGCCATCAGTCAAGCCCTGGCGCAAACCGGTTGGAATCGCAAGCGCGCGGCGCAATTGCTGAGCATCAGCTACCGGGGATTGCTCTACAAGATTCGGCAACACAACATCACGAAGGACCAAAGTATATCGGGAGTTCCCAAACGGGCGAAGATGGCGGATACTTTGAACTGGGAATCTTCCAGTCTGGCCGTCGCCGGTGGCGGGGCTCCGAGCAAAGATTGATCGCCTGGCATTGATCGCAGGGCGAAGATCGGATCGCACGGGCCTGAAGCTGCGCACTGGTTGCGGCCGCTCGCGGTTGAACTTTGGCCGACAAGATCTGGAATTTGACGGAATCAAATGTCGTGTAGGTTTACTGGGCGCGAGAACTACTTGGGGGAAACAATTCATGAGTCGTAATTTCGAGCTGTTACAAAAGATCGGCAGGGAACAGACCCTCTACACCACTACTGCCGAAGAGCCTTTCCAGGAGATGGAGCCGCCTCCAGTTGTAGTTCCGGTCGGCTCACGTTTGGAGATTGAAGGGGCCGAGCTCGAGGAAATTACAAAGGTAGTGCAACGAGTATTCTTGCTGCCTGGAAACGATTCGCCTCGGACTGTAGTGTTCGCCGGCACGGAGCCAGGAAATGGTTGCAGTTGGGTGTGTGCGCGGGTTGCGGAGGTGTTAGCCGGGCAGGTCTCTGGAACGGTTTGCCTGGTGGATGCGAACCTGCGAAGTCCCGGATTAAATGCGCAGTTTGCGGCGGAGAATGCGTATGGGCTGACCGATGCGCTCCGCAAGCGAGAACCGATTCGGAGCTTTGCGCAGCCTCTGTCTTGCCCGAGGTTGTGGCTGGTCAGCTCTGGCTCGGCCGCCGAAGATGGGCAAAGCTTACTATCGTCGGACCGGATGCGTCAGAGGATGACGGAACTCAGGGCGGAATTCGATTATGTCTTGATCGATACGCCGGCGATCAGTTCGAGCAATGACGCCACCGTGCTGGGAGCCGCCACGGACGGCCTGGTGGTGGTGCTGAAGGCGAACAGCTCGCGGCGGGAGAGTGCGCGGGGGGCGATGCAGGATCTGCGCGCGGCCAAGGTGCGGGTGCTGGGGGCGGTTTTGAACCAGCGAACCTTCCCCATTCCGCAATCCATTTACGACAAGCTCTAAGGTAGGAAACTGGCATTCATCCGCTGCGGCGTTGTCCTGTCAGTCGGTTGACGTGTTTGATAGCAGTTTTAGGAATGTAAGGACTAATAGAATGTTCGACAATCTGCGCGCGGATTTCCAGGCAGCCATGGGTCACCGAAAGCTGGAGCGGGGGCTGTGGCGTGTGCTGCTGCGCATCGAGACGCCGGCCATTGTGTGCTACCGCTATTCCCATTGGGTATTGCATGTGCGTATCCCCGTGATCCGGCAACTGCTTTTGATTCCAGCCCTGTTCTGGCAGCGATTCAACCAGATGTTTTTTGGCATTTTTATTTCCCCGGACGCGGAGATCGGGCCGGGCATGATCATTCATACACCATACGGAATATTCATCCCGCCTGTGAAGATTGGCGCCAACTGCACGTTTACCTCGGGAGTGCTGATCGGTTCTGGGTGCCGCAGCGTGGGTGACAACGTTTACTTTGGCGCGGGCTGCAAGATTATTGGGGACGCTAAGATTGGAAACAATGTGGTGGTCGTTGCCAACAGCGTAGTGCTGACTGACGTGCCGGACAACACGACGATCATGGGAGTGCCTGCCCGCATCAAGCTGCCGGGAGGCAAACCCAAGAAGTTTGCCTGGCGAGCGATCCAGCCGGGACAAAAGACTAGTGAACCGACAAACGGCCAGGGCAACGGCGTGAAAAATGATTCGCAGCACGAGAACAAGAGTGAAGCCTCGGACCAACAGACTCCGGGTCCGAAAGCTCGCGCGTAAGCGGGGAAGAGAGAAAGAACATTGGATTTTTCCTGGAGTGAAGAGCAGGCAGCATTTCGCAAGGAAGTGATTCGGTTCGCGAAGGAAGAGTTGAACGATGACGTCGCCAAGCGGGACCGCGACGAGGAGTTTCCCTTTGACTTCTGGAAGAAATGCGCTGCGTTTGGAATTCAGGGATTGCCGGTTCCGCCAGAATATGGCGGTGGCGGCGCCGACACGCTGACCACGGTCTGCGCTTTGGAAGCGCTGGGCTACGGCTGCAAAGACAACGGATTCCTCTTCTCCTTGAACGCGCACATGTGGACAACGGAGATTCCGTTGATGGCATTCGGTACCGAAGAGCAGAAGCGCAGGTACTTGCCGAAGCTGATCAGCGGGGAGTGGATCGGGCTGCACTGCATGACCGAACCCGGCTCGGGTTCGGACGCCTACAGCCTGAAGACGCGGGCGGAACGCAAAGGCGACCGCTATGTGATCAATGGCAGCAAGACGTTCATCACGAACACGATCTACGGCGATCTTTTCATCGTGTTCGCGAATGTCGATCCGGCGAAGGGCGCGAACGGAGTTACCGGGTTTCTGATCGAGAAGGGGACGCCGGGCCTGATAGTTGGCCAGAAGTTGCACAAAATGGGGTTGCGCACCTCGCCCATGTCAGAAGTTGCGCTGGTCGATTGTGAAGTGCCAGCGGAAAATATTCTGGGCAAAGAGGGCAGTGGCCAGGCCATCTTCACACATTCGATGGAGTGGGAGCGCACCTGCATTCTGGCCAGCCATCTTGGAATGATGCAAAGGCTGCAGGAAACATGCGTGAAGTACGCGCGCGAACGGCGGCAATTTGGCGAGCCGATCGGAAAATATTCCGCCATCGGCAACAAGATCGCCGACATGGAAGTCCGCCTTGAAACTGGCCGGCTGCTGGTGTACAAGGCGGCCTGGCTGAAGAGCCAGGGGCGGCATGCTCTGCGCGAGGCTTCCATGGCTAAACTTTACGTGAGCGAAGCCTGCGTACAGAGTTGTCTCGATGCGATCCAGATCCATGGCGGTTACGGCTATATGACCGAGTACGAGATGGAGCGCGATCTGCGGGACGCAATTTCCGGCAAACTCTACTCGGGAACTTCCGAGATTCAGAGGGTGATTATTGCCGGGTTTCACGGACTCTGAAAGTTTTCGAACACCCCCGAATCCTTTTCGACTGGGACGGACATGGCATACATACTGCAACAGCTTTTGACCAAGAGCGCGGCGCGCTATCCCGAGAAGACGGCGGTGTGGGCGCGGGGCCGCAGCATCACGTACCGGGAACTCGACGAGCGTTCGAACCAGCTTGCACATTTATTACGGCAGCACGGAGTAAAGAAGGGCGATCGCGTGGGATTGTACTTTCCCAAGTGCGTGGAGTCGGTGATCTCGATGCTGGGGGTGGTAAAAGCGGGCGCCGTTTATGTGCCGCTCGATCCGCAAGCACCGGCGGACCGCGTGGGCTACATCATCGGTAATTGCGGCATTCGCGCGTTAATCACGAAAGAGGATAAGCGCCACGGTCTTGACGAATCTACGCTGGCATCGCTCGAGTTTTGCGTGATGATTGAAGAGGCGACGAAATCCAGCAACGGAACAAAAATAATTCCGTGGTCGATGTTAAGTGAATTTCCCGCCGCGCATGCCCCGGAAGTCGTACTCACCGAGACGGACCTGGCCTACATTCTTTATACCTCGGGCTCCACGGGGCGGCCCAAGGGCGTGATGTTGTCGCATCAGAATGCGCTGACTTTTGTGGAATGGTGCGCTGCGACTTTTGAAATTACTAGGGAAGATCGGCTCTCCAACCACGCGCCACTGCATTTCGATCTTTCGGTTTTTGACGTTTACAACGCGCTTGAGGCTGGGGCTACGGTATTTTTGATCACCGAAGATCTGGCTTTGTTCCCATCGCGACTGGCCAGCTTCATTGAGACACAGGGAATTACCGTTTGGTATTCGGTTCCGTCCGCGTTGACGCTGCTGCTTCTGCATGCGAATGTGAATGCGGAAAAACTTTCGCGCTTGCGGCTGATTCTCTTTGCGGGCGAGGTCTTCCCCTTGAAGTATCTGCGGCAACTGGCCGATTTACTGCCGCACGTCGAATTGCAGAATCTTTACGGTCCGACGGAAACCAACGTGTGCACATACTACGAGGTGGAGCGGGAACGGCTCGCCAGCCTGGAGAAATTGCCCATTGGGATCGCCTGCGAGAATACAGAAGTATTCGCGGTCAACGATCAGGATGAAATTGTCACCCAGCCGGGCGGAACCGGAGAACTCTACGTGCGCGGGCCGGCCGTGACTTACGGCTACTGGGCCGATCCGGAGAAGACCGCGAAGATGGTTGTTCCCAACCGGTTTCAGAAGAACTTCGAGGAAAAGATTTACCGTACTGGAGATTTGGTGCAGCTGGCCGAGGATGGCAACTATTATTTTCTAGGCCGCCGTGACAGCATGATCAAGAGCCGCGGTTACCGGATCGAACTGGGCGAGATTGAAAGCGCCCTGCTCAGTCACGAGGCGGTGAAAGAGGCAGTGGCCGTTGCCATCCCCGATGATATTGTCAGCAACCGTATCGTGGCGGTGATCGCGGCGCACGACGGCATCACCATTAAGCCATCGGAACTGCAACAGCACTGTGGCAGCCGAATTCCCAAGTACATGATCCCGGAACTGATCGAGTTCCGCGACAGCTTGCCCAAAACTTCAACCGGAAAAGTGGACCGCGTGCAACTCACGCAGGAAAGTATTCGCGCGGCCAACCAGCCGCCATCGGAAGTAGTTTCGCAGTAACGGATTTCGATTTCATAAGAAGACAAACGACCTAGGAGGAAGCGCCCGCAATGTCCACCGTAAACCAAACACCCGCAACTCATGCTCCAGTTCTCAAGGATCAAATTCGCGAATTCATTATGGAGAATCTGGCGCACGCCAAAGGCATCACGTCTTTCACCGACGACGAATCGCTGATGGAGAGCGGAGTCATTGACTCGCTCGGGATTTTCCGGCTGGTCTCTTTCCTGGAAGAGGACTTGCGAGTGCGAGTCAGCGACGAAGAGATCAATGCTGAGACGCTCAAGAGCGTAAACTCGATCGAACAGCTGGTTCTCAGCAAGAAGAAATAGCAACTCGACCTGTACGTTTGGCGAGGACAGGCGGCTCCCCCAGCCTCCGCGCTGCAAAAAGGAAGCGCACAGACTTCCGCACGCAAGTCATGCCGATCGGTTTTGTCCGGCATGGCCCTGGGCCCTGTTAAATTTTACTTGCCAACGAGAGTGCGATTTGAAAATAGAGACACATCTGGCTGAACCTCCCGCAGTAGCCCCCGCTGCGATGCCGCAGTGGATCTCCGTCCCGCAGTTGGCAGCGCAACAAGCGGCTGCCCATCCTGAGGCTGTGGCTGTGGTCTCAGGTTCGCAACGCTTGACTTATGCGGAACTGGATCGCAGCGCCAACCAACTCGCCCATTATCTGAGAGCCACCGGTGTGGGTGAGGAGCAGGTCGTCGGATTACATCTGGAGAGATCACCTGCATCAGTGATTAGCGCGCTGGCTGTGTTGAAGGCGGGTGCAGCTTATTTGCCGCTCGATCCATCGCTGCCGGCGGAACGGCTGCGCTACATGCTGACGGATGCAAACGTGTCGGTGGTGATGAGCCAGGGCTCGAACGCCGAGCTGCTGCCGAAGCACACGTGGTCGGTGCTGGATTGGATGCGCTTGCATCCTTTGCTGGACGGCTATCCTTCGGACTGTCCACGGAGCGTGGTTACTGCCGAGAGTCTGGCTTATGTAATTTACACTTCCGGGTCGACAGGACAGCCGAAGGGGGTTGAGGCCACGCATGGTGGGCTGCGCAACCTGATTGATTGGCACATCCGGGCGTTCAAGGTGACCTCGGCAGACCGCGCCAGCTTGCAGGCAGTAGTCGGTTTCGACGCCGCCGTCTGGGAGCTGTGGCCTTATCTGGCGGTCGGAGCCAGTGTGCACATTCCACAGGGATCGGTGCGCAGTAATCCCGACGCGATTCGCGAATGGCTGCTGACCCAGAAGATCAGCGTCACTTTTTTGCCGCCGGCGTTGGCGGAACAGCTGCTTCTTTTCGAGTGGCCGTCGGACACGGCTCTACGGATTCTCCTTACCGGCGCAGATACGCTGCGTCGACGGCCTTCTCCAGGGCTGCCGTTTACTCTGGTCAATAATTATGGTCCGACGGAGGGCACCGTGGTCGCGACCTCGGGGCGAGTTAAGCCTGAAGGTGCCGACGGTCACATGCCTACGATTGGACGCGCCATCGATAACACGCAGATTTATATTTTGGATGAAATGATGCAACCGGTGCCGGAGGGCGACAGCGGAGAACTCTACATTGGCGGAGCAGGCGTAGCGCGGGGATACCGGAACAATCCGGTGCTCACGGCGGAAAAATTTGTGCGCAATCCGCTGGGTGGATCTGGCCGTCTCTACCGAACCGGTGATCGCGCCCGCTTCCTGCCCAGCGGCGAGATTGAGTTCCTGGGGCGCCTCGATGATCAGATCAAGATTCGCGGTTACCGCGTGGAGCCGAATGAGATCATTAATGCGTTGAACACGTATCCGGGAGTGCAGGCCAGCGCCGTCGCCGTGGAGGCGGACAAAGCAGAAAAGCGGCTCATCGCTTACGTTGTGTTAACACCGGGAGCCAAGGTCGACCCCACCGGATTGCGCCAGATGCTTTCCCGGCAATTGCCTGACTACATGGTCCCTGCGATGCTGGTACGAGTCGACGCTTTGCCTCTGACTGCGAATGGCAAAGTCGACTGTGCCGCGCTTCCCGCTCCCACCGCCGCGAACGCTCTGGCCGATGACAGATTTGTGGCGCCCCGCACCATGGTAGAGGAGCGGCTGGCGGGCCTTCTAAAGCCATTGCTGCACGTGGACCGGGTCAGTGTGAAAGACAATTTCTTCCTGTTGGGCGGCCATTCACTGTTGGGAACACAGTTGATTTCCAGAATAAGCGAGTCCTTCGGAGTGGAACTCAGCCTGCTCAGCCTGTTCGATCATCCCACTCTGGAAGAAATGTCGGTAGAAGTGGAAAGGCTCATTCTCGCCAAAGTCGAAGCCATGAGCGCGGAGGACCGGCGCGCGCTGTCGCAGTTTGCGTTCGAGGGGAATCAGTAGTGTCTCCGGGAGCCGAGTCCGTTGCCCGCGTGGAGAACGACGACGCGGCGTTGAGTCTTTACCATCTGCTCGATCCTGCAGTTCTAGCCAATCCCTATCCTCTATTTCACCGTCTGCGCCGGGAAGATCCCGTGCATTGGGATCCGTTCCTGCATGCCTGGGTGGTGACCCGCTACGCTGACGTGCTCGAAGTGCTGCATACTTTCGCAGCCGATCGCACACCCACCCCCGAGCAACTCGCGTCCATGGGACTGGCACAAATGGCTCCTTTGGCGCAGTTGATGGTGAAGCAGATGCTCTTCATGGATGCATCTGCCCACACTCGTCTGCGCGGACTGGCGTCGCAAGCCTTCACTCCCGCCCGTATTGAAACCCTCCGCGCGCACATACAGGAAATCGTCGAAGATCTGCTCGACGCGGTACAGGGCCGCGGATCAATGGATGTGATCACCGATCTGGCAGAACCGCTGCCGGCGATTGTTACGGCCGAGATGCTGGGCCTTCCCGTGGAAGATCGTCACCGCCTGAAGGCCTGGTCGGCGAACTTCGCGGAGATGTTGGGAAACTTCCAGCACAATCCCGACCATGCCGCTCGCATGCTGCAAACGGTGGAGGAGATGACCGCGTACTTCCGCGACGCCGTGCAAGAAACGAAGCGGCATCCCAGGGAAGGGTTGATCCACTCGCTGCTCTCCGCCGAAATTGACGGCGACCGCTTGACTGAAGAAGAAGTCGTGGCCAACACGATCATCACCATGGTGGGCGGGCAGGAGACAACCACAAATCTGATCGGCAATGGCGTGCTCACCCTGCTACGGCATCCCGAGCAAATGAAAAAACTGCGCGGCGACTCGTCTCTGACCGCTTCTGCCGTGGAAGAGATGTTGCGCTTCGAAAGCCCGAGCCAGCATACGGCGCGGCTGGCTCCCACGGATCGTTCATTAGGGGGTAAACAGATTCGCAAGCGGCAGGCGGTGATTGCGGTGATGGCCGCGGCCAATCGGGATCCAGAAAGATTTCCCGAGCCTGACCGTTTCGACGTGACGCGCGCTGACAATCGTCATCTCGCATTCGGCTATGCCGCGCACTTTTGTTTCGGTGCGCCGCTGGCGCGCATGGAAGGTCAAATCGCCTTCGCAGCTTTACTGCGGCGATTTGAAAATATCCAGCTCGTGCCGCAGGATCTGGTTTGGCGCACGAATCTTGGTTTACGCGGGCTCACTTCGCTCAAGGTCAACTTCGAAGTTTCCGAGTCTGCGTCGCGCCCTGTGCAGGAGAACAACCCACGATGAGCGCAGGACGCCAGGATTCTTCCACCGAGCCGCGCAACTCCGCCCGGATGACGGATGCTGAACGTCAGCGCATTCTGGTGGAATGGAATAACACCTGCAAACCGTATCCCGCAGACAAGTGCGTGCATGAATTGGTAGAAGCGCAGGCGAAAGAGAATCCCGGCGCCGTCGCTATGGCCCACGAAGGGCGTCAGCTTAGCTATCAAGAGCTGAACGTGCGGGCCAACCAGTTGGCGCGACTTCTGCGACAGAAAGGCGTGGGCTGCGATGTCCCGGTGGCAATCTGCCTGAAGCGGTCACTGGAACTGCCCGTCGCATTGCTGGCGATTCTCAAAGCGGGCGGTGCTTGCGTGCCGCTCGATCCGGACTATCCTAAGGATCGCCTGGCCTACATTTTAGAAGACTCGCGTGCCCCGGTTTTGATCACGCAACCGGGGCAGCATTCCGCTCTGGGCGACGTGCAGGCGGAGGTTTTGTATCTCGATGCAGACTGGAAGATTCTTTCCGGCCAGAGCCCGGAAAATCTTCTTCCCGTTACCCAGCCGGAAAGTCTCGCCTACATTATTTACACTTCGGGCTCGACCGGAAAACCGCGTGGCGTGTTGCTGACGCATCGCGGACTGGTGAACCATGGAGTGGCGTCGATCGATCTTTACGGAATCGAGCGCAGCGACCGTGTGCTGCAGTTTTCCTCGATCAGCTTTGACATTGCGGTTGAAGAAATCTTCCCCACCTGGTTTGCCGGAGCCACCGTAGTTCTACGCAGGGACCAAATGTCGCTGGCCGCAACGGATTTCCTGCGCTGGATCAAGCAACAGCGAATCACGGTACTCGACCTGCCGACGGCCTACTGGCATGAACTGGTGCACGAATTGGCGGAATCCCACGAGAAGTTTCCGGAACGATTGCGGCTGGTAATTGTCGGCGGCGAGAAAGCCTCGGCATCAGCCTATGCATTCTGGTTGAAGGCTGGCGGAACGCGCGTTCGCTGGGTCAATACTTACGGTCCTACCGAAGCCAGTGTGATTGTCAGTGCGTACGAGCCCGATCCTTCACAACCATTTCCCGAGAACCTTCCGATCGGGCGTCCTATCGCGAACGTTCGTTTATATGTTCTCGATTCCGAGTTGCAGCCGGTAGCCGTTGGCGAGCCCGGCGAATTGCATATTGGCGGACCCGGCGTTGCGCGCGGGTACTTGAACCATCCCGAACTCACCGAAGCAAAGTTTATTGCGGATCCTTTTAGCCAGGATGGTGACGCACGTTTGTACAAAACCGGTGACCTGGTGCGGTACCTGCCGGATGGCAACATCGAGTTCCAGGGACGAATCGACTTTCAGGTGAAGATCCGCGGCTTTCGCATTGAACTGGGAGAGATTGAGGCAGTGCTGGAGAAGCATTCCGGAGTCGCGCAGGCCGTGGTGACGGCGCGAGAAGTGAATAATGAAAAGCGTTTAGCTGCATACATTGTCGCATTGCCGAATGCAGTCACGGCAGGCGAACTGCGGCGCTACTTAAAGGATCTGCTGCCCGAATATATGATGCCGGCGGATTTTGTTTTTCTGAAATCATTTCCGCTGACCCCCAATGGCAAGGTAGATCGGAGGGCCTTGCCCGCTCCTGAGCCGTCGGAACCGGGCGAGAGTGAGGGTTTTGTCGCAGCCCGCGATGAATTTGAATCCCGCATGGTCAGCTTGTGGGAGCAGGTTTTGGGTAAGCGGCCGATCGGCGTCCGAGACAACTTTTTTGAGTTGGGCGGCCATTCTCTTCTGGCAGTGCGGCTGACGAGCCGCATCGAAAAGCAGTTCGGCAAGAAATTAACCATCACCGCTCTGATTCAGGCTCCGACCGTGGAGAGTCTGGTTTCGCTTTTGCGAGATGAAAATTCCTCGTCGTCGCTGCTGGTGCCGCTGCAGACTGGTGGGTCGAAACCAATATTCTTCTTTGTTCATGGACTCGGCGGAACCGTCATGCGCTTCCACGAGTTGGCACGGCACATGGTTCCCGACCAGCCTTTCTACTGCTTCCAGGCTCAGGGGATGGACGGGAAGCTGCCGTGCCTGGACCGCGTCGAAGATATGGCGGCTTTGTATTTGGAGCACTTGCGCGCCGTTCAGCCGCAAGGCCCATATTTTCTAGGCGGTTATTCGTTTGGAGGATTAGTCGCGTTCGAGATGGCACGGCGCCTCGTCGAACATCAGGAAGAAGTAAGAGCGCTGACTTTGGTCGATACTTATCTTCCGGCCCCGAAAAATGGGCAGTCTTTGTTAGAAAAGTTCTTCGGGCTCTCGACCGAACAAAAGCTGGCTTATTTGAAGAAGCGATTGGGTCGTTATAGGCGTGGCGTTAAGCGAAGGATCGATGCGCTTTCTCTTCCTCGTGCGATAAAGGACGTGCGTGAAGCTTGTGCTGTGGCTGAAGAGAGATATCGTCCCCAAGTTTATCCCGGCTGCGTCGTGTTGTTTCGTGCCAGTGAAAAGGCATTGCGCGGATTGGACGATCCCCAAGACGGCTGGCGTAAGTATGCCGCGGGTAGGATCGAGGTTCACGAAATCGATGGAGATCACGGTAACATTCTGAACGAGCCGCAAGTGAAACAGTTGGCGGAGGAGATCCGCTCGCGGTTGGAGAAGGCGCAGGCGGAATCGCCCAAAGAGGCCGTGCCCTCGTTGAGTTCCAGCTAGCTTACGAACATCAGAACGATACGCCGCCGGTTCCGGCCTGGCGGCTAATGGCAGAGCGAAAAGTCCGGGATTCAGGAGATCTTTAGTGCCGGTGCTCAGTTCACGCAAGCCAATAGAGGATGTAGTCGAAGAAGCGAGCGGAGAAACGGAACGGATTTCTCCGTTCAGCCGCGATTTTATCCTCAAGAAGTTTATCCCTTGGGTGACCAAGGGTGGACTGGCCATTCTCGACTACGGCCTTTTTTCCGGCTCGAATTTTCTGCTGGGAATTTTACTCGCCCGCTGGATGGCGCCGGAACAGTACGGCGCGTATGCTCTGGCTTTCAGCATCTTTATTCTGGTTACGTTTCTGTACCAGGCGCTTGTACTGGAACCGCTTTCAGTCTTCTCCGGCACTGCCTACCCCAATAACCTTCGCGGCTATCTGCAATCGAACCTATGGTTGCACTGGGGGATTTCGCTCGTCGTCTGTCTGGCGCTAGGTGGAACGGCGGTTGCCGCGCGCGTCTGGTGGCATTCGCCGGTTTCGGCCATGGCATTCGCCGGCATGACCGTGGCAGCTCCGTTCATCCTGATTCACGCGCTCGGACGCAGGAGTTTTTATCTCAGGTTGTCCCCCGGCCCCGCTGCGTTTGGCTCCGCTTTCTACTGTGCGTTCGTTGTGGGCGGATCTTTTCTGGTTTACAAGTTGGGCTGGCTTTCCGCGTTCTCGGCGTATCTGGTAATGGGATTGGCTGCGCTGGTCGGGGGCGTGATCATGCTGTTCCAGTTGAATGCGAAACTGGAACCGGCTACCGCCAAGGTTCACTTAAACGCTACATGGGGCAAGCACTGGGAATACGGCAAGTGGGCGTTGGCCACGTGCATCGTCGGCTGGATTCCGACGTATGTGTACATTCCCTTGGTCAGCAAGTTTTCCGGGTTAGCCGTCGCCGGCGAATTAAGGGCATTGATGAACCTGGGCGGCCCTGTCCTGCAGACTTACGCGGCACTTTCCATGCTGTTTCTGCCCCTGGCGGCGCGGGTGCAAAGCACACAGGGACGACGCGGAGCTTCCGGCCTAACATTTAAACTCACCGCTCTTTTCGTGGTCGGCGCCATCGCTTACTGGGCCGTGCTCATACCGCTGCGCCGTCCGCTGTTCCACATGCTGTACGCTGGCAAGTATATGGATGCCTCTTCTTTGCTTCCGCTATTCGCCGCTGAAACCATTGTATGGAGTGCCGCACTGGGGCCGGCCATTCTGCTGCGCGCCATGGAATCGCCTCGGTCTTTGTTCTTTGCGAATGGTGCGGCCAGCGTGGTTGCCCTGGTCTTCGGCATTCCAGCAACCCGCTTCTTCGGGTTGCGCGGGGTGATCTGGAGCATGGTCCTGGCCAATGTACTTTACGTTCTGGTCGCTTTCGTCATGCTGGGACGTAAAGTGTCGACACTGAAAACAGTTGAGCCCGACTTCAACGTGCCCTTGCCGGTGGAAGAGAGCGCTTTCTGAGCGGAGCTTTTGACCGTAACTTGCAGAGCCATCCTTCATGCGCCCATTGAAAATTATCTCCGTCCACAATCGCTACCTTCAACCGGGTGGGGAGGACCAGGTGTTTGAGTCCGAGGCGCGGCTGCTCACGAAGTGCGGGCATCAAGTCACGCAGGTGCAGGAGCAGACCACCTATCCGGACGGCGTGGTGAAAAAACTCGGGGTTGCGGTCGATTGCATTTGGTCCAGGAAATGGCATCGCGAGTTCCGGCAGATGCTGCAGACCTCCCGGCCCGACGTAGTGCACATTCACAACTTCTTTCCATTGATTTCTCCGTCGGTTTATTATGCCTGCCACCGGGAAGGGGTTCCGGTGGTGCAAACGCTGCACAACTACCGGCTGATATGCGCTTCGGCTGAGCTGTATCGCGACGGTAAAGTTTGCGAGGAGTGCCTGCACCACGGTCTTCTGCGCGGCGTGCGCTATGGATGCTACCAGGGTTCGAAGCTGGGGACAGCCTCACTCAGCCTGATGCTGGGAGTGCATCGTCGCTTGCGCACCTGGAACAACCTGGTGGACTGCTACATTGCGCTCACCGAGTTCGCCCGTAACAAAATGATCGAGGGGGGGCTGCCTGCGGATCGAATTCGAGTTAAGCCCAACTTCGTGCTTCCGGATCCAGGTCCACGAGAGACTGGCTCACGAGAGACTGGTTCACGAGAAACAGGTTCACGAGAGGCGGGTTCGAAACAGTCAGGCTCAAAGGAAGGAAGCGCTGGGTACGCGCTGTTTGTAGGACGATTGGTGAAAGCCAAAGGCGTGCTCTCCATGATGAAGGCTTGGGAGCACATGCCTCGACACATCCCGCTCATGATCGCAGGAGATGGTCCCTGCCGGGAGCAATTGGAATCGGAACTGAAAGGTGGAAAGCTGCCATCAATTACGTACCTCGGCAGGCTTTCACGGCTGGACACGCTGGCTACGATGAAAGGAGCGCGGTTCCTGGTGTTTCCCAGCGAGTGGTACGAGGGATTCCCGGTCACGATAGCCGAATCGTTTGCATGCGGCATTCCGGTGATTTGTTCGCGCCTGGGGTCGATGCAGGAAATCGTCACCGATGGCCTCACAGGATTGCACTTCGAAGCAGGCAATGCGGACGATATGGCGAAGAAAGTCCAGTGGGCGTGGGAACATCCTGAAGAGATCAATACCATGGGACGCTTGGCCCGGCGGGAGTTCGAAACAAAATATACGGCATCGCGAAATATTGAAATGCTGGAAGAGATTTACGAGTTCGCCATTGCATCGCGAAACAAGACAGTCGACTTAGCTGAGCCACAGGTCCTGCAGGTATAGAGTATCGGCGCTTACTCGGGTTTGAATCGAAACTCGTGAGGCGTCATCAGAGAGCTGTATCGAAACGCATGTCCGAAACGGTGCTCACAGAAGCGAAGCGGAAGCAGTTGCTGGAAGCGTATCTGCAGATGCGTCCGGAGAGTTTTCCGGCCACACAATCTGCAGCGGCACCGCGTAGGGACAACTCCGCGCTCCCACTTACCTTCGCACAACAGCAGCTTTGGCTGCACGCGCAACTTGCACCGGACACTTCGCTCTATAACGAGCCGCTTACGGTGCGCCGCAACGGGCCTTTGGATGTTTCCGCGCTCGAGCGCAGCTTCACCGAAATCGTCCGGCGTCACGAGGCCTGGCGAACCACATTCCATGTGGCTGATGGTGAACCGGTTCAGCGAGTCGAGGCGCCGTTTGAAATCAAGTTGCCGTTGATTGACCTGCGCCACATGCCTCGGGCGGAGCGGGAGGGTGAAGCTCTTCGCATAGCAGCCGAGGACGCCCGCCAGCCCTTCGACTTAGCGCACGGCCCGCTCTTCAGGACTAAGTTAGTTTGCCTGGAGGACGAAGAGTATCGTCTGTTCGTAACTTTGCATCACCTGGTCTTCGATGGCTTCTCAGGCTATCGCGTTTTTCTTCCCGAGTTGGTGGCTTTGTATCGCGCGTTTTCTCAGGATGAACCCTCTCCGTTGCCTGATTTGCCATTTCAGTTTGCCGACTACGCCCTCTCGCAAAAGGGATGGCTGGCGAGCGATGCCCTTGCGGGGCAGATGGATTACTGGAGACATCAGCTGGCAGGCGAGTTGCCCTCCTTGCAACTGCCGACTTCGAGAACGCGGCCCGCGATGCAGACTTTTGGTGGCGCCATGCGGACGTTCTCCTTACCGGCGTCGTTGAGCGATGCGGTTCGCCAGCTTAGCAGGCAGGAGGGCGTGACTCTATATATGGCGTTGCTCGCGGCGTTTAACGTTCTTCTGCAACGTTATAGCGGGCAGGAAGACATCCTGATTGGAAGCAATACGGCGGGCCGGAATTATGCGGGCAGTGAAAAGCTTTTAGGCTATTTCCTCAACACTATTGTTTTACGCACTGATCTTTCCGGGAGTCCAACTTTCCGCCAGGTGCTGGATCGCGTGCGGCGCACGACTGTGGATGCCCTGTCGAATGACGAAGCTCCTCTCGACCGTCTGGTCGCGGAACTTCATCCGCAGCGCGATGTAAAGCGAAATCCCTTATTTCAAGTATTGTTCTCACTGGAACCTCCAGTAACAAATGTAGAGCCCGGATGGGACATCACGTGTATCGATGTCGAGACTGGAACCACCAAGTTCGAGTTGTGTTTGGTTTTGGACGATCGTCCCGAAGGATTGCTCTGCCGTTTTATTTACAACACGGGCCTGTTCGATGACGATGCGATTTCGCGCATGGGGAGCCACTGGCAAACATTGCTGGAATCGATCGTCGCCGATCCGGGCCAGCGGATCAGCAAGTTGCCGCTGCTGACGGACGCGGAACGCCACAAGATTCTTGTCGACTGGAACGATACCGCTAAGCCGTATCAGCTGCGTCCAGTACATGAACTGTTTGAGGCGCAGGCACACAATACACCGGAAGCGATGGCCGTTAGGTGCGGGGCGAAGCAGTTGACCTTCCGCGAACTCAACCAGCGCGCCGATCAACTGGCCGATCATCTGCGGACGCTGGGAGTAGGTCCCGACGTTGCGGTGGCGCTGTGCCTGGAGCGCTCGGCGGAAATGATCGTCGGTATTCTCGGGATTCTGAAGGCCGGTGGCGCTTACGTCCCGCTCGATCCTGCGTACCCTGCGGAGCGGATCGAATTCATGATCGCCGATTGTGGCGCTGTTGTGCTGCTCACGACCTCGGACACTGCCGCCGCCCAGTTCTCTTCTGCATCTCGCGGAATACGCACCGTCTTTCTCGATTCCGCAGATTGGCAGCTTCCAGTCGCGTCGCGGCGGCGAGCGCAGGCTTCCGCGGGCCTCGATGACCTGGCCTACATAATTTACACGTCGGGTTCTGCTGGCGGGCCCAAGGGAGTGCAGATCACTCATCGCAATCTGGCGCACTCCAACCACGCCCGCCTCAATTACTACACCGATCCGGTGAATAGCTTTCTCCTGCTTTCGTCCTACGCTTTTGACAGCTCCGTCGCCGGAATTTTTCATGCACTCACCAGCGGGGGAACCCTCGAGGTTCCACCTCCAGGTGACTCTGGTTGGGCGCCTGAGCAACTTGCCACGTTGATTGCGGAGAAGCACGTCTCCCACGTCCTGACCTTTCCCAGCCTCTATGGCGACTTGTTGGAGCACGCCGGCGCTGCACAACTGGCTTCGCTGCGTTGCGTGATTGTCGCGGGCGAGGCTTGTCCCCGGCAGTTGGTAGACGCTCACTACCGCGTTCTGCCACAGGCGTCGCTGTTCAACGAGTACGGCCCGACGGAAGCGACGGTGTGGAGCAGCGTGTATGAGTGCGAACCGGGAGAGAACGGGCCCACGGTTCCGATCGGCCGTCCCATCATCAACACGCAACTCTACGTGCTCGATCAGAACCTACAGCCCGTGCCATTCGGAGTGTCAGGAGAGCTGTACATCGGCGGCGACGGAGTGGCGCGAGGCTATGTAAATCGACCCGACCTCACTGAGCTGAATTTCATTCCAAATCCTTTCGCTGAAACGCCCGGCGCAAAGCTTTATCGCACCGGTGACTTGGTCCGTCATCTGGCCGACGGAAACCTTGAATTTCTAGGGCGCGCGGATCAGCAAGTGAAGATCCGCGGTGTGCGCATCGAACTCGGGGAGATCGAAGCGGCGCTGACGGCGTACCCGGATATCCGGGAAGCGGCGGTGATTACGCAGCGCAACGGATCGGGCGATCCCAAGCTCGCGGCTTTTGTGATCGCCCGCGCCGAGCACTCGACTTCCGGCAACGAACTGCGAGCTTTTCTGAAGAATACTTTGCCTGGCTACATGGTGCCCACGGCGTTCCATTTCCTGGAGAACCTTCCGCGCACGCCGAATGGAAAAGTCGATCGCCAAAAGCTGATGGCCGGAAGTGTCGCCGGGGAAAGCACAAGACACGAATTCACCGTCCCTCGCAACGACATTGAGAAGCGGCTGCTCGTAATCTGGAAGAGCGTCCTGGGCACGCACAGTGAAGACGTCGGGCAGGATTTTTTTGAGCTGGGCGGACACTCCTTGCTTGCAGCCAAGCTGTTAGCGCGCATTGAAAAAGAATTCGGCAGGTCCCTATCGCTCGCCTTCGTATTTCAATCGCCGACCATCGAGCAGATGGCGGAATCACTGCTCAGCGCCGGCCAAACTCTGCGAGAGCGCGTGATCGTCGCGATCCAGCCGAAGGGATCTCTGCCGCCTCTGTTTTGGGTTCGCGGTGGTCCGCGGTTTCGTCTGCTGGCGCAGAAGTTGGGGCCTGATCAACCGTTCCTCGGACTCGACTTGCCCTTCACCGATGGCAACAGACTGCCGGTTCCTTACAGATTTGAAGACATCGCCGCGTTGCTGATCAGGGTGATGCGTGAAGTGCAACCCAAGGGACCCTATTATCTTGGCGGCTTGTGCGTAAACGCCGTCATCGCTTATGAAATCGCGCAGCAACTGGTTCGGGACGGCGAGGAAGTAGCGCTGCTGGCCATGCTGGACGCTCATAATCAGGCCTACTACAAGAATCCCTTCAAGGATGGCCGCTATTCTTCGCGCATTAAATATCACTTGTCCAATCTGCTGAAGCTGGACGCGAGCGAGACCTCCGCCTACCTGCTCGACCGGTTAGACGAAGCCAGAAGAAAAATCGAGCGCGTAGCCTGGCGGCTCACTTCCGACCATACGGGCGAAGAGCGCCTGCGCAATACGGATTCCATCGTTCACCCCGCATTCAGCCGCTATGAACCGCAGCCGTATCCTGGAAAGATTGTTCTGCAGCAATCCAGTGAGTGGCCGATCGGTCCTTACTTCGATTTCAAACTGGGATGGAAGGACCTGGTCGCAAGCGGCATCGACTTCTATTCAATTCCTGGTAATCACCCCTCGATGTTCACCGAACCCAACGTGAACCTTGTCGCGGACAAGTTGGGCGGCTATCTCAAGCAATCCGCGCTGGCGATTCATAGGGGTGCCGCCTCCAAGTCAAAGCTGTAAAGTTTCTGCCGTAGTTCCTTCCTCCGTTCCCCAGGCCCCCTGCAATTTTTCTGCCCGATTACCTTCTTCCATTTTTCTCTGTCCATTCGCCTTTCATTCTCCTTCGATCGCTATATTCAATCCATAAATCTCCATGGAATGGCTTTGAGAAACGTCGGGACAATGGGCTAATCCTACGCTCGTTGTTGTCCGGCGGTAACCATGACTTGGCGCGGCTTTCGGCTAATCTCGGGACATCCTAGGCGTGAGCCAAGGGAGCCCCAAGAATGCACAAGTCGTCCCCCATTACGATCCTTGCATTATCTGTCGTGGTTCTTGGCCTTTTCGTCTTGGCAGGTTGTAGCGGAGTTTCCACACCGGGGTCCTCAGGCAGCAGCGGTAGCGGAGGCACGGGCAGCGGAGGATCTGGGGGCGGCGGTACGGGCGGTGGCGGAACCGGCGGCGGAGGTACGGGTGGCGGCGGTGGTCAAAGTGGCGGAGCTACAGGTGCAGATTTCTACGTGGCAACCGACGGAAACGATTCCTGGTCGGGAACTCTTGCCGCGCCGAATGCCGGCAACACCGATGGTCCCTTCGCCACGATTGCGAAAGCTCAGACGGCTGTGCAAGGGATTCTGAGTAATCCTCAAGGGCGGACCCAGACCATCCTCGTCCAAATCCGACAGGGAACGTATTTCCTCGCGCAACCATTATCCTTCACGGCGGCGGATTCGGGTACATCGCAACTGCAGGTGAACTGGGAAAACTATCCGGCGGAAACTCCGTCGATTAGCGGAGGCGTGCAGTTGGGCGCAGGTTCGGGACTCAGCTGGCAGAATATCGGCGGGAACGAGTGGCAGGTTTCCTTACCGGCGTCGACACAGTATTTCGAACAACTCTTCTACAACCAGCAGCGACGGTTGCGGCCGCGTCTCGGCGGATCTCTGGGAGCTTACTATCGCGTGGCCGCGACCATCTATCTTGCCGGCTCATCTTCCGGCCCTGCACCCGATCCCAACTGCTCGGTCTATGTAAGTGGAACCGGATGGGAATGTTTCGATCGATTTCAGTACAGTCCCAGCGATCCCATCAGCGCAAGTTGGACGAATCTTAATTCGCCTTATCCGGCGGGCGACATAGAAGTTTATGACTTCGAAAAGTGGATGGTTGCGAAGTTACGAATCAAGTCAATCGATACAAATAACTCCATTATTTACTTTACCGGGCCGACCTATCAGGAAAATCCGGATTTTGGTTTCATCGTGAATCACCGGTATGTTGTCGAAAATGTGAAAGACGATCTAACACAGGCGGGACAGTGGTTCCTGGATCGCTCGGCCTCGCCTTGGTCGCTCACTTATCTGGCGAACACGGGAGAGAATCCGAACACCGACTCGGTGATCGTTCCCCAGGCTTCGCAGGTGATGATTGCCACAGGATTGCAGTACGTTACGTTTACCGGCCTGACTTTCGAACATGACAATTTCATCGTGCCCGCCGTGGGATATCCGTCATTGAGGCAAGACCCGGGTATCACGGGAGCGTTGACCTGCTTCAACTGCCAGAACGTGACTTTCAATGGTGACATTGTCACGCAGACCTCAGGCGGCGGCATCGAGCTGTATACCAACAACACTAGCGCCGCGACAGCGAATAATGTGGTTGAGAATGCCGGCCTGTATGACTTGGGCGCTTTCGGAATTCGGGTTGGTTTACCCGGGGTGTACACCGACACTGACGCCAACGTGCCACACAACACGACGATTCAGAACACGCTGATTGCCAGCTATGGTAGAGTCTTTCCCAGCGCAATTGGACTGTTGCAAGGCGACGGACACGACAACACTTACACCCAGAACGATATCTATGACGGGTATCACAGCACCATCGAAGTGTGCGCTCTGGGCTGTCCGTGGGGTACGCAGGGCTCCCACGGATCTTTCAATAACATTACCGAATTCAACCATACTTACAACGTCGGGCAAGGCATGACCGACGACTTAGGATGCATCTACTACAACACCGGCGGTCCGAATCATTACGGCACCGGAAACAAAATTCTGAATAACAAATGTCACGATGTGACCGATGCCTCGACGCAGGATTCCGACGGCTACGGCGGGCAGGGAATTTATCTGGATGCGGAAACCGCCGCAGTTACGGTGGAGAACAACCTGGTGTACCGGGCCTCGTCGCAAACGATGAACATGTCGAACGGTCCGGCGCAAGCCGGCACACCGAACGTCATTCAGAATAATATTTTTGCATACGGACGCATGGGCATCTTCGGATTGAGTGCTCCGTATTCGAGCAACAGCTGTCCAACCGCTCCGATTGTGGAATTCAATGCGCTGGACAACATCGCTTATTTCGACAAGAAATATACCGACGGATTCAGCGTGCAAAAGGGGTGTACGTATTCGTGTGGCTTTGCCTACACGCAATTCCAGATGTTGAGCGGTAACCTGTATTGGCGTACCGATGGTGCATTCGCCACCGATTCGCAGGCATTTCACATACAGCCCAACCCATCTTCGCCTCTGTGTGACACGCTGAACACTTCAGGGACGGATTGGAACTACTATACGTTCAGCGGCTGGCAGGGAGTGGGCGAAGATGTGCAGGGCACAGCTCAGACTAATCCAGGATTCGTAAATGCGGTTTACCCGGCTGACGATTACACTCTCCCGAGTTCGCCTATAGCTGGATTTGTAGTGTTCGATCCGAGCCAGGCGGGAAGACAGAGCCCGGTCATTCAGGCTCCAACCATATCGCCCACCTTTATAACCGCACCGCTGAACCCGGCGACAGACTACTGATCCACTTACTAACTCGCGGCAAAAAATAGATCGACCGCCGGCTCTTCGGATGTTGATTACTTTCCGAAGATGCCGGCGGCTGTTTTTGCGACTGAACCTTCCACCGTCCGTTGCTTACGGCTGCAGGAACCAGGGTGTCGCCGTAGGATCGGTCTTGAAGAACGTTGTCATCAGGCCGGCTTCCTTATTTCTTCCCAGAGCAGAAGAATGGAGACCATCACTGGTGTAATCCTGACAATCCCAGGTTAGACCGTCGTCACGACCGAGCAGTCCATTGGCCCAGGTGTAAGGTCCCCATAATAGCAGCGGCGCCATGACCGGACCATTGGCGGGATTGTTGTTAAGAGCCGGATTGCCGTTGATCTGGTCGGCGATCACATTCTGCACAGCAAGCCCGAACTCGTAGGCATCGGGTTCTGGATAACTGTTCGTAGGCCCATATCCACCGTAGTGAAGGCTGCTGATATAGACCAGTTGGAGATTGGGGAAGTAAGTATGCATATCCTGAATGATCGAGATCAGATCATTTTCCTGGTCCTGCATATCGGCGGGGTAAATCCCGTTCGGATCGCTGTGAGGCATCATGAGAAATGCCGCCACAACCTGGTTTGCCGTCAAATTCTGATACGGCAGGTAGTAATTCGTGATGGTTGTCCAGGTTCCGCTGGTCGGCGAGGTCCAGTCGGGAGAATCCGTGCCATCGATCGCGGCGTTCACCAGCACCAACTTGGAATTCAGCATGGGATCGGCCGCTTCCATGGGGCCGAACTCGTCCCACATGGTCCGAGTAATGGAGACTCCCACCGAGATCAAAGCGTAAGGCCCTGCACCAGAAGCGATGCTTTGCGCGTAGCTCTCAGCCGTGGCCAACTGAGTTGGTGGCGGCGTGTTCTGACCATTGGGATACAACCCTCCCTCATAGCCAAGGTAAGTACCCGTTCCCAGGTCGGTGAGCGCAACCAGCGGATTGTTTGTGCCGGCTACGTCCCAACTCGTGTTGCTGCACTTAGCGCCGGCGACATTGGCGGCGACGGACGCGGTGAGCAGAGCAGTGGCGGTATTGGGCGGAACGCTCGAATCCGTCACCTTCGCGGTGAAGGTGTAGGTTCCTACTGCGCCCGTAGAAGTTCCAGTGATGGAACCGCTGGGGGATAAAGTCAAGCCGGCGGGCAGACTGCTGCCTGAAGCGAGACTCCAGGTAAGATTGCCGTTCCCGCCGGCGGCTGCCAGGTTAGCCAAATAGGATGCGGTCTGCGTAACCGTGGGCAATGTTGGGAAGCTCGTGATAGCCAGCGAACTCGGGGCTGTTCCACTTCCCGAGACGCTCACCGTCTGGCCCGGGATAATATCCATCCCGAGATAGACGGAGTTCGTATAAGAGACAGCTTGCGTTGGCGAGAAGTTCACCTGGAATGAGAATGACGTGTTCGGTTGGATTGCGACCGAAGTCGTGTAGCCCGAGTAGCTGAAGGGCGGTTCATCTGTCACGGAAGATAAGTGGAAGGCCGCCTTGCCGGTGTTCTTGACCGTGACGGTCTGCGAGGTGGTTGTTCCGAGAGGCTGAGGCGCAAAGGTCAAAATGTTCGGAGTAACCGTGGCAGCCGCGGTAGTTGTAACGCCCGTACCCGTGAACGTTACGATGGAGGGATTCGCGATTCCTTCAATCGCGATAGAAAGTTGCCCGGTGTAGGCCTGGGCGGCTTGAGNNGCTGGCGAAAGGGTTTTCGGAGCGTAGCCATACTGAACTTGGAAAACCATGAACGGCGTGAGCGTAAAGCTGTTTACGGTCAATGTCGTTGATCCCGTGTTGGTAACGACTACGGGCTGACAACTTGATTGTAGTCCGACGTTTACGCTCGGGTAGGCGATTGAAGTGGGGAGCACTGTATAGCTGACGTTGGCTTGTGTTCCGGTGCCGGTCAGGATTAGTTTCTGCGGGCTAGTTACGTCGCTATCGGTAACTGTGACGTTGGCGGTGCGGGTTCCGATCGCTGTCGGACTAAAGGTGACAGTGATGACGCAACTGGAGTTCGCCGCCAGGCTGCCGCCGCAGGTGTTGGTCTGGGTAAAGTCCAACGGATCGGTGCCGCCGATAACGATGCTTGTAATCGTGATGGCAGTGCTCCCCAGATTTGTCATGGTAGAGGTCTGTGGAGCGCTACTCGTGCCGACTGCCGTAGAGGTAAAGGTCAAGCTGGGTGGAGCGAACTTCACGGCGGTACCACTCCCGCTCAGGGCCGAGGTCTGCGTGCCAGCGCCGTCGATCACTTTGAGAGTCGCCGATTGAAGGCCTTCCGCATTTGGCTTGAATTCAACAGAAATCGTGCAGGTAAGGCCGGCGCCCAGAGACGAACCGCAGGTATTCGCAGAAATCGGGAACTCCGAGGATCCGGTTCCGGTCACGGACACGCTGGAAATTGTGAGAGTGGTACTGCCTGTATTGGTAAGGGTCGCCGTTTTAGGCTGGCTGGTTGATCCGATCGCGATAATTCCCCACGTTAAAGTTGCAGGCGTCAGGGTCGCGGAGCTCGCTGGCGGTAACACGCCGTAGGCATCCACGTCGGTCTGCGTTCCTATGTAGACCCGGCCGTTGGCGACCAGGGGCACCATAAACTTAGTTTCCAGGCCAGGCGTGTCGCGCGTAGCATTCTGCCCGCTGCTGTAGAGCAGCGTCCCGACGTTGGTTGCGTTGAAGGCGAGAAGGAGTGGCGGCTTCTTGCCGACCTGAGTATCCAAGCTCTCCTGCCGTTCCGCCGCCCAAATAACGCCGTTGGTCGTGCCGTTCGCAGAGATGACTGGAGTTGCTCCGTCTGGCAACACGGCGGGGGACATCGCGGTAGGCGGAGTGACGAGCTGTCCGTTGCTCAGCGTGTACTGCTTCAAGTAATCTCCGATGCCGGCGTCGGCCGCGGTTCCGGAGAGATAAACGTAGCTGGTACTGCCAGCGTTGAAGTAGGCCGGATTGGACCAGTAACCGAAGGGAGCGCCCTCGATTTCTTGTGGGATCAGATCCTGATTGCCGTCGTTGTACTCGCCCATATGGCCGGTGTCATAGTCAACCACATAAACGGGCGCGGCGTAGACGCCGCCGGTCCAAAGGTCGCAGGGCGTTCCACCCTTCCCAGCCAGGATAATCTCATCGGGATACGGGCCAGGTTGCGTAGGCAGAATAAGCGGGCCGGCTGAACCCAGATCAACATCGTGACCGCCGCGGCATGCCTGGTCCATCGGAGTGAAGTAGTCCACCACTTGCAGCGAACTGTTGAGTTTCACCAAACTGTCGCCGTAGTCATCCTTTGTGGTGTTATAGACGTCAAACGCGGCGTCGGACGTGGCGAAATAGATGTTGCCTTCCGGATCGGCAGTTAGACCAGCTCCGCTCTGCCAGATGTTCGAGTTGGTGCTGTTGGGGGATGCATTAAAGACATAAAGCTGAGCCAGAGTTGTTGCGTTATAAGCTAATACCCAGCCGTGGTAGTTGCCGTACGGAATGTAGATTATGCCATTCATCAGCAGCAATCCGGGCCGCTGAAAGGTGTGGTACGCGTCGAAGGGAACAAACCCTCCCGAGCCATCAATGCCTTTTCCGGGAACGGATGCCTGGATGAGTATCGGGCCGCCGAACTTTTCCGCTCCGGTGGTGATGTCGATGGCGTGAAGATAATGAGAAAGCACGCCGTTGTTATCGATGTGGGTATCGAGGTACATCGTATTCGTGGAGGTATCAATGGCGGGCGTACCCGTGATTCCTATAATCGGAGCAATGTTGCATAGGTTGGCGGTAATCAACTGGCACGGAACCGCCGTGATCCCCTCGGACGGGTTGATGAAGCTCGTGTACCAGAGCGGATTCGGCGTCAAACCATCGGCGTCGAAGGCATAGGCATCATCGTTCTCCGTCACAACGTAAAGGACATTATGGGTTCCCTGTCCTGGGATGGTGACATTGGGGACATACAACGGCTGTGCAAATATGCTGCCGTCCACCGAATAAGAGAACTGCTTGCCAAATTGCGTGGTGTTGACGTTCTGGGGCGTCAGAGCGGTCTCATTCAGATTGCTGTTTCCCCAGCTGAACTGACCGGCATATTGAGCGCTTGCGCTGGACGCCATCAACCCGGTTAACGCGATCAGTGTCGCGAGCATCCGAAAAGAAAGACTTGGATTTTTGGTCATGGATCGTTCCTCGGAGGCCATTCCCTTGGTGGCCGCAATTTGGGTAGTCGGTGAGCAAGTCGAGAGTTGTGGAATTATCAGCTCGAACAGCACGTCTGCGGACGGATACGGCTTGCGCTTATGGAACACTATGTGGGTTCTCCTGAGGATTCTGCGGGGGGGAGAAACCAAACTCTAAGTCACACGTCAGTGTGATGTCAAATGAATTCTGCGCTCGCGCCGCGGTGGGCGCGGTTTTTCAAGGTTGGTGTGCAAATTCCTGCGACTTTGCCGGCAAAGACTATGCTCCGCTTGAAAGAACCGTGAAGCAACGCTACAACCAGCGGCCACGAAGTTTTCCTCCCACGCAGACCTGCGAAAACGGGGCACTTGCAAGCTATTGCAAATAAAGGTCATGCGGAGGAAAACTTTGGGCACACGGAAGGCGATAGAGTCTTTGGTAGGTAGTGCTTTTGACCTCTTGCAGTATCTTGCATTCCCAGTTAGCCTTACTCAACTTAAGTGTGTCGCTTTATTGGCACTCAAGCGTCATCCCCCCTTTACGAATACTGTGCGATGCCTAATCTTTGCTGGAAGCGTGGCCTCTCAGGGCTACATCTCGGCAGATTAGTTTTCTGTGTTTTTGCTTTTTCGTTTTTGCTTTTTCAAGGGTCAGCTTCATGTGACTCAGAGGGCGGAGCTGTAATTTTCTACCTCAGCGATTTAAGTAACAACAAAATATCGAGCGGGCGCGCACATTTAATATTCCTGAGCGAACCCGATGAACTTCGACAAAGTTGAGTTAATCTTTAGAGCGCAGCTCGGAACCGGGCGCGTGTTCGGCCTTAGTGCTGGGAGGAACTTCATGATGAAACGGATTGGATGGCTGGCGGGAATCCCGATGGTTGCGGTTCTCGGACTCGGACTTGCCACAGCGCAAGAGAATTCCCCGGCAGGCTCGGCGCATCTTGTCGCGAGTTCGAATACGAGCACGGACAGCGCTTCCCCGGCGGCCAAGCCGGCCGTGCCTCAACTCCAGCCCCGCGATACGCGCTACCGGATTTGCGCGGGAGACAGTTTCGACGTGTCGTTTGAACTCAGCCCTGAATTCAATCAAACCGTAATCGTTCAGCCCGATGGTTTTGTCACGCTGAAGAGCGTCGGCGATGTGAACGTGCAGGACCAGAGTGTCCCGCAGCTCACGCAAACTCTGCGCGAAGCGTATGGCAAGATTTTGAATGATCCGCTGATCGTGGTCGTGCTGAAGGATTTCCAAAAGCCGTTCTTCATTGCGGACGGCCAGATTGGCCATCCAGGCCGATACGAGATGCGCGGTAATGTCACCCTGGCCGAAGCAATTGCGGTTGCGGGAGGCTTTACCGAGGCGGCCAAGCACTCGCAGGTGCGCCTTTATCGCCGCGTCGACGACCAGTGGATGTTTGCCAAGGTTTTCAACCTGAAGGAAATGGAGAAGAAGGGCGATTTGCACGAAGATCCTCTGCTGCATTCTGGGGATATGCTCTTTGTGCCCAAGAACGCTTTCTCTAAGATCAAGCCCTTCATACCCTACACCGGACTCAGCGCGGGCGCTGTGATGGCCCAACCTTAAGTTGCGATTGCACACCGTTCCCCCCTTGGATCGTCAGGACCCACAGGAGAAGAAGATTATGAAAGACCAGGATTTTACCCACGCCCCGAGCGCAAGCGGCTTCGGCTTCACCCTTCGCGATCTGCTGGCCATCGGATTCCGCCACAAGCGCGCTTTCGTGCTTTGCTTTATCGGGATCTTGCTGGGTACGTTGGCGGCGGTTCTGCTGCTGCCCGCCACCTACGAATCGACGGCGCAGATTGTGGTGAAGCGCGAACGCGTTGATCCCGTGGTCACGGCCGAGAAAAACGATCCCACGCAAATCGTGGGTGAAGTAACCGAAGAACAACTGAATTCCGAGGCCCAGTTGATCCTCAGCGAGGATGTTTTGCGCGAGGCCGTGCTTGCGTCAGGGCTGGACAAGCGGAAGTCTCTGTTGTCGTCTCTGTTTGGCGAGAGTCAAGACCAGAAGATCGCCAAGGCGATCGACAAGATGAAGGGCAACCTGCGGGTTGATCCCTTAAAGAAGACCAACGTTATTCAGATTACGTACTCGGCGCACGATGCGAAGTTGGCTGCGACGGTTCTGAACAATGTCATTACCGCTTACACGGCAAAACACGTGGCGGTGAACCGGCCGCCCGGGCAGTTGAAGTTTTTTGAGGAAGAGACCGACCGCTATAAACACGACTTGGATCAAGCGGAAGAGCAATTGAAGAAGTTTTCCGAGGAACAGAGCGGTGTCGCTCCCCAGATTTCCCGGGACATGACGTTGCAGAAGTTGAACGACTTCAGCGCTTCTCTGGAATCGACGCGGGCTGAAATGTCGGCCACCGAACAAAAGATCCACGAACTCGAAAAGCAGTCGGGCACAACCCCTGATCGTCTGACCACCCAGATGCGGGAAACCGATAACGGCGCCGTGCTGCAGCAGTTGCAGAGCGCGCTGCTGACCTTGGAACTGAAACGCACCGAGTTGCTGACCAAGTACCAGCCTGGTTACCGGCTGGTGCAGGAAGTTGACAAGCAGATCGCCGACACGCGTGTGGCGATTACGGCGGAAGAAACCAAGCCGCTGAAAGAGCAGACCACGGACCGCAATCCGACTTACGCCTGGATCAACGAAGAGCTGGCCAAAGCCAGGTCCGATTACAGCGCGTTGCAGGCGCGTGCCACCGCCACACAAGCGATCGTCGGTGTCTATCAGGGCAGGGCTCACCAACTCGAAGTCAATGGCTTCATCCAGCAGGATCTGCTCCGTACCGCCAAGGCGAACGAAGACAATTATCTGCTCTACCTGCACAAGCGTGAGGAAGCCCGCATCGCCGATGCGCTCGATCAGACTCGTATTCTTAACATCGGCATGGTGCAGCAGCCCACCTTACCGCTATCTCCCACCCGCTCGGCCTGGATGTTCGGCTTGGTCGGTGTGCTCATGGCTTTTATGCTGAGCGCTGGCTTGGTGTTCGCCAGAGAATATCTGGATTCGTCGTTTCGAACGCCGTCTGAAGTTCTCTCCGAATTGAATATCCCTGTGCTGGCGGCGGTGCCCTTGAGTGCGAATCGCAAGATGGGAAATCACAACGGCAACGGTAATGGCAACGGTGACCGCATAAACGGCCACGGTGAGCTGCACGTGGAAGAGCTCTATAATTCGCCGGGCGTTGGACAAGGACCGCAGTAATCTTGCTGGGATATAAAGCTTGCTGGGATATAAAGAAAGAGGACTTCGGCAATGTTTTTGAACTACTACGGTCTCAGGGAACAGCCCTTCGGAGTTACGCCGGACCCGCGCTTCCTGTATCTGAGCCCGGCTCATCGCGAGGCACTGGCTTCGCTGGTATACGGCATCGAGAGCGGACTGGGGTTCCTGGCTTTGATTGCCCAGCCCGGCATGGGCAAGACCACCCTCCTGTTCCACCTGCTGGAAAAGTTCCGCACTTCCGCGCGCACGGCATTTCTGTTTCAAACTCAGTGCAACTCCCGCGAGTTTATGCGCTTCCTGCTGGCCGAACTGGGTTACGGTTCGGACGACCAGGATTTTGTCCGCATGCACGAGGAGTTCAACAAGCGTCTGCTGCAGGAAGCTCGCGCCGGCAACCGCTTCATCGTAGTGATCGACGAAGCGCAGAACCTGGATCCAGCCGTTCTGGAAACGGTTCGGCTGCTCTCCGACTTCGAAACGCCGCGCGCCAAGTTGATGCAGATTGTACTGGCCGGCCAGCCGGAACTTGCCGACAAGTTGGCCAACCCGCGCATGGCGCAACTCCGGCAACGGATTTCGCTGGTCAGTGGACTGCAGCCTTTATCGCTGGAGGAAACCAATAAATACATCCAGCACCGGCTGCGCGTTGCAGGACACCGCGGAGAGGCGCTGTTCAGCCCGGCCGCCCTGGCCCGGATCACCGACTTCGCCGCGGGCATCCCGAGAAACATTAATAGTTTGTGCTTCAACTCGATGTCCCTGGGCTGCGCCTTGCAACAGAAGGTGATGGACGCCGCGACCGTCGAAGAGGTGATCAGCGACCTCGATATTTCCCGGCATACCTCGAAGGCGTTCCGCGGGCCGGCGGAGTTCGGGCCCGGAGCCGCGCAAGTTTACGAAAACTTGCCAGCCACCTTTCCCGGTTCCACACACAGAGTCAACAGCAACAGTGGCGCGCATCTGAGCCCTTCTGAAGCCCGGGCGTACATGGAACAGATCGTGATGCAGTTGCAAAAATCCAGTCAGTTGGTAACCGAGGCGCTGTCGGACCGAACCAAAGCGCCCGGTCGCGGCAAGTTGGATTAAGAGAGTAGCAGACTATAAATCACTCTCACTCCACGTAAGCACAACAATAACGAAGGCCAAGATTTCTCCCCTGTTTCTCCTACGCACATCAGACCTAAGGAGTTTTCCGGTGGGTAACGTTCGACGGCAGTTCTTGTTGAATTCGATGAAACTGTTCGACCTTGTCCTGATGGTGGCCTCATTTGGACTGGCCGCGGTAGTGGTTTCTGAACGGGCAACCGTTTCGGTAGCCGAGTTTCTTGCGCTACGGGTCAAGATTCAAAACCTCGTAACCTTCTCGCTTCTGCTCTTGCTCTGGCATCTGATCTTCTCTTCGTTTGGCATGTACGCTTCTCGGCGCCTTGCCGGCCGCTGGGATGAAGTAGTCGACATCATCAAGGCCACTACGCTGGGAACGTTCCTGCTCCTTTGCTCACATTTTGCATTTCACATCAGTTTGATCATGCCGGAGTTCCTGGGAATTTTTTGGCTGGCGAGTACGGTGGGAGCGATTTCCAGCCGCATGACCATGCGCGCCTTGCTCAAGCGGCTTCGCCTGCATGGCAGGAATCTGCGGGACATGCTGATCGTAGGCACGAATCCGCGTGCTATCCAGTTCGCGGAAAAGATGCGGCAGAATCCAGCTCTGGGTTATCGCGTGATGGGTTTTGTGGATCAGGACTGGTCAGGGCTGACGGCGTTCCGGCAATCCGGCTTCGATCTGGCCTGCGACTTTGCTTCGTTGCCGGCGTTCTTGCGGGCCAACGTTGTCGACGAGGTAGTCGTCACTCTGCCCATGCGTTCTTTCCATTCCCAAGCCTCCGAAATAGCGACCTTGTGCGAGGAGCAGGGAATCGTCGTTCGGTTCGTCTCCAATCTGTTTGACCTGAAAAAAGCTCGCTCCCGGGCGGAGGAATTCGACGGCGACTCGCTGATCACGCATTACACGGGTGGACTCGAAGGCTGGCCGGTCGTGTTCAAGCGCGTTGTCGACGTCGTTTTCTCCCTGGGCGTGATCATCCTTCTTCTGCCCCTCTTTGTGCTGACCGCGGCGTTGATCAAGCTGACTTCGCGGGGCCCGGCAGTTTTTGTACAGAAGAGGTTGGGACTGAACAAGCGCCATTTCGGCATCTACAAATTCCGTACCATGGTGGTGGATGCGGAAAAGCGCATGAAGGAGATCGAGCATCTGAACGAAGTGACGGGTCCGGTCTTCAAGATCAAGAACGATCCCCGAATCACTCCGCTTGGCCGCTTTCTGCGCAAGACCAGCATCGATGAACTGCCGCAACTGTTCAACGTATTAAAAGGTGACATGAGCCTGGTGGGGCCGCGGCCGTTGCCCATCCGGGATTACGAGGGCTTCAACGAAGACTGGCAGCGCCGGCGCTTCAGCGTTCGTCCCGGCATCACCTGTCTCTGGCAGATTGGCGGAAGAAGCTCGATTTCTTTTGAGAAATGGATGGAGTTGGATTTGCAGTACATCGACAAGTGGTCGCTCAAGCTTGATTTGGAAATTTTGGTCAAGACCATTCCGGCGGTCCTGAGAGGTTCAGGAGCCGCGTGAGCATGGAGACCAGCACCATCGAAAACTCGGCGCCCGCGCAAGATCGTTCACAGCGTTTGCCGTTGCACAAGCGGGTCTTGTTCGGCCTGGCATACGCCCTGTTCATGATCGTAACGCTGTCGCTGCTGGGAGAAGTCGCCCTGCGAATTCTTCCGCTGGGAAAATTCCGCAGCGCTCCTTTTCGGCAATATGATTCGGAACTTGGCGTTTCTCTGGTTCCGAATATGAAGGTTACGCACAGCCGGGGATGTTTCACAGGTGAAGTCGAAACCAATCGCTGGGGTTTTCGCGATCGCGACCGCATTCTGGAAAAGCCGTCGGGAGAGTTTCGCATTGCCCTGGTCGGCGACTCCGTGGTCGAAGGCGTTCACGTAAATCCCGATCAGGTGATGAACATCCAGATGGAAAAGCTTCTGCGGCAGCAGGGATATCGCAACGTGGAAGTGATGAATTTCGGGATCGAAGGCATTGGGACGACCCAGGAACTCATCATGTACAAGGATCGCATCCGGCAGTTTCATCCTGACCTGGTGCTATTGACGGTTTCCGATAACGATGTGATGAATAATTCTTCGACGCTGCAGCCGAAATCTTACGGAATTCACACTTGGTATTGCCCGTATTACAATCTCGATGCGAACGGACAATTGGTTTTTCAGCCGGTGCAGCGCCGGCCTCTGAATGGGCTGGTCACCTTTCTGGAGCGGCATTCGTATCTCGCCTATTACGTCGAGCGCGTGTGGTTCAGGGCGGATCTTCCTTTGTATAAGTGGCACGGGATGCCAGTGTACTTTGGCAGCTACTCGGATGATCCGCTTGATCCAGAGTGGCAACAGGCCTGGACAGTTACCGAGAAGGTGATGGCCCGCATGCGGGATACGGTCGAGGCCGACGGCGCAAAATTCGTCGTGGTTCCCTGGTCAAACTTTAGCGACATTGATCCGGACTGGCGGCAACGGCTCACCAAACAATTCGGGCCACTGCCGAAAGAACTGACGCCAGCCAAGCTGGACCAGAGGCTGCAAGAGCTCGCGGACAGGCAAAAAATTACAATGGCATCTTTGACGCCCTACATGCAGGCGTATCGCGACCAGCATCAATTGCAGTGGCCGTATTTTTCACTAACCTGCGATCCTCATTTCAGTGCGCTGGGACACCAGGTTGCGGCTGGCGCAATGATTGATCTTTTGCAGCGTCGTCAATGGCTTCCCTCGCCGGGCGCTTCGGCTAACTAGGATTCTGATTTAGGAAAAATTATCAAGGATGTCGATCTGGAATTCGCGGATCTTCCAAATCATACCGATCTCAAAGGAGACTTATGAAATTCGTTCGTACCACGGTCCGAAACATGCAAACTGCCGGCGAGTTGCTCCATTTTTTCGGACGAAATAAACGCTGGTGGCTGCTGCCGATCCTGTTGACGCTGTTCCTGTTGGGAGCGCTGATCGTGGTCGCTCAGAGTTCGTCTCTCGCTCCGTTCATCTATACCATGTTCTAATGCGAGAATCTCGACTTGCCGTGCCACTGAGCGAGTTGCTGCATACAACCTGAACATATAATCGATCTCGATCGGAGCTAGTGAATGAGCACGGGTACGAAAAAGCGCGGTGGTTTCTGGAGAGCCATCGGCTGGTTTTTTGCGATCTGCGTTGTTCTGGAACTCGGACTGCGTTTGTTCGGCTACGGTTCTTTCACCAATTATCGGCCCGATGACCGGCTGCTTTGGGTGCCGGAACCCGGACGCACACTGACCGTCGTGAACCATCTTCCAATCACCATCAACCATCAGGGCTTCCGCTATGCCTCCGATTTGAAGCCGAAAGAGAAAGACCAGTTCCGGGTCATCGCTTTCGGGGACTCGACCACCCAGGGCTGGGGCATGGACGACAACTCGCACTACAGCGCTCAACTGGAGAAGATGCTGGGTGCGAGTGGATGCAATCGGGAGCATTTTCAGGTCGTTTCCGCGGGAGTCAACGCTTATCCGAACTCGCTGGTGGAAGAAAAACTAAAGCTGGTCATCGAAGACCCCACGTTTCAACCCGATGTCGTGATCCGCTCCTACAGTTTCAATACGAATTTCGAGAACCTTCCCAAGTTGCAGGGGGAAGCGCGCAAGCAGTTCCTGCGGCGGGTAGAGTTCAAGTCGATCGTGCGTCGTAGCGCGATCTACAACTTCTTTATCGAAGACCTGTTTCGTGAGATCGCGTACTACAAGCTCCGCCACGTGCTTATGCAGGGATCGCTTTCCACGGTTGAGGGCAATGGCGACCTCGATGTCGATGGATTCAATGCCAGCCTTAAAGAGAGTCTCCAGTTAGCCCAGACCCATCACTCACAACTGGTTCTGCTGGTGCTCGGTGGCGATGGCTTGACCAAAGATAGCGACATGCATCCGTTCCAGAGAGCCATGCTGAACTTCGCGCAAGCCGAGCACGTTCCCGTGGTCAACTTGATCGAAGTCATGCGCAATAAAGATCAGAACGAAATGTATATGGATCCCGCGCACCCCACCGTGGCAGGACACAAAATCATTGCGGAGGAACTCTACAAGACGATTCGGCAGCTTCCTGTCTACAACGAAGCTTGCCAGGTGCCGGGCGTAAACGTGGCGAATTCTGTTGCTCCAGCGACCGCGCCTTCCAGCGCTACGACTCAAGTCGATAGTAAGGAACGGTGATCAAATGTGGAATATGTTGAAGCGAGCGTGGGCAGCGTGGAAGGCTTTTGGCAAGAAAGTCGGCAACTTTCAGGCTCGGGTATTGCTGACAGTTTTCTACGCGATCTTGATGCTCCCCTTCGGATTGGCGGCGCGATGGTTTAGCGATCCCCTGCGCATCAAGAAGCTCCCGGATACGTGGCTGGACCATCCCGACGAAGCCTACGACATGGAGTGGGCCCACAAACAGTAGTGCAGCGCTTGCCAAACTTAAGTAACTCCCGGAAGTAACCTGGTTCGCTCACTTCAGTAAGAGCGAAAGGCAAAGACACCAACATACAATCTAGGACGGGCTCTGAGAAGCGTCCGTTCCAAGCAGAGGAGAAATCATGAAATTCATTCGGAACGGTGCGCGGAACATGGGTGTTGCCGGCGAACTGCTCTCATTCTTCATGCGCAACAAGCGATGGTGGCTGGTGCCGATGGTGGTGAGCTTGTTCTTGATCGGCGCTCTCATCATCCTGGGACAGAGCTCGGCCATTGCGCCCTTCATCTACACGCTGTTCTAGAGCGCAGCGTAATCAATCAAGGAACGGCCGCGAAGGTTCTCTGGAATCGTAGTTCTCTGAATCAATGAGCGTCACTCTTCTAAATCCGGTACAGCAATCGACCCGCAGCTCGGCGGAAAGCAAGCCTAACACGCGCTTGCGCTCCGGGCTGTGGATCGGCGCCCTGTGCGCTGTAACGGCCGGTGCCATGGCGCTTTTCTACGAATTGGTTTCGGATCAGGCCATAGAGATTATGGTTGCCGGAGTCTGCATCTTCGCATTGCTCTGGATCGTTATGGCTCTCTCGGGCACATCGCGGAGCCGGAACCTGGTGTTTGCGCTGTGGTGGGTCCTTCTGAGTTCGGAAGCTTTTTTTTCCTACATGACAGAAGATGCCGAAGGTGGCCAGGTTACAACTGGCGCCTATTCGGAAGTCATGATCTGGGTTTTCATCCTGTTTGCGTTCTTTCTGTACTCGATGAGAAATCCCCAGTACCTGAAGGAAATCTTTAAGGGATCTTATAAGTGGGTCGCGTTGTTTGGCGTGGTCTGTTTTGTTTCGTGCGCGTATGCCGAGCAACCATTCTTCTCGCTGGGCTGGATTATCAAGTTGCTTCTGGCGATAGCACTGCTGGCGGCCTGCAACCACGAGATCAAGAACTCTGGGGACTTGAGAGCGTTCCTGATGGTCAGCCAGTGGGCATTCGCTTTTCTCCTTTTTATGCCTCTACTCCGGCTGATCTCGGATCCCGCGGTGCTGGCCACTGGGCGGCTGTTCGATGTAGGCACCGCGCCCACCATGCTGGCGGCGGACGCGGGAATTCTGGTTCTGTTGTCTTTGGCTTTATCCCAGCCCGGTCGGCGGGTCTGGCCATTGTTGTTTGCCACGTTCGGAATGCTGGTCATGATTCTGGCGGCGGGCAAAGCGGGCTTTGTCGCCTGCGTATTCTCCGGCCTCATCTTCTTTGTATGGCAAGGCAAGTTCAAGTCCGCGATGTGGTTTTTGTTGGGATTAGTGGCGGCGGGGGCCGTGCTGATGGTTCTGTCACCGGGCCTTGCGTCTTACATTACATCCTATCTGGGAACGGATCAGGCGGGAACGGTGACCGGCCGTACCGATGTGTGGTCGGCGGGATGGCAGCTCATCAAGGAGCGCCTGTTCTTGGGACGAGGGTTCATGTCGTCGCGCTTTCTCGCGTACAAGATCAGCGTCTCCTGGCAGCCGGGGCACTTGCACAATGGTTTTCTCGAGGTCTGGTACAACAACGGGCTTGTAGGACTTTTCATCGTGGTCATGATGCACGCCGTGATTATCCGCAACCTGATCCTGGTGATGCGGAAGGTTTCGCTCCCCATGGCAGCCGGATGCTTCGCGGTCTATCTAAATATTTTGATTAATGGCATGGTCAGCCGCGCCTTTGGCAGCCGTCCTGACGCCACGTTCACCATGCTTTTCGCGCTGGTTTTTGTAAGCGAGAGATTGTTGCAGGAAGTCAGCCAAACCGAGGAAAAGCCCGCGCCGGGCTGGAGCATGGTCCCGGCCAGCGCCGAGTACTAGCACCTAAGAGACTTTTACAGAGGAGCACAAACAAGCAATGTGGAATATGTTAAAGCGGGCATGGGAGGCGTGGAAGGCCTTTGGAAAAAAGGTCGGCAACTTCCAGGCTCGAGTACTACTAACGATTTTTTATGCGGTGCTGATGCTGCCTTTTGGATTGGCAGCACGATGGTTCAGCGATCCCCTGCGAATCAAAAAACTCCCCAGCGCATGGCTGGATCATCCCGATGAAGCCTACGACATGGAGTGGGCGCACAAGCAGTAGGGAGCTGACCGAACCGAGTAGCAATCAAAGAGGAGTGTAATGTACATACTAGGAATCAGCTGTTACTACCACGACGCGGCGGCTGTGCTGCTCAAAGACGGAGCGCTTGTAGCGGCGGCGGAGGAAGAGCGCTTCACGCGCAAGAAGCACGACTTCGATTTTCCCAAGCAGGCTATCAAATTCTGCCTGGAAGAGGCGGGCATCACCGGCCAGGATCTCGACTACGTCGTGTTCTTCGAGAAGCCGTTCCGCAAGCTGGACCGCATCCTGATGATGGTTCTGCAGACCTATCCAAAGTCCTGGAAGGTGTTCCGCGAATCCATGATCACTTGGATGATCGACAAGCTTTGGGTCGCAACCACTTTGCAAACCGAACTGGGAGTCAGCAAGGACAAAATTCTTTTTAGCGAGCACCACTTGTCGCACGCCGCCAGCGCTTATCTGTGTTCGCCCTTCGAGGAGTCAGCCGTTCTTACGGTGGATGGCGTCGGTGAATGGGTCACGGCCACGCACGGTGTCGGCAAGGGCAATCAGCTCACGCTGAACAAGCAGATCGAATTTCCTCATTCCCTGGGCCTGCTCTACAGCGCGTTTACCGCTTTCTTAGGGTTCGAAGTGAACGAGGGCGAGTACAAAGTAATGGGCATGGCCCCGTATGGCGATCCCATTTATGTGGACAAAGTTTGGAAGTTGATTCAGTTGAACAGCGACGGATCTTTCTCGCTGAACATGGATTACTTCAGCTTCCACCATTCCACCGAGAAGACTTACAACAATAAGTTTGCCGCTTTGTTTGGTACTCCGCGGCCGTCAAAAATGCTGTTCTTCACGGAAGAAACCGGTTTCCCCAAATATTTCGGAACTCCGCCGGGAAACTTCCAGGAAATGTCGAAGCTGAACAAGCACTACGCCGACATTGCCGCCAGCATTCAAAAGGTGACGGAAGACATTATGGTGGGCATGGCCACCCATCTGCACAAGAGCACCGGAATGAAGAATCTCTGCATGGCCGGCGGTGTGGCGCTGAACAGCGTGGCCAATACTCGGATTCTGAAAGAGTCAGGGTTCGAGAACATGTATGTGCAACCCGCGGCCGGCGATGGCGGCGGAGCGCTGGGAGCCGCGCTGTGGGCTTACAACACTCTGTTAGGGAAGCCCCGCAACTTCCAGATGGACCATGCTTTCTGGGGCCGCGAAAATTCGGATTCGGAAATCGGAGATTTCCTGACGCAGAACAAAATTCCGCACACCCGCTACGACGACGAAGACAAGTTGCTAGATGCGGTGGTGAACCATCTGACCAGCGCCAAAGTAATTGGTTGGGCTCAAGGACGCTTTGAGTGGGGTCCGAGAGCATTAGGCAGCCGCTCGATCCTGGCCGATCCGCGAAACCCGGACATGAAGGACATCGTGAACACCAAGATTAAATTCCGCGAGCCCTATCGTCCGTTTGCCCCGTCCGTCCTCGCCGAAAGCGCGGAGAAATATTTCGAATTGCCGAACGCGATGAACTTGTCTCCGGCGCGCTACATGCTGTACGTTGTGCCCGTGCGCGAAGAGCAGAAGAAGACTCTGCCCGCCATCACTCACGTGGATGGCACCGGACGTCTGCAGACGGTGTTCAAGGCGCAAAGCCCGCGCTATTACAAGATGATCGAAAAGTTCGGACAAGCTACGGGCGTCCCCGTGGTGATGAACACCTCGTTCAACTTGAAGGGTGAACCGATCGTGAACACTCCAGCCAATGCATTCAATACTTTCGAAAAGAGCGAAATGGATGCTCTGGTGCTGGAAAACTTCATCATCGAAAAACCGTCTTCAAACTGACGAGTCGTCGGTTTAATTCCGTTCCACTAGCCGTAGCGAGGGGAGAATCCAAGAGTGTCAGCGGAAGCGGTGTTAGGTCCTATCGGCGAAATACCTGGCTTTCGAGTGCTGGGAGTTCGTGTAGACGCGGTCCAGATTCCGGACGCTGTTGAACTGCTGGAGTCCTGGATTCGCGAACGCGGGCCGGCCCGTTATGTTGCCGTCACCGGCATGCATGGCGTCTCGGAGGCAAGGGAGAATGCTCACTTTCGCCATGTCCTCGATTCCGCCGATCTGGTGGTTGCCGATGGCATGCCGCTGGTATGGCTGGGCCGGTGGCAGGGACACGATACGATGAAGCGCCGGGTCTACGGGCCCGAACTCATGGAGACGTTTTGCCGCGAGACTGGTTCCAAGTATCGCCACTTCTTCTACGGTGGGGCGCCTGGAGTAGCGGATCACCTGGCCCAGGTAGAGCATGAACGTTACGGCATTCAAATCGCCGGAACCTACTGCCCACCTTTCCGGCCGCTTACCGAAGATGAAGAAAGGGAAGTGCAGAGCGCGGTGCAGGCTGCCGCTCCCGACGTCCTGTGGGTCGGCCTGAGCACGCCGAAGCAGGAGCAATGGATGTACGCTCACCGTGACAAGCTTCAGGTTCCGGTAATGTTGGGTGTGGGCGCAGCCTTTGATCTCAATACTGGACGCTTAACCCAGGCGCCCGCGTGGATGCGTGAGAATGGACTCGAGTGGTTGTTTCGTTTCTGCGCGGAACCCAGGCGGCTGTGGTCCCGCTATATCGTAAATGGTTCTAAATTTGTCTGGGCAGTTTGCCGGGAGCATTTAGCTCCGCGAATTTTTGGATAGGAACAATCCAGCTAGTTTTTCGAATTCCCCCGCCAGGCCGGTTTCAGAAACAAGAGAATCGCAGTAGAAATCCTCAAATCATCTTCAGGAGACGAAAGAAAAATGAGCAAGCAGAAACGGATATTGGTAACGGGTGCGGGGGGTTTTATTGGCCATCACTTGGTAGCGAGGCTGAAAAAGGATGGTCACTGGGTGCGCGGAGCGGATATCAAGTATCCGGAATATGAGAACAGCGCGGCTGACGAAATGGAGATCCTCGATCTGCGCAAGGCGGAAGATTGCCTTCTAGCCACGCGCGGCGGCATCGACGAAGTTTACAATCTCGCTGCCGACATGGGCGGAATCGGCTACATCACGGCCAATCACGCCGATATCAGCCGCAATAATATTCTGATCAATGCCCACATGCTTGAGGCCAGCCGTCAGAATGGCGTGAAGCGTTTCCTGTTCTCCTCTTCGGCCTGCGTCTACAACCAGTCGAAGCAGAAAGATCCCGAAGTGAAGCCCCTCACCGAGGAAGATGCTTTCCCCGCCGATCCCGAACCGGGCTATGGCTGGGAAAAACTCTTCGCTGAGGAACTCTGCCGCTACTACTACAAAGATTATGGTTTTGAAACGCGCATCGTCCGCTTCCACAACGTTTACGGCCCTCTCGGCACGTACGACGGAGGTAAAGAGAAAGCTCCCGCCGCAATCAGCCGCAAAGTTGCTTTGGCGCGCGATAACGACGAGATCGAAGTCTGGGGCGATGGTGAGCAGACGCGCTCTTTCATGTACGTCGACGATTGCGTCGAAGGTCTGACCCGCATCATGGCTTCGGATTGCCGCGATGCCCTGAATCTGGGCACGGATGAACTCGTAACCATCAACGGTCTGGTGGATATGGTTGCCGGAATCGCGCGCAAGCGGATTACGAAACGCCACAATCTGAGCGGTCCTCAGGGTGTTCGCGGCCGCAACAGCGACAACACGCGTCTGCGCAAGGAACTCGGGTGGGAACCTTCCATCATGCTGCAGCAGGGACTGGCTGTGACTTACGCCTGGATTAACTCTCGCGTCCGGCAGTCCATCCGGAAGGAAGAAACCGTTGGCGCCGACTGAGAAACAGGGCAGATTGAAAAACAACAAAGAAAATTTGCCCATGCCTGCGGAGGCAATTCCCGGTCCGGTATTCGTTGTTGGCATGTGGCGTTCCGGTACGTCGCTGTTGTACACACTGCTGAACCAGCATCCGGGAATCGCCCTCATGTATGAGGCCGATCTCCCGCTGCTGCGGCAGCTTTTCCGGAACGGCCGCACCAAAGCCGACTGGCTGGAACGTTGGGAGTTCTGGAACTCCGCTCTCAGCCGTCATCGTATCGACCGCCAGCAGATTCCGCATAACGTTCCCGATCTGCGGAGCGCTGCGGAAATTGTCTGGAAGCAATATGCGGGCGGCGCGCTCTACGGTGAAAAATCTCCCAACTACTACGATTCGCTGCAGTGGCTGTCCCGGGACTTTCGGAACGCTCGCTTCGTGGTCATCTGGAGAGATCCCGCTGACATTTGTCGGAGCATTATTCGCGCGGCACAGACCGGTTCCTCGTTCTTTGCCAAGCGCGGGATAACTCACCGTGCTTTGCTCGGGATGCGCCGGCTCAAGAGCGAATGTGAGGCCTTAATCAACCGAGGCATCCCGCTCCACCAGATCCAGTACGAGGAAATGATCAAGGAGCCGGAGCGCGTTCTGTCAGGTGTTTGCACCTTCCTGAAAATACCGTTTGATCCGCAGATGGCCTCTCTTGATGGCGCCGACCGTTCTGCCATCTACGAGGCCGACCATCACACCGGTGTAAAGAGCAAAACGATCGGACTTAAAAACGGACGCGATGAAGTTTTGCCGCTGCCCTTCAAGAACAAAATTGATCGTTACGTTTCCTACTGGCAGCAGGAGTACGCGGGAAGTTGGCCGCTGTATCCTAAAACGCCAGTCGGAGAACGGACGCAGCCCAGTCTGCTGGAGCGAGGCCGGGATGAGGTTTTGTTCCGTGTCTACCGCGCTTTCGACCGGTTCACTGCACTCGTATATTGTTACGCTCCCATTTCCGTGTTGCGACGCTACCGCTCGGCGAAGTCAAACGACCGCAGCACTGAAGTTGTAAAAAAATCGGCAGTCCTCCCCGAAGTTTCTCCCCGCAGTTGAATTCCACCGAAAAAAAGGATCTCATGCCTATTCTGCGCAAGGTTCGCTATAGTCTTTCTAAGACGCCGGCCCGTGCTCCTCTTGTCTGGATGCGTCACCGCAGCTTTCGGACTTCCGACGCATTCGTTGGTTCTTATCCCCGGTCCGGGAGCACTTGGCTGCGATTCATGCTGCTGGAAATTCTGGCAGGTCGCTCTTCAGGCTTTTCCAATACCAACGAAATGATTCCCGACGTTGGCCGGCATCTCACCGCCGCGCCCGTGCTGCCTGCTGAAGGAAGGCTAATCAAGACTCATGAGCCCTTTCGTGCGGAATACAAAAAGGCGATCTATTTAGCGCGCGATCCTAGAGATGTGGCTGTTTCCGAGTTTGCTTTTCATAAAGCCCTGGGACTCGCGGGCAGCGACTTCACCATTTATCTGGAACAGTTCCTGCGAGGCGAGGTAAATCCATTCGGTTCGTGGACCAATCACGCGATTTCCTGGATGGATGCGGCCGACAGCGGACGCTCGGAAATCCTGCTGGTGTGTTTTGAAGAATTGAAGCGCAATTCCGAACAGGAGTTAACGCGAATCGTAGATTTTCTGGGCGTACCGGTGCAGGCCGAGAGAATCCGTCAGGCGATTGCCAATAATTCCATGGACAGAATGCGGCAGAAGGAGAAAGCCGATCCGCAGCGCGCCTCCGCAAAAGGGAATTTCATCCGCAGCGGTTCTGCTGGGGGCTGGCGTGAAGTGTTTACCGAAGAGCAGTCTCAACTTGTGCAACAGTACGCAGGCAATATACTGGCGAGGCTGGGCTACGCTGAGGTAGAGTCTCTGGAAGGGAAACTCGTATGAGTGCCGAAAAAACGACGGTCGAAAAGACGACGGTCGAAAAAAACAACCGATCCAGTTCTTCCCAGGCCGAGAAAAAGCCCGCGGCCAGCGCGGGTGGAGTGCAATGCCTCCGTTGCCATAACGAACTCGACAGTTACGTTTTCACCAAGTTTACCTTCCTTCCGTACGGCTCCGCCGGCGGTAATGTCGTTTTGGAATGCGCCAAGTGCGGTCACATTGAGTTTATGTCGCAGAACAGCCCGCTGCTGCGCCGGTTGAACGCCAAGCCGGTGGCGGTGGGCGATGGCGATTAGGTCACCCTCCCCCAATAATCTTCCGGTAGAATTCTGGAACTGGAACGAACCGGGCGCACTTGGTTATCTCACCTCATTCGTTCGGTTTCAGCAAACATCCAGCGGGGAAAATCCAGCATGCGTATCCTAGGTCTGTCTCCTTTCACCCATGATACTTCCGCGGCTTTACTCGAAGACGGCACGATTCGCGCCGTTGTCGAGGAGGGTAAGCTTTCCCGTTCGAAAACCACGCGCGGCCTTCCCGAAGCAGCCATTGAGTTTTGCTTAAAGCAAGGCGCAATCCAGTGGAAGGATTTGGATCACGTCGCAGTGGCAAGCCGGCCGGTTCGTGGCTGGACGCGCCGCTCCCTCGCCGGCGCTAAGATCTCGCCGTTTGCTCCCGTGGCTTCGGCTTATTGCCAAATGGCCGAGATCGGCCGGCTAGCGCGGGAAATGGGGCATCACCGCTTGCTTCGTCTGCAAGACGGCGCTCCTTTGGACCGCATCGTAAACGTTGAGCATCACCTGTGTCACGCGGCCAGCGCCTTTTTCCTTTCGCCCTTCGAGCGAAGCCTCATCGTCACGATGGACGAAGAGGGTGACGGCCACTCCGGTATGCTTGCCGTCGGCGAGGGGTCGCGCATTCGCGTGCTACGCACGATCGCTTATCCGCACTCGCTCGCATGGCTCTATTCGAAGGTTACGGAGATCCTGGGGTTTAAGCCGCACGTCGATGAGCACAAGACGCAATGGCTGAGTTTGGAAGGCGAGCCCCTTTATCGCGCAGTTTTTCATGACATGCTCGGGAAATCGGGTGCCGGTACTCTGCGGTTCGATTCCAGCTATCTGGACCACGGAGTGGGTGGACGCTTTGCCCTCTCGGCCAAATTCTGGAGCAGATTGCGCCTCCCGAAGAATCGCGCCGAGTGGAGCGACGAACAGCGGCGCGCGCTTGCGGCCAGCGTGCAGCAGGTTTGCGCCGAAAAAGTTACCGACATCGTGCAGACCCTGCGCAAGCAGGAAGGAATCGACGACGTTTGTCTCGGCGGCGGCTTGTTCCAGAATGTTCTGCTCGTGGCCGCACTCGAAAAGAACGTCGGATTAAATCGCGTGTTCGTGCCGCCGGCTCCGGGCAACGCGGGATGCGCGCTGGGCGCAGCTCTGTATCTGCAACACCAGGTGCAACAAACTCCGCGTAAAGCTCCCGGCACCGATGCCTATTGGGGTCCTGCCTATTCGCGCCATCAGATCAAAGATGTTCTCGATAACTGCAAGGCCCGTTTCTCGTTCCAGATCATGAAGGATCGTCAGGCGGATAACGCTGTGGAGCTGTTGCTGTCAGGGAAAATCATTGGATGGTTTCAGGGCGCGGCCGAATTTGGTCCACGCGCTCTTGGCAATCGCAGCGTTCTGGCTTCACCCTGGGCGCCTTATGTCAGAGAGAATCTCAATGACTTCATCAAGCACCGGGAGTGGTTCCGTCCCTTTGCCGTCTCGGTTCCGGAAGAAGATGCGGCTCGCTTTTTCGAGTGCTCACAGCTTTGCGAATCGATGAATTCGCTGGCGCGGGTTCGTCAGGGTGTGGATGGATTGCCCGATGGGTTCGTCCTTCCCGGCGGCCTGGTTCGCCTGCATACGGTGAAGAAACAAACGAACCCCGCGCTGTGGGATTTGCTGAAACGTTTCGGAGAGTCGGCTCCCGCGCCGATGCTGCTGAATACGTCGTTCAACCTGTTCGGAGAACCACTGGTGGTCAGCCCCCTCGATGCCATTCGGAGCTACGCTTGCTCGGGCATCGATGCGCTGCTGATGGATAATTTCCTGCTGACGAAAGCTCCATTCCAGCCCTCGGGGCAAGCGCGGCAGCGGAAAGAACCGGCCTCGCTTTCGCTCTCGGGATTCTAGCAGGGCGAGCAATTTGCGCCGCCAGCACGTCAACATCAACGCAAATTAAAAGGGCAGCGATCCTCACGGACGCTGCCCTTTTTGTATCCATCCAAGACCTGACGGGCGGTAAGATGTAACTGCAAAACGATATGAGTAGAATGAATTGTCTTCTCGCCGCCCTCTTACTGCTCGTGTGCGAATTGTCTCTTGGGCCAACGGGCACAGCGCAGTCGGGTTCGCAATCGCCTGCCGCCGCGAATCCAATCCCGCCCACGTTTTTTGGCATGCACATCAACCGCATCGGAACTCCATGGCCTCAAGTCCCGTTCGGAAGCCTGCGCATGCTGGGCAACCTCACGACCTGGTTTCATCTCGAAGGCGCAGGACGCAACCGCTACGATTGGCACAATTTGGATGTCTGGCTCAATGCGGCTCGCTCCCACGGCGTCGATGTGATGTACACCTTCAGCCGCACGCCCGATTGGGCTGCGGCCAATACGAACGCCGCATGTGGACCGCGCCGAGGCGAAGCCGACTGCTCTCCTCCCAAAGATCTGGAAACAAATGCGCCGTGCCAAGGACCACTTGCGGGCGTGACGACGACTGATTGCCAATTCAAGGAGTTCGTTACCAGTCTGCTCGATCACGTCTGCACCGGCACCGCTCCCAACAAGAGCTGCCGCATCGTTGCGTTCTCCTGCTGGAATGAGCCTAACCTCGATGGCTTTTGGGTCGGCACCTACGCGCAGAGCGCGAAGATGTGCGCCGACATGGTGAAGACTGTTAAAGACCACTGCCGAAGCTGCATCACGCTCACTCCTGACATCTCCGCCGCAACCTCCGGCGACACCAAGGGCAACGGTGACAGCCGCTCCTACGACGAATACATGAGACAGTTTCTGCTCGCCTACAAGCAGCTCGGCGCAGACTATCCCGACGCTGGCGCTTTTCATCCTTACGCCGCTCGCACGTGGAACATCAATCCCGTGCCATTTCCAGAGACGTTCGCGGGCAGCGGCTGTCCGAACGGCGGACGCACGCCGGAGTGTCCGGACACTTTGCTAGGAAAAATTGCCACCATGCGATCTCTTCTTGACAAGGGCGGTATGGCCGGAAAGCCGCTGTGGGCAACAGAAGGCGGCTGGGGCACAAACGGCGAACTGCCCGATCCGGACGTGCAGGCGGCGTATGTAGCACGCTGGTTGATTCTGCAGGCCTCCAGCGGTGTAGCGCGCGCCTACTGGTTTATGTGGGATAACGGGGGCGACGCGCGCGGTTGGGGCGGAATGTGGGACGGGAGAAATGGCATTAACAAAGCCGGGGTGGCCTACGGTCAGGTTTACAACTGGCTGGTAGGCGCCAGCTTCACCAAGCCGTGTTCCGGCGATCGCGACGTTTGGACGTGCGACATCTCGCGCCCCGGCGCCTATCAGGCAAGAATCGTATGGAACGCCGCGAATTCTTATAACCCACAATCAACTGCAAAGTATGCAATCGGTAACGATTTCAGCCAACAGCGCGACCTGAACGGCGGTAAGTCTTCGATCTCGGATGGAACAGTCCTGATCGGATCGAAGCCGATTCTTCTGGAAAAACTTGCTGCGTCATCTGCCGCGTCCAAGTCTCAGCATAAATAAAAAGCAGCGGATCACTTACGAGACCCGCTGCTTGATGCGCTGGCTCAGTTTGTCTAGAAATCCGTCGCCGGATTGTACGGCGCTGTCACGAACGTCGGCGCCACCGTCGGATCAGGAATTACAGGATTGTTGCGCCCGGCCTGAGTGGGATCGAAGACCACGAAGCCGACGCCAGGAGATTCCGACAACGAGTAATCATCGTTCGGATACACCGGATTGGCGAACCCGGGATTCTTCACCTCGCTTCCCGAATCCTCGCCCGTACTGTTCTGCCAGGCCGACAGACTCGAATAATACGTAGACTGCGGCCGTCCTTCCGAACTGGTGGTGTAGAAAGGATTCGTAGGCAGTGCACACGCTACGCCGCTGGCGTAGCAGTACATGTTGTCGGAGTACTTCATCGCTTCCGTGCAAGGACCGCCCATGCAATATGCGTAACCAGTCTGCACATACCCGCGGTCGAAGTAGACCAGGTTATTGGTGAAGGTGAACTGCAAAACACCCGATGCCGGTGGGTCGCAGCCCTCCTGCTTGATGCCCTGACGTCCATAAGCAAAGATGTTGTTCTTGATGGTATTGGGCGTACCGGCGGTCTGCGGTCCGCAAGTTTGCGACTGCGTGGCTGCGGACGCGCGATAGACCAGATTATTTTCAACCAAGGTATTCGCGGTGTCCGCGTCCAGATAAATTCCCTGGCCGCCATAGCCATCCGCATCGAGCGTGGAGGCGTCGTTAATATCGTGAACTTTGTTGTTTAGTGCCTGGTTGCCGGTGGCGGCGGGGTCCGTGTTGAAGTAGACTCCGCCCAGGTCATCCATGATGCCCTGGCCGAGATTGTAAATGTGATTGAACGACGCAGTGTTGTTGAAGGAGCCGTGGGAATTGGTCGAGCCCGGCGGGCAGCCTAACGCGCAAACCTTGATGCCTGTTTCATACCCATCGTAAATGTCGTTGTGAGTATAAGTATTGTCGTGGCCATCGCCCTGCGTGATGCCGAAGGTTCCCGCGATCGATCGGCCAAAGCCGCTGATGACGTTGTTCTCAACCGTCGTGAACTGTGCCACGTTGGCGTCCGTATCGGTGTACTGCGCGAGCAAGCCGACGCGAAGGCCAAATCCGCCTAAATCGTAGAGCGCGGAATTTTCTATCGTGTTGTGCGCGGTGGTGGCGCTCGTAGTGTTGGTGTAGAATTCGATTCCGCCGCCCGATGTCTGCGTGACCACAGCAGCATTGAATGTAACGTACTGGCAGTTGTAGCAACTTACCGCACCGGTTACGCCTTGGTCGGCAGTCTGCGATGCATATCCAAGAGCGCCCACGGTCCAATTATCGTGCTCGAAGGTGATTCCCTGGAACGTGACCCACTCCAGACCCGTTGCTACCAGTACCTGCGTACTCTGCGGAACGATGACCGTATCCGTCGGCGGATTTTCACCGGTGTTGGCAAGATAAGTCAGCGTCCACGGAGTTTTCGACCGATCGAGGAACCACTGTCCCGGCTGGGTTAGTTCGTCCTTGATGTTTTCAACGACATAGCGGTGTCCGACGATAAATCCGTAATAGAAATCCTGCTGGACCGTGGGTCCGGTCAAATAAATGATGTTGTTGCTGGTATCGATCGACTTGATCCTCAGCTTGGCCGTGCTCCATTTTTGAAAGTCATAGAGTTCGATGTCGCCCTGAGGATACGGTGAATTAAGGTTCTCCCAACTGCTGCTGATGGGATCGGTCTTGGTGTAAACGAAGCGGTCGAAGCACTCCCATCCCAAGCCTGCCATGTAAACCGCACAATTTGGATCTGGGGCCGGACCCGACGCTGAACCCGGCAGATACACGGTTGCCGCGACCCGGTAGTACGTTCCCAGCAAACCGCCCAGCCGCGGACGAAGCCGGCGCACTCCGTTGTAAAACAACTGCTCGAAGTACTGCGCGGAAGATGGCATTGTTGCCTGCCACTCATCGCCGCTGCCATGAGTCCAATTGGTAATCTGCATCCCTCCACTGATGACCGGCGTTTCGTTGGGGTAGTTCTCCCAAACCACTTGCAGAGCCGACGTCCCCGAGTCGGCCGTGGTGAACGATAACGGCTGCGTCACGTAGTAACTGCCCGCCCGCACCATGACCTGAATCGGCGTGGTGCGGCCTTTGGGATTTTGCAGGATGCCCTGCACCGCCGTCTGCGCCCGCGAGACAGTGGCAAAAGGTCCGTCCGTGCCCTTGGAGTTTGGCGCCGGCAAAGTACCGCTCCAGCTGTCATTGCCGTCCGTAGCAACGTAGAAGTCGGCAACTGTGCTTTGTGCCGGAATGACGGTCACGGAGAGAGCCTGACTCGCGGTTTGTGGCGGGGAAGACGAATCGGTGAGCTTAACCGTGAAGCTGAACTGTCCGGTCTGCGAGGTCGTACCGGTGAAGTCGCCCGTGGTGCTGGCCAGGGAAATTCCCTTGGGCAGCGTTCCCGTGCTGATGCTCCAATGATAAGGCGTAGTGCCGCCGACCCCGGCCATCGGGGCATCGTAATCGGACCCCGCCGTGATCTCGGGAAGAAGTGTAGTGGTGATTTCAACCAAGCTGCTTACTTGCAAAACAAACTGCTGGCTCGCGGTCAGCTGTACCGGCCAGGAAGAGTCGGTGACCTGAAATGTGAGAGTGAACGGTCCGGTCTGTGCGGTTGAGCCCGAGAGCACGCCGGTGCTGGCCAGAGAAAGCCCCTGCGGAAGCGTCCCGCTCGTGAGTTTCCAATGGTAGGGAGACTTGCCCCCGCTGGCGGCCAGCGTCTCCGTATACGTGGCGCCCGCAATCACCTCCGGAAGGGAAGAGGTTGTAATTTGCAATGGTATCACCAGCGGCGTAACCACAACCATCACTGTGTCCGACTTGGCGGGGTCCGCCGTGCTGGTCGCCCAGACCCTGTAGGTCCACGTGCCGCCGCCGACCTGCGGCGCGGTATAGAGTCCGCTGCTCGAGATCGTTCCTTCTGAGGCGGACCACGTCACGCCTTGATTGGACGAGTTGTACACCGTTGCCTTGAATTGCAGAGTCTGGCCCGACTCCAGGGTGCCAGCATCCGGGGAAACCGTCACGCTGATCGTGCCCGATGCGGCGATGATGATCGAAAAGCTGGCGGTGACTTGATTCGAGTCCGCGTCAGTAACCGTCACGGTTACTGGAAACGTGCCCGAGGCTGACGGCACGCCGGTGATACTTCCAGTGGTGGCACTCAGTCTCAATCCCGAAGGCAGGCCAGTTCCGGAGAATGAATAAGGCGTGGCTCCACCGGTGACAGTCAACACCGTGTTGTAGGAGATTCCAACCGTTCCTTGCGGCGCGCTATCCTGGACCGCGAGTTTGGCTTCAGAAAAGGTGGAAGAAAATACCGTAAGAGCCAGAAAGAAAAGGGCACACGTAACCTTATAAAAACACCCTGACGTGCAGGGCTTGGGGGAGTCCTGTAACATTAAGCACCTCAAAAAGCTTGACGGACGGGCGGTTTAGCTTGTCCATACCGTCCCAGCCCCAAGGAGACAACGGGAAGGCAGCTTATGTAAGGTCACAGAGGTGCATCGCCCGAAATCCCACTTGCAGTGCCCTAATTCCTGAGAAGTTACAGCTCGTTTAATACCTGCAGCATGACGAAGTTAGTACCTTTATAATCAGTAACTTGCAATTACTAGTGCAGGAATTGGATTGATCGGTCCCAGCTTTCCCTACTAGGGATATAGTCCGGAACGGCAATTTCCTATTTTCGGCTTGACAGGGTGAATCGAACCCAGACAGACTGGGATTTGACTTTTCGACAACTACGATCCCCAGGCATCACGCCAGCGAACTCCCGAAACGAAAGAGAATCTCATGATCTCTACTTATGATCTTTAGGTGGGATTTCCCGGCTAGCCGGCCACAGTCCTGTCCGGCTGACCCGGATTGCTGGACAGGAAAACAAGAAGCAGAAAGGAAATGATTTGTCGATTCTAGTCGTTGGCGGTGCGGGATACATTGGAAGCCACGCAGCGCGCGCGTTGCGGCGCCTCGGGTATGAAGCTATCGTCTACGATAACTTGTCGCGTGGACACGCGTTCCTGGCAGAGGGTTTCGAACTGGTCGTGGGCGACATTTCGGACCGTACCGCGTTAAGCCGGGTGATGACCCGCGTGAATGCCGTCATGCATTTCGCTGCGCACTCGCAGGTCGGTGAGTCCGTCCAGAATCCACGGATTTATTTCCAGAACAATGCCGAGGCAGGATTGACTCTGCTGAATACCGCGTTGGATGCAGGCGTCCGCAGCTTCATTTTTTCCTCGACTTGCGCAGTGTACGGAATGCCCCAGAAGACCCCCATCACCGAAGATACCCCACGGCAGCCCGTGAATCCCTACGGCACTTCGAAACTTTTCTTCGAGAATGCTCTCGAAGCTTATGACCGCGCTTACGGGATGCGCTACGTGAGCCTGCGTTACTTCAACGCCGCCGGAGCCGACGAAAGCGGAGAGATCGGAGAACTTCACGACCCCGAAACGCACTTGATTCCGGCCGCACTAAGNNAAAAGCCATCACTGGCGAGCGGGGAGAACTCGAATTGTTCGGCTCCGACTATCCCACGCCCGACGGAACCTGTGTTCGCGACTACATTCATGTAAACGATCTGGCCGAGGCTCACGTTCTCGCCCTCAAGCACATTGCGGCGGGAAACAGCTCTGCGGCCCTGAATCTGGGCACCGGCTTAGGCTGCTCGGTCAAGGAAGTGATTGCGACCATCGAAGACGTGACGGGCTCCAAAGTTCCGCGACGCGTGGGGCCGCGGCGCCCCGGAGATCCTCCGACTCTGGTTGCCGACCCCTCGCGCGCGCAGACCGTATTACAGTGGAAAGCAAAGCGCTCACTGCGAGAGATCGTGCGAACCGCCTGGGCGTGGGAGCAGGGCGGCCGCCAGAAGGCGCGCCCGGCATAGCCCATCGAGGCTTCGCGGCTTGCGCGCGAAACCGTTACAATTCACACTCTGAACAATTTATTGCTGGGCGCGGTTCTCGTCGAGACGGAACGGAGAGAAGAGCAAGTATGGCAAATAATCTTTCAGGCAAGAAAGTAGCGGTGCTGGGGGCGGGCAAGATGGGTGGCATCCTGCTCCAGGCCCTGCTGAGAAACGGCCTGCTCGCGCCCGAACTCACCACTGCGACGGTGGCTCACGAAGACCGTGCCAAGGCACTGAGCGCAAAGCTCGGCATACCGGTCGGCATCAACAATTTGCAGGCCGCCAAAGACGCTGACGTCATCTTGATTGGCGTGAAGCCGCAAGTGGTGGAAGAAGTTGTGGCCGAGCTGCGCGGCCATATCTCGCCTCGACAGCTGATCATCTCCGTGGCCGCCTCGGTCCCGAACAGTCTGATCGAGAAGACGCTCGATGCCCCGGTGCCCGTAATCCGCGCTATGCCCAACACGCCGTGCCTGCTGTGCTGCGGCATGACCGCACTGGCCAAAGGAAAATATGCCGACGCCAGCCACGTGGAGACCGCAACCACCATGTTCGACGTGGTAGGCCGCACCGTGGTAGTCGACGAAAAGCACATGGATGCGGTGACCGGGCTTTCCGCCAGCGGCCCGGCTTACATCTACATCATCATAGAATCGCTTGCCGAAGCCGGCGTCAAGGTGGGCTTGCCGCGTGATATTGCGACCTTGCTCGCAGCGCAAACCACCATGGGAGCCGCCCGCGTTGTCCTTGAAACCGGAGACCACCCCGCACTCCTTAAGGATGCTGTTACGACTCCCGCAGGCTGCACCGTAGACGGCATTATGGAACTGGAGGAAGGCAAGCTGCGGGTGACGCTGATTAAAGCCGTGGTCAAAGCGGCGCAACGGGCCAAAGAGCTGGCCTTTGCCGGACACTGATGGTTTGGAACTGACGGTTGGATAGCAGCGCCGGATACTAAAGTACTATTTACCAGTCCTCGTCGAGCGGCTACTTTACAAAAGGCTGCAAGCAGTTCGGCCAGTGTCTTTGGCCGGCGCAACAAATTTCCAACAGAGTACAAACAGAGTCCGAGGGAAGCAGCAAGCTTTTCTCTCAGCTGTCAAGGGCCGATCCTGGGTGAAAGAACATAATGCGCCATCAGCAAGCCTCGAGGTGGGGACGCCAGCCGTGACCGACCCCTCCATCGAATCCAGTGAAGACAAGGCATTAATCCGAGTGTTGGTTGCCGACAGCACCCGCATGAACAGCCAGTTGCTGGCGGATGTGCTGGCTCGTGACAAACGGTTTCAGGTGCTCGAAACTCAGCTCTCCTCCACCACTATTCTGGCTGTTGCAGCCAGCGAGAAACCTCATGTGGTAGTGCTCAGCCCGCTGCTGGAAAGCGATCCTGTTCTGGGGTTCCAGGTAGCTCGCCAGTTGCGCGCCGCCCATCCGGCAACGCGCATCGTCATCTTACTGGATCGTTCCGAACGCAGATCCGCGGTAGAAGCCTTTCGCGCCGGTGCCAGCGGCATTTTCTGCCGCAGCGAATCTCTGAAGCTCTTGCCCAGGTGCATCTCCTGTGTTCACGCCGGCCAGGTCTGGGCCAACAGCCACGAACTCAAGTATCTTCTCGATGCCCTTTCACAAGCCATGCCGGGGCGCCTGCCAGGGAACACCAGTGACGTTTCCATCCTTTCCAAGCGCGAACAGGATGTGGTCAGCGGCGTAGCAGAGGGACTGTCCAACCGCGAGATTGCCCATCGTCTAAAGCTGACGGAACATACGGTAAAGAATTATCTCTTCCGTATCTTCGATAAGTTGGGAGTTTCCAGTCGCGTGGAAGTTGTGTTGTACGCCTTTGGCTTGACCGGTGCGAGTGTGGTCGTCCCCTCCGCGCCATCCCGAAAGCCTCGGGCCCGCACTGTCGTGGCTGCCAGCAAGCCTCGCAAAGGTTCCATTGCTGCGCCGCGCCTTGACGACGCGAGTCCGGATGAGCCGGCGTCGCAAAAAGTCGTGCCTCTGTAAGAACTCCAGTTCCAGTGGTAGACGGGTTTAATTCGCCCCCGTGCCCGTGAGCTTCGCGGTTTGGGGGCTGGTCAAAGCGCTGTCTGTAATATCCAGGGTGGCGCTTCGCGCACCTGTAGCGCTGGGCGTGAAAGTCACCGTTATTGTGCACTTCGCACCCGCGGCAAGCGTGCTCCCACAAGTAGTGCCGGTCTCGGTGAAGTTACTCGCGTCCGCGCCGCTAATGGTGATACTGCTGATGTCCAGCGCTACTCTCTGATTATTCGTTATGGTTTCTGTCTTGGGCGCGCTCGTGGTGCCCACGGTCTCTGCGCCAAAAGCTAAAGTGCCAGGGCTAAGTGCGACCGGCAGCTCGCCCGCGCCCTTGAGACTGATGGTTTGCGGGCTGTTGATGGCGCTGTCGGAAATCGTAACCATTCCGGTTTGCGAGCCACTAGTCTTTGGGGCGAATGTGACGGTGATGGTGCACTGCGCGCCCGCGGCAATGCTCGTACCACAAGTGTTCACCTGGCTGAACGCGGCGCCGGTGACGGAAATACTGATGTTGGTCAGGCTCACCGACTGATTATTCGTTAGGGTTACGGGCGTTGCAGTGGCGCTCGAGTCAACCAGAACAGTCCCGAACGAGATACTCGCCGTCGACAAGGTGACCGGCACAATCCCGGTCCCGGAGAGGCTGACGGTTTGCGGGCTATTGCCCGCATTGTCGGTTACGTTCAGAGTGGCGGTGCGCGTGCCGCTGGCGGCTGGAGTGAAAGTGACGTTGATGGTGCAGCTCGCGCCGGCATTCACGCTGCTTCCGCAGTTGTTCGTCTGCGCGAAATCTCCACTGTTGGTTCCCGTGAATCCGATGCTGCTGATGGTCAATGTCGTGGTCAGATTGTTGGTCAAAGTGACGACCTGCGGCGCGCTGGTTGTGCCTACTACCTGGGCGGCAAAAGTCAGGCTGGTCGGCAAAACTCCGACCCCGGCGCAACCCGGCAGTTGGAAATTAGCGATCCGCGTGTGCCAATTGATCAGAGTCCCCGTCTGGTTCACCGGATAGTATTCATTGACATACCAGAAGGTGCAGCCGTCCACCGGATCCACCGTCATGCTGTCGTAGGATCCCCAATGCCACGTATTTTCCTGATCGGCGGTGCCATCATAAAGTGTGAATTCGATTGGCGGCGCCGGGTTGGTAAGGCTGAACCACGAGGCATTGAGGCTGGGATGAGTTGATTTGCTCGATATGCTGTAACCCGCCGCCGCATTGCCGAAAGAATCCTCCGCAATGCTGGGGATAAAGCGGTAGTTCGTCGAATCCGGGCTTATGGTCCCGTCCTGATAAACCGTAGGAGTTCCCGGTCCTCGCATCTCATACCAGCGAATTCCAGTCTGTGTGCTGGTCGTGCTGACGGACACGTCGTGGCTGAACAGGAATGATTCGTAAGAGCCGAAGTTGCGATAGGCAAAGCGCGGCATGAAGCGGTCGCCCACTGAATCGATGTACTCTTTCGTGCTGCTGGTGGAGGGTTCCGGTACGCACACAGTTTGCACCGGAGAGAGCACATCGTAGCATCCGGGAGTGTAGGGTGCCACTGAAACCGCCGACTGCGTGAACGTGGTCAGAGCCGGATTGCTCCAATTCACATGGAAGTCCCACAAGTTGAATGTGCTGGAGGTAGTGGTAGTGTTGTCGATTACAGGGTTTTCGATGCTAACCATGTACTCGTCCCGTTCCACAGGCGGAGCCGTGGTGCCGTCGACATCCGCCGGAATGAGGCTGTGGCCGAGGTAAATACCATCGCTCAGCGGGCTGTTCACATTGAAGCACTGCGGGGTATTAGGAGTCCCACCGATCAGCATGTTCGTCCGGTCCAGAGCGCATGCCACTATGCCAACTTCCCGGTAGTTCTGATTAATGTCATTCAAATCAATCGCCACGTAATACGCATCTGGCCAGGTAGCGATCTTTGGCCAGTCGGGAAAATAAACATTTCCCTCCGCATTCTTTCCAAGATAAGGATTTAGAGGGATATCGTAGGTGTACCACGCAAGTGTTGATGAAGTCAGATCGTCGGTGTTAGAGATGGCGACGCAGTATTGATAGTTGTTTTCCGTGCCCGTGTGGCCTGCGATAACCCAGCGCGAGGCCAGGCGATCAAAAATAATCATTCCATCCCCGCTGATGGCTTCGCAAATCGTCAGCCCATTCTGCCTGAAAGGCGTGCTCACCAGCTGCGGAGTACTCCATACCGGGACAAATGTGACTTTATCGAATGCCTGATAAGACAGGTTGACGTATTGCATGAATTGCTTGGTCCCGACGGCCCCGTTGGGATCCACGTCATATTCGGGGCTGGCCAGCTGGCTGGCGTCGATGCCCTCAAACGATGTCACCGTCTGGGCCATCGACCACGAGGTCAAGAATATGGACGCCAACGCCAGGATTCGAAATCTAGTCATGACGAGTCAGTCTCCGCGAATCTCTTGCTGTGTCCGATTCCAGGGCTGGGGAGAGATGCCCATCACTCGGCCCGATTCTGCTTTTGTGACAACATCCATCTGGCGCAAAGCTCTTGCTGAAAAATCTCAGTTGGCTATCTCAGTGAAAGTCACAATGTCGACGTTACTGTTCACGGTAGCCGTGATGGAGTATGTGCCAGCCGTAGGCGGCAAAGTGTAAGTTGCGCTTGCCTGTCCTACGCTGTTCGTGATCGGAGTGCTGTTTAGGAAACTGCCACCCGCGCCTCCGTCTGAAAAGGTCACAGTTACTCCGGATACCGCATTTCCGTATTGATCCTTCACCACCACGACCAGGGGTTTTGGCAGTTGAGTGCTTGGAGCAGCGGTCTGCTTGTTGCCTGCCGAGAGCGCCTCGGTGGCGGGAGCCGCTGCCACCGACGTCTCGTGCAGCGTTGCCGGAGTAGCCGCGCCAGAAGAGGCGGTCACAGCAAAACCACTATGGGCCGAGGTGGAAAGAGTGAAGACGGTGCTGGCTTCACCGTTGCTGACCGTGGTGGCTGGATTGGGCGAGAATGTGCCTCCGTAGCTGTCGGAGAATGTAACTAAGGCACCCGAGACTTTATTTCCAAAATTGTCTTTTGCTTGCACAACCAGCGGCAGGGGCAAGGTCGTTCCTACCGTTCCGGACTGAGAGGAACCCGAGATGACTGAGATAGTTTTTGCGGTGCCTGCAATCGCAGTTTCACTAAGGGTCGCGGTGGTATAACCCGGGCTGCTCGCAGTGAGCGAATAAGTTCCAGCGGTCTCCGGCAACGTATATATGGTGGTGGCCGTACCGGTAGAATTCGTGGTCGCGCTGCTGGGATTAAATACTCCCCCTGTGCCACCGTCGCTAAACGTCACCGGTACTCCTGAAATTCCAATTCCTGTGTAGGGATTGGCGGCTTGCACACTCAGGTTAAGAGGAGTTTGCACGGTGCCGGTCTGATTATTTCCCGACGACGCATTGATTGCGGGGAAGAGCCCGTAGACCTGCAACTGCGTCTCCGTGCCCACATAGACCTTGCCATTGGCGATCAGAGGAGTCGCAAAGTGTGCTGTCGCGCTTAGTTGGTCCCGGCCTGGATTCTTGTTAGTGTTGTAAATCTCCGAGAGGTTGGTTGCGTTGAATGCCGAAAGCAATTCCGTAGTGCTCGTGGCGTTCAGGTTGCGGACCAGCCACAGAAGGCCATTGCTGTCCCCATTCGCCGAAATGACTGGAACTCCGGTGAACGTGTAACTCGACGGGGATTCGGCGACCGCCGTGACCGACAACATTCCGTTGATCAACGAGAATTCCTTGACGTAATCCTGGCGTCCGGCGATGTACACTCCGCCATTCCAGTAGACGGCGGCTCCCCACACTCCTTTTACCGCGCCGGGAAGCTCCTGCACAATCGTGTCTCCCGACGAGTTGTATCCCCCCATGTCGTCCTCATTTATCAGATAAATGGTCCCGGTCTTTCCCACGGTCACCAGAAGATTCGGATAGGCTCCGGTCTGAGTGGGAAGCAGTACCGCAGCGCCCGAGCCCAGATCCAGGTCATGCTGCGCCATCATTCCCTGATTGAAGGGAGTGAAATAGTCGGCTACCGAGAAATTCGTGCCGTTAAACGTGAGCTTCATCACGGTATCGCCATAGTCACTGCCGCCGGTGTTCACGTCGAACGTGCCATTCGCTGTAACTAAATAGATATTTCCGCTGCTGTCCGCGGCAGGGCCAACGCCGCTCATCCAGAGCGAGGAACCGTACGTCTTGGCCGGCGATGTATTCAATAATCCCAATTGCTGCAAAGAAGCCGCGCTGTAAGCCAGCAGCCATCCATGCGCAAGTTGATCGCAGCCGTTCGAGCCGAATCCGATGTAGATCGTCCCGTTTACTTCCAGCAGCGCCGGCCGCTGCAGATCGCTCTGCGTGTTCAGGGTTACCGTGCCCACGGAGGCATTGATGACCACCGGACCGCCAAACTTTTCCAAGCCTGTCGTGATGTCGAGAGCGTGCAGGCGGAAAATATAACTGGTCACGCCGCCCGTAACTTCCATGGTCTTAGCGACGAGATAAATCGTGTTGGTGCTCGAATCGATCACGGGCGTGCCGGTGATGCCCACCTGGGTGAATCCGTTTACGAAAGGGCATCCGAGCGCAGAAACTGGCTCCGCAGTCACAGTTGTGCCATTGGCCGAATTCAGCAGGCTGGTCCACCAGAGTTGGGCTCCCGTATCGGCATTAAAGGCATAGATGCTGTCGTTCGCCGTAGCGACATACACCGCATTTACGACGTTGCCTCCAATTGTCACCCCGGAGACGTAAAGCGGTTGAGCCACGATATAACCATCCACGGCGTCGGAGAATAAGCTTCCGAATTCGTTCGTATTTACATTGGCTGGCGTGAGGTAGGTCTCGTTGGAGTACTGTCCATCGCGCTTTACGTCGCCGCGCTGCGTCAATACGTTGTGTTGCCCCCAGGCCATGCCTGCACTCAAAAAGGTCACAAGCGCGGCAGTGCTCAGCGCTCGCAGACCGCGCCGCACGCGATCCATTTGCTTGGCAGTCAGGTTGGCAGCACAGGGCTTGGCGCAGCGGGAATAGCGGGTGTTAGGGAGATTCATAGAAAATGTTTTCCTAAGCTTGGGGGATGAATATTTTCAAGAACGGGGAAGGTCTGGCTGAACCGAGCCGCAGAGCAAAGTGCTCTAGAGTCCCGCAAACATCAGTTCGCCGTAACCGGAATTCTTGATTGAAGATTAACATACCGGGTCGTA
>PLUI01000114.1 GCA_003164855.1 Acidobacteriaceae bacterium
TATGCCTGAAGGCATACCCTGACACGAATCTCGAGTTTTTCCGCAGCCTCTGAAGTCGTGCCCTTCCGAAAATCCGCCCGAAACGGAATTTTTCGGCAGCCTCTGAAGTCGTACCCTTTCAAAAGATCGCGACGGCCTGGATGCTGACGGTCTAGTCTCCCGCGCTGGTGGCTGACGCGGGCTCCGGTCGGGATCGAGAATCCCACCAGGCCTGGCACCCTTGACGAGCCAGTTTGAAAATGGTTTTGCGATTTTCGGAGATTACTTTCCACCAGGCGAAGCGGCCGAGCATGGGGAAATAGATTCCGCGGAAGCAAAGGTGGGCGAGAAAGATGTTGACGCGATAGCCCAAATTCTGCTCATGCAGAGAATCGACAGCTTGAGCGATCGCTTCGGCGTCGTAGGAGTGCGACCAGCCATAGTTCACTTCGGCGTGGGCTTCGTCGATCGTCATCCTCAGTGGCGTGTGGGCCATGGTGAAAGGGATGAAGTCCTGCCAGTGCTTAGGCCGTGTCAGGCGGCCAGCGACGTCCAGACGCTTATACAGGGGAGTGCCGGGCAAGGGAGTGAGCAGGCCGAAAATGGGCAGACCCGGCGGCCAGGTTCGAACCTGCGCCAGGGTGCGTTCGGCGGCACCTACGGTGTCGTTATCCATGCCGAAGATGAAGGATGTGATGGCGTAGACGTTGCGTTGGGCGAGGCGCTCCAGGACAGCGGCATATTCTTCCGGCTTGTTGAAGCCTTTGTTGACGTCTTTCAGGTTGGCGGGATCGATGGACTCCATGCCGATGAAGACCCACTTTCCGCCGGAGGCGGAGATCAGGTCGACGAGTTCCTGATCGCGCAGCAGGTTGGCGCTGATCTGAGCCACCCAGTGGACTTGCGCGCCGGCGGCGATAATATCGCGCAGCAGGGATTTCGTGCGCTTGAGGTTGATGGCGAAATTGTCGTCGATGAAGAAGACGGCAATCTGGCCGCGCTCTTTTCGGGCGCGAGCCTTGAGAAGCAGGAGTTCGTTGACGACGCTTTCGTTGCTGCGAAAGCGGATGGAATCGCCGAAGAATCCGGTTACGGTGCAGAACTCACAGCCGTAAGGACAGCCTCGTCCTGATTCGACGGGAACGATGCGGAAAGTTCCCCAGCCTTCGCCGATCTTCTGCAGCCAGTGCTTAGCCGACTTAGGCACGAGATTGAACTGATGGAGGTCGATGGTGTCCCAAGGGATGACGGGATAGTGCTTTAGTGAAGGCTTGAGTTCCTTGCCTGCGGCGTCCACCGGGGCGTAGATGTCTTTTAGCTCGCCGCGAGCCGCGTCTTCCACAATGCGCGGCCAGGTTTCATCGGCTTCGCCGAGAGCGACAGCATCAGCGTGACGCGGGCCGCCATCGCGGCCGAGAGCTTCATCCGCCATTTCGGTCACGTGAGGGCCGCCCATCACGACGGGAACGCCGACGGCGCGGACAGAGTCGGCCATGCGATAGGCTTTGGCGATCATTCTGGTCATGGCACCGATGCCGACGAGGTCGATCTTCTGTTCAAGCACATAGCGGGCGATCCCGGCTTCGTCCATGGGCTGGGCGTTGCCATCGATCAGCACGACTTCGTGGCCAGGGGGAGTAAGAGATTGCAGGAGGAACATCCAGAGATGCGGCATGAAATTGCGCGTAACCCCGTTATCGGGGTTGTACAGTAGGATTTTCAATGGATTCCCTGATTTCTTCTAGCGGCGGATTTTCGTGGGGCCCAGAGAGCGGGCTTTTATATGTGCGGTAGCGTACAGATGTCAGTTTGCATCTTACACTATTCAGTCTCTATTCAGTGTGCGTAAACAGTAAAATGGTTGCTCCGAAAATCGCGCCGGGGAAACGGGTTCCATATTGGTCATAGGGCTAGCACCTTTGGCTGTGCGGGGGCCGGTTGGCTGGCTTAGAATGGTGGTCGCAGTAACGGGAAGGCTTGGTTTTGCATCTAAGCTGCAAGCAGCAGGTATTATTCCGTTCATAGTTCAGGAAACAGGTTCAGGAAGACAGGTTCGGGAAACCGGTTAAAGCCCTGGACCAGGGAAACTCCATTTATGAGGTCTGTATTGGTTATGAAATCCGTCAAAGCTTCTCTAAGCGCCATGGTTCTGCTTGTATTATTTCTGGGTATCGCGAACGCAATGCCGTTGAATGGTTCGGCACGCGCGGTCATCCCGGGAGACCTGCAACAATTGATTTCAGTGGATTACCGTGCATTAAAGGACTCGCCAACCGCGACTGCCCTGAAGCAGCAGCTGATGCCGGACAACTTGAAGCAGTTCGAGGTGGCGCTGAAGGGGATTGGGATCGATCCCGACAAAGATGTTGACACACTCACCTTCGCTTCGTTCCGCACGGCGAAGCAGGGCATTAAAGGCGTGGGCGTGGCCGCCGGGCCGTTCGCCATGAAGGCCGTGCTGAAGAAAATGGTTGCCGCGAAGATTAAGCCGGTCAAGTACCACAACACTGCGAATATCTACCCGATGGACGGTGGAATGGTGATGACCTTTCTGGACGACAGCACGCTGCTGTTCGGCGATTCTGTCGCGGTACGCATCGCTTTAGATGTGCGGGACGGGCAGGTGTTAAGCCTGGACACGAATCAAACCATGTCTGACATGATGTCGAGCGTGGATTCGGCGCCGGTTTGGAGCATTCTGGATCAACTGGGAACGCAGAACGTGATGCGGTCGGCATTGGGAGATGCCTCCAAGGTCGCCGACTATGACACCATCAAGAAGCGGTTTCTCGGGTCGCGTTATACGATGAGTTTTGATGGCGGGGTGAATTTTGATTTGACGGTGGTATCGTCCGATTCGGTGAGCGCGGCTACATTAGCCTCGGCTGGGAAGCTGGGCNNAAGATGAGCGCCAGCGCGCCGGAGAAAGTAGCGCTGGACAACACCACCGTGGATTCCGACGGCTCGAATGTGAATTTCCATTTCAAGTCGACGGACGCGCAGTTCCAGTCGATCATGCACTCGGAGTTGTTTGCGGCGGTTGCGCACTAACAATTCGAGTCTTCAAGGTTCGTCTTCTTCTGCGCTCTGGATTTTCTCGATGTGTTTCCGGGGTGAGGGAGGCATGCAAAGAGTCGCGAAGCGACACCATTCACTAGCCCCGCACGTAAGTGCGGGGTGTGCGATCCCAAGAAGAACCGAGTCGCTTCAGCGACGCCACTAGGCTGCAAACAGCCGTTCAGCGTCATACGCAACCCCCGACTTGTCCAACAACGCACGAAATTCCTCTTCGAAACTCCGCTTGCGATGATGTTCCTCTTGATTGCGAATATACGCCTGCACCGTCGTTAACAATGACGGACTTACACTGAACGCTCCGTACCCTTTCTGCCATTCAAATTGGACACCGTTTTCCTCAAACCACCGCGACGAATTGGCTTTCAACTTCTGCACAACCTCGGCAAGCGTCAAGGAAGTTGGCAACCCGATGAGCAAGTGAACATGGTTGGAAGTGCCGCCGGCGGCCAGAACCTTGAGCCCCAGGTTTTCGGCAATGCCGACCCAGTAAGCGTAAAGCCGCTCCTGCAATTCGGCAGCAATCAGATCACGGCGCTCTTTGGTGCTGAACACGCAATGCACGAAATTGGCAGCAAGTGTGTGCGACATGAGAAGTGCCGTCCCCTCAAGGGGACTCTGTGCTTGAATTCGCCGTCCACCCCGCACTCACGTGCGGGGCTAATGAATTCCGTCCCCTTCGGGGACTTCCGGACATCAGCGCCGCGAGTCACGGTGCCTCCGCAATAATAAAGCCTCAGGAACAGCTTACCTGTGGGCCAATCAAGAATATCCTATGGAATTCCGCAAACGGGAACGTGAGCCAGCAGGTTAGGGACTGTGCGTGTAATCTATTTTGGCTTTCTCGCGGTGCGTTTCTCACGAGCCCAACCTTCCTTCGTGGTTTGACGCGAGCGTCCGATGGCCAGCGCATCTTCGGGGATGTCGTCGGTGATGCAGGAGGCGGCCGCGACGTAGGCACGTTTGCCTATGCGCACCGGCGCGACCAGGGTGCTGTCGCTGCCGATGAAGGCTTCGTCCTCGATGACAGTCTTGTGCTTGGCCACGCCATCGTAGTTGCAGGTGATGGTTCCGGCGCCGATGTTNNCCCAGCTTGATCTTCTTGGTCTCGACAAAATTGCCGACGTGCGCGCCTTCTCCGATGTCGCTGCCGGGCCGCAGGTGCGAATAAGGGCCGAGGATGGCATTGCGGCTGATGCGGGCACCCTCCAGGATGCAGCCGGGCCGAAGGAGAACGCCGTCGGCGATTTCGGAATCGCGGATCACGCAGTAGGAGCGAATGCGGCAGCCGGGGCCGATGCGCGAGCGGCCGAGAATCTGCACGAAGGGTTCGAGCACGGTGTCGGGAGCAATTTCGACGTCGCTATCGATGACGCAGCTTGCGGGATAAAAGATGGTAACGCCCTCGGTCATGAGTTCGTGGCACTTGCGCATGCGCATCTGGTAGTCGATGAAGGAGAGTTCGACGCGGGTGTTGGCGCCGAGAACCTCGGTGGAGTTCTGGGTTTTCCAGACGACGACGCGCTGCCGGGCCTGGCGGAGGAGCCTGGCCATATCGGTGAGGTAGTACTCCCCGTGAGGGTTCGCAGTGGAAAGCTTCTTGATGTGCTCAAACAATTGCGGCACATCGAAGACGTAGAAGCCGGCGTTGATCTCGCGAATCTTTTTCTGGGCGGGGCTGGCGGATTTTTCTTCGACGATGGCCTGGACCTCGGCGCTACGTGCATTTTTTCGGAGAATGCGGCCGTAGCCGGTGGGCTGGTCAAGGTCGGCGCCGAGTAATGTCATGGAGGCTTTCTGGTCGAGGTGGAAGTTGAGGAGCTGGGCGATGGTTTGCGGCGTGATCTGGGGCGCGTCGCCGGAGAGAACGATGACGTGGTCGTAGCCGGAAAGCGCCGACTGGGCAACCATCAGAGCATGGCCGGTGCCGCGCTGCGCAGGCTGCAGAACGAAATTTACGCCGGTGGGGGCGAGGGCGGCGCGGACGCGGTCGGCCTCGTGGCCGATGATGGCGAACACATCTGCCGGCGGGACGACGCGAGTGGCAGCGGCGATGACGTGGGCGAGCAGTGGCTTGCCGCCGACTTCATGCAGCACTTTTGGCAGCTGCGATTTGAGCCGCGTGCCTTTGCCGGCGGCCATGATGGCGATGGCGACGCGGGGCGCGGGAGTCGCAGAGGGTATCGCAGAACGCGCGGTGGTGGATTTCTTCATTCGCCCCACTATACCTTGACCCGGAAAAGTACAGAAGAGGGATGCCGGGTTCTGCTTCGATTCGAGTAGCTATTTCCCACGGCACAGAATAGAATCCTTCGGCGAAAGCCTTGCCCTTAGTTCGCTATTACATCCCTTAGACATGGAGGAAGAGATGCCAAAGTATGTCATCGAGCGCGAGATCCCGGATGCTGGAAGGTTAACGGACGAACAGATTCTGGGGATTTCGCAGAAATCATGCAGCGTGCTGAAGAACCTGGGACCGGAGATTCAGTGGATAGAGAGCTACGTCACGGACGACAAGATTTATTGCGTTTACATTGCGCCGAATGAGGCAATGGTGCGCGAACACGCGAAGCAGGGTGGTTTTCCCGCGAACCGAGTTTCGGAAGTGAAGCGGATTATTGATCCTACTTCGGCGGAGGGGTGATGCTTGCGCGGCTGAAGCCGCGGTGATTGGGGTGGGTTTTTTTTTGGCACGGCTTTAAGGGGCTGCGGCAAAAGCCTATTGACGGGGTCTAACGTCCCTCAGCGGCTGAAGCCGGCATTGAAACATGGCAGTTATCGCAGCGGTAAACCGCTGCGCCACCCAAAAGCAAGGGCAGAATCGAGATTTTCCGCAGCCTCATAAGTCGTGCCCTTCCCGATCAGAGTCAAAAATCAACTTCAGAATCAAAATCAAAATCAAAATCAAGATCAAAATCAGAATCAAGATCAAATCAACGGCAAAGGCGTCGGACAGGAGTGTCCGACCCACATGGGCAAGGTCAAAGGCTTTCATCCGTTAGAGACCGAGGCCTCCATCGACAGCCAGAATCTGGCCGGTGATGAATTGCGGGGCGGTGGCGAAGAAGAGAACGGCGGCGGCGATTTCGTCGTCTCGTCCGTTGCGCTGCATGGGAGTTTGTTTGGCCATGCGACGCATGAAGGCGGCGGCAGACTTTTCGCCGAAGTCGATCATGCCGGGGGCGACCGCGTTGACGGCGATTTCCGGAGCCAGAGCTTTGGCCATGACTTTGGTGAGCATGTGCAAGGCGGCTTTTGAGGAACAGTAATGCGCGTGTGTGGCCCAGGGACGCAAGCCTCCGAGAGAACCCATGTGGATGATCTTGGCTTCGTTTTTGTCTGCGGGTTTCGATCCGGTCCGCTTGCGGCGCATCCATTTCAGGGCTTCGCGCGAGACCAGAAATGGTCCGCGGGTATTGGAGGCGAATATCGCATCCCACTGGCGGAGGGTGAGGCGCTCGAATTCGGCGGTGGCGTAATTGGCGGCGTTGTTGACGAGGATGTCGATGCGGCCGAGCTCGCGTCCGGCATCTTTCATCATGGACTTGACGCTGGCCTCGTCGGTAACGTCGCAGCGCAGGGCGAAAGCGCGGACGCCGAAGCTGGAGAGATCGACGACGGTTTGTTGCGCTTCGCGGGCGGAATTGCGAAACGTGATAGCTACGTCGGCGCCGGCTTGCGCGAGGGCGAGAGCGGAGGCGCGGCCGAGACGGCGGGCGGCACCGGTAATCAGGCAGGCCTTGCCGCGCAGGGGCTTGGGATCGGGAGCGAGCATTGTCGGATTCTACTCCTGGGGTTTTATTCTGGAACTGGTCTGCACTGGTAGGACCATCTGTGCGGGAGAGTCGCTTCTTTTTTCTTGCCAGAGGGTGCTGCGGCAACGGTACAATCGCGGCGTGCCAGAGTCCCGCCAGGTCGTGGTTTATTCGCGCAAAGGCTGTCACCTCTGCGAGGTGGTGAAGGAAAGTCTGGCGAAGCTTTCTCGCCGCGGCGGATTCACCTGGCAGGAAGTGGATGTGGATAGTGACACCGAACTGCGGCGGCAGTTCAGTGACGAAGTTCCGGTCGTGTTCATCGACGGGCGCAAGGCTTTCAAGTACCGCATGGACGAAAGGGAATTCTTGCGCAGGCTGGCGAGCTAGCGCAGTTGCGAACTGCTTGCGCCGATCGTCTTCTAGTTGATCGTCTACTACATGACACACACACGTGTCCCGGCTGACACGTTTCCGCCGATCAGATTGGCCCTAACCTGCGTACTCTCAACCCATTGGCTGCGGCAACCTCCTTGCAAAGAGAGTAGTGCGATTGATCGCGATAGGAGGAAATTCTTTGCTGCGACAAATTCTGGCACTGGCGTTCATTTTTGTATGCACCAGCATTGCGTGGGTGATTCTGGGTGCAACCATTTTCTCCCGCACTTACGGCAGCAACGAGCAACTGCAGGGCCGCGTGGCTTCCACCTGGGGCACTTCGCAACAGCAGTCGCCACCCACGGCGGCTTACTTTCATGATGACGTCGAGAACTCGAATACGGTCGAGAACGGCAAGGTGATCGTACACACTCAGACCGTGCACCAGCAGATTTTTCTTCCGGTGGAAGCCAGCCGGATTCGAGTGAACTTCCAGCTCACGCCGCGGCAGAAGGGATTGCTGTGGTACAGCACGTACGCGGTGGATTTCGCCGGGGACTATACCTTCCGCAACGAGACGGCAGAGGCGCAGACGGTAGATTTCCGCTTGAAATTCCCCGCGCAGAAGGCCATTTACGATGAGCTGCAGATGAAGGTGAACGAGCAGACGATGACGCTCGCCACCGACGATCAGGGCACGGTGGGGCGGGCTACAGTGGGGGCGGGACAAACCGCCAGCCTGCATGTTGCTTACCGCTCACAAGGATTGGATTGCTGGCGCTATGAGTTGGGTGGCGGCGTGGCGCAGGCGCGCGATTTCATGCTCACCATGCAGACTAACTTTCGGGATATCGACTTCGCCGACGATACGCTCTCACCGACTTCGAAGCAGCCGATTCCCGGCGGTTGGCAATTGACGTGGCAATACTCGAACCTGGTTTCAGGATTTCAGATTGAAATGACTATGCCCGCTAAGTTGCAGCCCGGGCCGCTGGCGGGCGAAATCAGCTATGCGGCACCGGTGTCCTTGTTCTTTTTCTTTTTTCTGATGTTCATCATCACGACGCTGCGCAAGATCGATCTGCATCCCATGAACTATTTTTTTCTGGCGACGGCGTTTTTTGCCTTTCATCTGTTGCTGGCTTATCTGGTGGATCACATTTCCATCCATGCGGCGATGATTTTGGCGTCGGTGGTTTCGGTGGGGCTGGTGGTGAGTTACTTGAGGCTGGTGGTGGGACTGCGGTTCGCCGCTTTGGAGGCGGGCACGGCGCAATTGATTTATCTGGTGCTGTTTTCTTATGCGTTCTTCTGGAAAGGATTCACGGGCCTGTCAATTACGATCATCGCCATCATTACGCTGTTCGTGGTGATGCAAGTTACGGGGAGAATTCGCTGGTCGGAGCGATTCGCGGCGCGTGTTGGCGCGCCGGTGCCGAGCGCGGGGTGATGAAGCACGAGTTGAGCTGGGGCTGGGTTGTCAATCATGCCCAACCACGTTACTTACTGCTGGTGGCCCTCTGCCCAATCTGAGATTGTCCGAAAGTCGCAAGCCATTGGTTATCTGGTGGGCTGGTCATGGGCCGGATAAAGTTCGACTCAAGGACTCTCCCTTGAGTGTCCTCTTGATGCCCTTCGAGAGGTGTATAGATGGGTCCCGCGCGGCAGGAACATCCGAAGAAAAAAGTTTTGTTGCAGTGCGGTGCTCTGATCGGCGCGGTGTTCTGCCTTTTGTTGTGCAACGCGTGCGCAGGGGTATCTGTTCCCGCAAGCGCGAGTACCACATCGGGTACTACATCGACGCCCGTTTCGACTCCGGGGCTGACGATTTCCGCAACGCTTCCTTCGGCTGCGGTTGGGTCGGCTTATAGTGCAACCGTGTCAGTAACTGGGGGCACAGCGCCTTACGCTTTTGCGCTCGCGTCCGGACAACTGCCCACGGGAGTGCAGTTGGGCGCTGCGAGCGGAACCGTTTCCGGTACACCCAGCGTGGCGGGAAATTTCAGTTTTGCCGTCTCGGTTTCGGACGCCAAGGGAGCATCCAAGCAGCAATCGTTACAAATAACTGTTGCAAGTGCCCCGATACCAACCGGAGGGAACTCGTTTTCCAACCTGCAGCAAAGTAGCGGGTGGGCAGATTACGGGCAGGGACCGCCGGATTTTGTGGACTGCTCGCCTTCGCCCTGCGACGGGATCAGCTACTCCATGCAGCAGGGAATCAAGTCGCCTTCGATGAGTGGATCGGCGGCGCAGTTCAATCTGGGTGGAACGGCGGTCTATTCCGACGCGTTGTTTAACAACCATTTGATTGGAGCATTCTCTTCGCAAGGCATGCCCGATCCGAATCAGACATTGGTTCCCACGTATCACAATTTTACCTACGACGTGTATTTCTATGGAACCAATCTCGGACTCTCGCAGGCAGTTGAGTTCGATATCAATCAATTCTTCGACAATCTGGGTTTCATATGGGGGCACGAGTGCCGCATTGCAGGCGGTAACGAGTGGGATATATGGGACAACATCAACCAGCACTGGGTCCCGACGGGGATCGCCTGCTATCCGAATGAGAATTCCTGGAACCATGTGACCATCCAGGTGCAGCGAACTTCTTCCAATCAGTTGTTGTACCAGTCCATCACTTTGAACGGGGTTACGAGTGCGGTGAACCAGTATTACAATCCGGGGCCTGCGGTGAATTGGTACGGCGTGACCATCAACTACCAGATGGATGGAAATTACCAACAAGCGCCNNACTTTCCGCTACAATCATCCCGCCCATGAAGCGCACCGAACTCTACGCTGATCCCAGTAACGTCTTTGTTCACGATGCGATCCTTGCGTCTTGCCGAACGCATGCGCAGAAAACCGCGCTGGTAGATTCCTCGTGCGGGCGGCGGATGACTTATGCCGAATATGGAGAGACGGTGGAAGGGCTGGCGCGCGGGTTGGTTGGGGCTGGGGTGAAGCCGGGAGAAGTGCTGGCGATTTTTCTGGCGAACTCGTGGGAGTTTTGCGCGGCTTATCATGCGGCTACGCTGGCGGGAGCGATTCCGACGTTGCTGAATCCGACGTATCGCGAGCGCGAAGTGCGGCATCAGTTGGGGAATTCGGGAGCCGTGCTGCTGATCACGGATGGGACGAATATTGAGGGCATCAATCTTGCGGGGCTGCCGAATTTGCGCCGGGTATTTTGCACGCGCGAGCAGGGAAGCGGAAGCGAGCCGTTTTCCGATTTGCTGAAGCCGGTGAGCGCGGCGCTGCCGCAGCCTGATCAAGGATCGCAAGAGACGTTGGCGGCGCTGCCTTATTCCAGCGGCACTACGGGGCTGCCCAAGGGAGTGATGCTGACGCATTCCAACCTGGTGGCCAATGTCTATCAATTCCTGGGGCCACGTGCGACTCAGCTTAAATCCGACGACAATATTCTTTGCTTTCTGCCGCTGTATCACATTTACGGATTGAATGTGATGCTGAATCCGGCCCTGATTCTGGGGGCGACGCTGGTGCTGATGCCGCGCTTCGGAGTTGGGCAAGTGGCCTCGTTGCTGACGGAGGAAGCGATTACGATGATGCCGCTGGTGCCGCCGGCGATGAATGCTCTGTGCCTGGCGGCGGAGGCGGGACAGTTTCCGAAGAATCACAATGTGCGCTGGGTGAAGTCCGGAGCTGCCCCGCTGGCGGCCGAGCTGCCGCGAAGATTCACCGCGCTCACGGGCATTCTGGTATGTCAGGGATATGGCATGACGGAAGCTTCGCCGGTGACGCATGTGGGTTATCTCGAGCCGGAACTTTACCGGCCGGATTCGATTGGGCATCCGCTGGCGCAGACGGAGTGCCGGGTCATTGGGACGGAGAATTGGGCGGCCACTGCAGGCGGCGCGGCAGAGGTTGCGACGGGCGAGCCGGGGGAACTGGTGATGCGCGGTCCGCAGTTCATGAAAGGATATTGGAAGGAACCAGATGCGACGGCGGCTGTGCTGCGCGAGGGATGGTATTGGTCGGGCGATATTGTCACGCGCGATGGCGAAGGTTTTTACCGGGTTGTGGACCGGCGCAAAGAAATGATCAAGTACAAGGGATTTCCCGTGGCGCCGGCCGAGGTGGAAGCGGTGTTGCTGGAACATCCAGCGGTGCGGGAGTGTGGAGTTGTGGGGCGAGCAGATGCGGAGGCGGGAGAGATTCCTGTGGCGTTTATTGCTCTGCGTGACGGCTTTGTGACGGGCAAGAAAATGGAAGAAGAGTTATGCGGGTTTGTTGCCGAACGGCTGACGCGGTATAAACAGCCGCGCGAAGTGCATTTTGTGGAGGTCGTGCCTAAAACGGCCTCGGGAAAAATTCTGCGCCGAGAGTTGAGACAGTTGATTCGGTGAGTGGCGGTGAGTCCCGCCGCCACGCGGGACACAGTGTTAGAAGTGACATGGGTTTGTTGTCTTCGGGAGCATGCAAGAAAGCGATTCAGTTCATAGATTCTTGAGGATACGCATTTCGTTGTTCTCTGCCTGAACTTACGGTAGTATCTCTGCCTCATGATCCGGATCCTGCTACTGTTTGTGCGGCGGTTGTGGCTGCCGGTGGTGGTGTTCGTCTTATTCAGCCTGATGTGTGTGCTGGTATACCGGCGGCTGGAGGGGTTGATCTGGCAGGATGCGCTTTTCTGGATGATCCAGCCGCACGCGATTGACGCCAAGCGGGTTCACAATTCGACTAAGTTGTTTTCGATTTTTGTGTATTGCGGGGTGTTCGGGTTTCAAATCTGGGTGGCGGAGCGGGTAGCGGTTACGATCTTCAAACGGCAGGGAGTGGAGGCCTGGAGAACCATGGTGAACGACGTCAGCATTGAAAAGCTACGCGATCATTTCATCATCTGCGGCTACGGGCAGGTCGGCCGCACCGTGGTCGATCAACTGAACCGCCTGAAGATTCCGTTCGTGCTGATCGAGACCAACGAAGGATTGTGCAGGGAACTGCTGAAGGAAAAAGTGCTGGCCATCCAGGGCGATGCCAAACGGCACGACGTGCTGCAGTCGGCTGGAATCGAGCGGGCGCGAGGGGTGTGCATTGTGATCGACAACGACGCCGACAATCTTTACATCACGGTGACGGCGAAGGCGCTGAATCCGAAGGCGAGGATCATTACGCGGGCCGGGCAGTCTCGGTATGCGCAGGCCATGCGCAACTCCGGGGCGGACGAGGTGATTATCCCGGAATATGAAGGCGGGCTGATGACGGGACGAATGATCGCCAAATTCTATCCCGACGCGCACACGCATCTGGCGTGAAGACAGTCTTTATTTTTATTTTTTATTTTTGCACGCCGCTCTCGCCGGAGATTTTCCTGGTGACCAGGAAGTTCCAGATGGCGTCATTGGCGTTGAGGGCGTTGCTGGTTTTGCCCACCTCTTTTTCGGAGGTATATTGTTCGCCGCCGGGCCAGGTATTGCCGGCGTTCTTTACGCTGTAGAGCACGACCTGAGCGTTATCCTGGCAGCCGCTGTAGGTGTAGGTTTTGGTCTCCTTGCCGCCTTTGTCCACGGCTGGCAGCTTGCCCTGGGCAGGCTTCTCTCCGCAGCGGTCGAACTTGGACCAGGTCTTGGCGCTATCCTCGGCTGAGAGCACGTGGAATCGGCCCGGTTTGTAGTTGCCTCCGCTATCGGGGACGACGGGGTCGTCCGTGCCGTTGATGAAAAGCGCAGGCGCGGCCCGTGCGGGCAAACAGATCATGGTTTTGGGCATAGCGGCGCCCACCGCCGCGATGGCTGCAACGCGATCGGCCATGCTGCAACCTACGCGCAATGCCATGAAGCCTCCGTCGCTCAGACCAGTGGCATAGATGCGGCGCGTGTCTAACGAATACTTGAGGGCGAGTTGGTCCAGCATTTGGTTGAGGAAGGCAACGTCATCCGGGGGCTCAGGCCGGTTCTTGGTTTCCTCGGGATTCTGTCCGCCGCTCTGACCGCCGCCGGGATACCCGCCGCCACCGCCGCCGGGGTAGCCGCCACCGCCGCCCGGCCATCCTCCGCGACGGCCACCGCCTCCGCGGCGGGGCGCGAAGGGAGACGGCTCTTCAGGTCGCACTCCAATATTCCACTGGCCATGTGAGGCGTTGGGATAGACCGCGATAATGCCATCTTTATCGGCGAGCTGGTTGAAGTGGGTGAGCCGCGCCATATCGCCGGCATCCTGATTTCGACCATGGAGAAGAATCACGACCGGATAGTGTTGCTGCTGGTCGTAGTTCGGGGGCAGATGCACGACGTACGTGCGCGAAAGGTCATCGACGTCGACCTTTTCCTGGGAATCCTTTGACGGCGCATTTTTGTCCGGAGCGTCTTGTGCCGGCAGGGAAGCCACGGCGAGCAGTCCCAGGAAGCAGGCTGCGAGTGAGTACGCCAAATGCGGCTTGGGGAGTTTGAAGGACGAGGCTTTCAGTATCATTCTTGCAATTCCTCTGTTCTGGTTCGTGGAAGCCGTATATCAAATGCGCGTCGACAATCCGAAGGCGTGCGGGGAATCAGGTACAGAATACAAGGTCTCGGTCGTCATTGGCATAAGAACCGGGGCGCTCTCTGAGGGTTGCTAGCGGGGAGGGAAGAGTTTTGCAAAGTTTTGTAAGCGCGGCGAAAGTCGCTGGAACATTCTGCTGCGGAAGTCCGTAGCTATAGGTGACGCGGGCGCTGGGTCGACCGGCGCTGAATCGAAGTTCAGGAGGCATTTATGGACGGCAACTTTGTGGGATTGGCGGCGGTGGTGATGGCGCTCGGGATCCCGATGGCGGCGATGTATACGTTTTTCCGAGTGCGAAAGCTGCGCAGCGATGAGCGGATGGCGGCGATTGCGCGCGGCGCGGAGGTACCGATGCAGGTGGAGCTATCGGAAGCGGCGCGGTCGCGGCGGTCGGGAATTCTGCTGGTGGCAGGGGCTCTGGGTTACATCGCGACCTTCGTGCTGATCGGGCGGGTTGAGCCGGATGCCATGATCGCCGCGACCTTCGGCATTATTCCGCTGGCGGTCGGAATTGGGTTTTTTGTGGATCACGCGCTGATCCGGCGGGATGCGAAGGCGCATTGAGATTCCGCGAGCGCCTCAAGAACCAGTGATGAACTTGTGTTGAGCGTCGGTCAAGGGAACGACGCTCAAGCGCCCTTGGCGGACCAGGGGGGAGTCGGCGAAGAGTTTGTTGGCTTTCACCTCGGCCAACGTCACCGGTTTCGCAAGCGGTTTGCCGGTCTTGATTTTCACCTGCGGATTCCTGGGGTCGCTGGTATCCACGGAGACTACGGTTGCAGTGCCCACAGCGCTTTTCTCGTCCCCGGTGTGATAGATGATTAGCTGTTCCCCGGGCTTCATGCCGCGAAGATTCTTGAGCGCGACAGGATTCGTGACGCCGTCCCAGATGGTGGTCTGTTCGCGCTGCAGATCGGCAAAGGAATATACGGTAGGCTCGGTCTTGAGAAGATAATTCATCGTGAGATTCTACTCGGCAGTGAGATTCAACATCCAGCAACAAATTATGTGCGCAATCTTCGGCCAGCGGCCGACTACTGCGGTTTCGCGTTCGGGTCCGCAGGCGGCGTCTTATCGTCCTTCTTGTCGGTACCCTTTTCTTCGGGGTGGTCCTGGTAAACGGAGTATTGCCCCTGCGGGCGTTTCAGTTTGATGGTGAAGTTCAGTTTAGCCCGGTCCACGTTATAGTCCTCGCCGAAGGTCTGGAATCCGCTGGCCAAGACTTGCACGCGCAGTGTTCCGTAGGGGACGCCGTCGAAGCTGGTCTTGCCGTCAATGTCAGTTTTAAGTTCCAGTCCGCCTCGGCTTTGCTTGCCCGCCTCGCTCACGGGATGCATGATTACGGCGGCGTTGCGAATCGGTTTCCCGTTGTCGTCTTTGATCACGAGAAAATTTAGAACGGCAGTGGGATCTTCAGCTTTATCCCGCTGCGCAGCGGCCACGCCGGATAGGGCGAGAACCAAGAGTAGACAGCCAACGGTTTGCGAGTTTATTCCTGGCGTGAATTTCCGGTTCGAGAAGAAACGTTGCTTCATTCTCGACATTCTAGCGACTGGCAGACCTTATGGGAAAGAGAGAATTAGCGCGGCTGTGGTTTAACGAACTAGGAGGCTGCGGAAAAAGTCTATTGACGTGATTGGACGTCCCTCAGCGGCTGAAGCCGGCATTGAAAACGTGGCAGTGATCGCAGCGGTAAACCGCTGCGCCACCCAAAATCAAAATCAAAATCAAAATCGGTTTTTTTCAACAGCCTGCTATGACTTAATGGCCGATCGAGTACTGCGATCACTCAGGGGTTGAGATCCAAGTTGCATCAGATCGATGGCGACGCGGGTGGTGTTGTGGCGGGCTACGCCGGCCTCTTCCAAATAGTCTCCCAGGACGGGGATCACGCCCAGAGCCTCGATGGCATCGAGATCGGCAACGATCTGGCAGGCACCCTCCAGAGCGTACTTTGCCTTGAGTTCATCGGATACGGGCGTGCGGTTGATCAGAGCATAGTCAAAGATCTGCTGTCCGGCATGACGGTTGAGGGCGCGGATGTGATCGGCGGCAGTAAGGCCGAGGCTCTCGTTCGCCTGGGTCATCAGGTTGCAGATGTAAACCTTGGTGGCCGGCGAGTTGACGATGGCCTCAGCAATGCCGTGCACCAGCAAATTAGGGATGAGACTGGTAAACAGAGAGCCCGGACCGATGCTGATGACATCGGCGCGGGCGATGGCGTCGAGGGTCTGCGGCAAAGGATCGACATCGGCGGGAACCAGGAAGAGTTCGTGGATGCGAACTTTGCTGGCGGTGATTTTAGTCTCGCCGCGCACGCGAGTACCGTCTTCCATGAGGGCTTCGAGTTCGATGTTGGAGGTGGTGGCGGGATGAATGTGGCCACGGGTCACGAGGATTTCCGACGACAGCCGCACGGCCTCAGAGAAGTCGTGAGTGATCGAAGTGAGCGCGGCCAGAAACAGATTTCCGAAGCTGTGGCCTTCCAGGCCGGAGCCTTTGTCGAAGCGATGCTGGAAGAGCTGAGAAAGCAGAGCTTCGTCCTCGCTGAGGGCGACGATGCAGTTGCGGATATCGCCCGGCGGAAGCATGTTGAGTTCCTTGCGCAGGCGTCCGCTGGAGCCGCCGTCATCGCTGACGGTAACCACGGCGCAGAGATCGCGGATGATAGGTGTACCGGGATGCGCCACAATTATTTCTGCCGGCGTGAGCGCGAAGCGCTTGAGTCCCTTGAGGAGAGTTGACAGTCCGGTGCCGCCCCCGATGGCGACCACGCGCAGTCCGCGCTCGCGCGTGGCTTTCTCCAGATGCGAGAGTTCTGCAGTTTTGCTTTCCATCGAGTGAATCTCGATTGCCCGGCTAATACGAATCGTCTTCCCGGAAGGAGCTTTCCGGCGACGAAAGATCGGCAGCGGGATCCGGATATAACAACTCTGTGAAACGGGGATCCTCGGCCAGATTGTGGAAATCGGAGTCGTTCCGCGCCTGGTAGCGCAGGCCGGCATTCAGACGCAGGGCCTCATCAAGATGCTTGAGCGAGTCTTCCACGTGGCCGGTAAGACAATCGAGCGCAGCCAGGCCGTAAATGACGAAATCGGTTTTCGGCGCCTGCTTTACAAGTTTTTCGATGTGCTCGCGCGCAGTGACGTAGTCGCCCACGTTCATGAGAGAGACGGCGTAATCGAAGTGCTCTTCGACGGTCTTGAACTGGTTGGTGGTCGAGCGCTCCAGATGTTGATTGCAAATGCTGAGGTGGATGGCGGCGCGGTCGGATAATTCCTTGCTGCCGCCGGCCAGCACTTTCTGAAACAGCGGCTTGGCCTTGTCGAACTTGTGCTCCTGCAAGGCGCGCAACCCGGTCTCATAATTCTGCAGAGCTTGCGAGGCGCGCGGGTCGTCGGCGATGGATGACTTCTTAGGGTTAGCCTTTTGAGCCATGTGAAGAATTTTTCCTGTGCTCGTCGTAATGGGTACTCCTTAGCATGAACCTCGAAGAACTGATTCTCAAGTATCACTCAAAGTGCGGGTATAGAGCAATCGGGGTGGTGCAATCCCGAATACCTGGCCGCGATCACCGACACCGCAGGCGATGCGCGGTGGTCGAGGATTGAGTCCACGAACCACCATGGCATGGAAAGTCCCGCACTCGCAAGAGTGGTGGCACCCGGTCCGCAGAATGGCTCACTCCGTGTCCCAAAATGGAAAAGCTACAGGACAATATTCCCATTTGTGTGAGCGAAATCCTTGTGTTCACCGCTGCGCGAGGAATAGTTTGCAAAACAGAGACAAGCAATCGCGGCAGCAGCCGAGAGGAAAAAAGGATGAGCATCATACGGAAATACAACAATCTCAGCATCTGGTTCACGGCATTCCTACTGCTCATTTTCAGCGCCGGATGTACCGACTATGACAAGACCGGCACCAACCCGACCGTGGCCTCGCCGACCGTGGTGTCCGTGGCGCCTCTCAACGCTGCCATCGGTGCATGTCCCAACACAACCGTGACAGCCACCTTCAGCGTGGCCATGAATCCTGCAACCATCAATGGCACGACCTTTACGTTGACTGGGCCAGGCACCACACCAGTAGTGGGAGTAGTCACCTACGCTGCGGCAAGCAACACCGCGACGTTCACCGCATCAAGCGCTCTCGCTCTGAGCACGGTCTATACCGGCACAATTACGACCGGCGCCACAGATGTATACGGGATTGCGCTGGTGAGTAACTTCGTATGGACGTTCACGACAGGTGCCAACCCATGCGCGCCGCCCACCGTGATTTCCGTAACCCCTCCGAATCTGGCAACCGGCATCTGCCCTAACACGGTAGTGACCGCAACCTTCAGCGAAGCCATGAATCCTTCCACGATCACTGGCACAACTTTTACGTTGACCGGGCCGGGCACCACCGCCGTCGTTGGAGTAGTTAGTTACGCTTTATCGACCGCGACCTTCACACCATCAAGCCCTCTCGTACTGAACACCCCGTATACCGCAACGATTACCACCGGTGCCCAAGATCCATCTGGCAATGCGTTGGCGGCNNATTTGTCCGAACACTTTGGTGACCGCAACCTTCAGCGAGGCGATGAATGCTTCCACGATCAACAGCACAACCTTTACGTTGACTGGTCCAGGCCTTACCGCCGTGCCAGGAGCAGTTACTTATGTCGTGTCAAGCGATGTCGCGACGTTCACGCCCACCAATCCTCTTGCACTAGATACGCTCTACACCGCCACCATCACCACGGGTGCCGAGGATCTCTCGGGCGTTCCGCTGGCAGCTAATTATGTATGGAGCTTCACCACATCTGCCACGGCGTGCCAGGCTGCCGTACCGTTGGGAACGGCCTGCAGTTTCGGAATTCTGGCCGCTACCCCCGCCGTTGCTAACAGCGGCCCAACCGACGTAACGGGAGATATTGGGATATGGCCGGCAGCTTCGATTACCGGATTTCCGCCGGGAACACTGACGGGCACGGAATACGCGGGGGATGCGACCGCCCAGACGGCGCAAGGGGATTTGACCACGGCGTATAACTACGCTGCGGCAGCACCGGGAGGCGCCATCCTCACCGCGGATATAGGAGGGCAAACACTCGCTCCGGGCGTTTATAAGACGACGAGCGCCCAGCCTTCGCTGGGAATAACCGGGAACCTAACCCTCAGCGGCAATGGGGTCTACATCTTCCAGATCGTGTCCACTCTAACAACTGCGGCTAACAACAGCGATGTCATTCTAAGCGGCGGCGCCACGGCTCAAGACGTGTTCTGGCAGGTCGGTAGTTCGGCGACGCTTGGAACCACCACAACATTCCAGGGAATCATTATGGCTCAGGCGTCTATCTCGCTTGATACCGGCGCAATTCTGAATGGCAGCGCGCTGGCCCGGACCGGTGCCGTCACGTTGTTAAGCAATCCAGTGAATGTACCTCCCTGTCCAGGCCCATGAGTATTCGGGGTGAGATTAGTGGTGAAGCCGCTCCACTACAGAGCATGCAGGAAAAGAATGATTTCGGCGTTATTGAAATTCGGAGGAATTGGCACATGTCATCCCACGATAAGAACCTTTATGGCCGGGTCGCAATTGAGCGTTTGGTAGTAGTCGCTGTCCTATGTGGCATGGGCTCGCTCGCGGCAGCGCAGGATCAGCCCGCTCCCAAATGGGAGCTTTTCGGCGGATACTCCTTCGTCTATCCGGGCGCAGATGTGCACGGCTTGCTTCCCGGCGGACTGCTCCCGGTAAGCAGCCCCGTGGAATCGAACGCGAAGGGCGCGGGTGCCAGCATTACATATAACTTCAACCGCTGGTTGGGATTGACCGGCGACATCAGTGCGGATTTGAGCAGCGGTGAGTCCGGGGTGGAGATGCGTATTGACGATGCCGAGTTCTTCAACCTCTCCGCTGGTCCTAAGATAACTTTGCGCGGGCACCGTTTTTCCCCGTTTCTTGAAGCTCTCGTGGGCGGGCATCGCCTGGCGTCCGAAGTCTTCGGAAGCGATTATGAATTTGGGTTCATGGCGGGCGCCGGTCTCGATCTGAACTTGAATCGGCACTTCGCGTTGCGTCTGATCAGAGCCGATTACGTGTTCTCGAATCATCAGTACGGTCCGTCGTCGGTCGTTCCCGCCACTGATATCAGAGGCGTAAGACTGCAAAGTGGTTTGGTATTTATGTGGGGCGGTAAACGGACTGTGACGCCACCCGCGGCGGTCTGCTCGGTGCGGCCGGGTGAGGTCTTTTCCGGCGAACCTTTGACTGTAACCGCTGAGGGCTCGAACTTCAATCCGAAGCATACTGTCATCTACACCTGGAGTGGCTCCGGGGTGAAACCTGGCGAGACCGGTTCCACCACACAGATTAATACCAACGGCTTGCAGCCTGGCCCATACCAGGTGATTGCCAACCTGAGCGACGGCAGCACGACTGGCGTGGCATCCTGCAATGCCAGATTCACCGTGAAAGAGCCGCATCCGCCTATGATTTCATGCTCGTCCGATCCGGCCAGCGTTCCGCCGGGCGGCACATCAACCATTACTTCAACCGCCAGCAGCCCCGATGGCCGCGGGTTGACTTATAGCTACACCACCAGCGCCGGCAACGTTACCGGCAACACCTCGACCGCCGCCTTGGATACTGCGGGTGCGCAACCGGGGACAATAACCGTGACCTGCAACGTGGCCGATGACCGCAATCAACCCCTCACGGCTTCTGCCTCCACCACGGTGAACCTGCAAGCGCCACCACCCCCGCCGCCACCCGTTGACGTGGTTGCCCTCGAGAAAAGGCTTGCTCTTCACAGTGTTTATTTTGCGACGGCGAAGCCTACCCTGGAGAATCCCGAGGCTGGCCTGCTTGCTAGCCAGGAGACAACCCTCACCCGGCTCGCCAGCGATTTTCTGGTCTATCTCCAGGTCAAACCGGACGCGCGACTCACTCTGGAAGGGCATGCCGATCCGCGCGGCTCGGCAGAGTATAACCAGCAACTTTCCCAACGGCGCGTCGATCGCGTCAAGGGGTTCCTGGCCGGGCTGGGAGTTCCGGCTGCTAACATCCAGACGCAGGCATTCGGCAAACAGGAAAACCTCACCGACAAGCAAGTGAAAGCGGCGGTTGAACGGAACCCCGAGTTGAGCCCGGAGGATCGGCAGAAGGTACTCGACAATATGAGAATGATTATCCTGGCCAGCAATCGCAGAGTCGACATCACCCTCAGCAACACCGGCCAGGCGTCCCAGGAGTCAGTCCGCGAGTATCCCTTCAACGCTGCGGATTCGTTGACGCTGCTCCGGGAGGGAGAAACGAAAAAAGCAACCGGTGCACCGGCCAAGCGAAGGGCAAAGCCGAAAAATCAGTAATAAGTCAGGACGAAGAAAAGGGGCCGGTCGAGTGTTCACTTGACCGGCCCCTTCTGTGTCTTTGGCGCTCGGATATAGCCGGGCTGCTAGTCTATCGTCACTAGTTGATCGTCGCGGCCGATTCCAGATTGATCTGCTTCCAGTCGCCTCTGATGATGCCGGCGCGAATCTGCGTCGCGGTCTTGCCCGCCTGGTGCTGTTGGTAAGAGTAGTAGAGTTCTTTCAGGCAGGTGGAGCAGCGGGAACCATGGGTGCTTTCGAAGCAGCTATGCAGGCTGTTGTGGCCCATGCGGTCGCA
>PLUI01000159.1 GCA_003164855.1 Acidobacteriaceae bacterium
AATCAAGCAGCACTCCCGGGCCCACGAATGCTCCCAAAGCTCCGGCCAGCTTCCAGTCGCCCGCGCCCAGGCTGCGGAGAAAAACGAACGGCAAGAGCAGCAGCAATCCCAACCCGGCGCCCAGCAGGGAGGTCTTCAGACCACCCACTCCGCCGACCGCGGCATTCGCCGCGATGCCCACCAGCAGCCCCGTAATCGTCAGCCAGTTGGGAATGCGACGGCTGCGCCAATCGGTGACGCCAGCCGCTACCGCCAAAGCTACCGCCAACCCCAACACAACCGGCTTCAAACGAGCTCCGCCGGGCTGCGGAATGTTGCAGGCCGAGCCGTGGCTTGCGGAGGTTGTTGAACTCGTTTCATTGTCGATGGCGTCGGGCCTGCGGTGAAGGACAGTTTCCCAGGCCGATTACGGGCCCCGCTGACGCGGATTTTCACATAGCCCGGCGGCGAAGTCAATGAAAGTAGCGCCAGCATCCTGCTGGCCCGAAAAGCGGGCGGGACGCGCACTCTACGATGCTCGAAGCAAAGGCCCGAAACGTGTCCGGGCCCTTGAGAGAATCACTTCCGTTCTAGCGGTTGAACGCTCCGGCGGTGTTATGCTCAGCCACGATGCGCTTGGCGTTGTCGGCCAGCGCTTTGGCCTGCGGCAAAAGGTCGAGAGCCTTGACCACTTCCGGATCCGATTCCGCCCGGACTTTGAGCCCTTCATCCTGACCGAAAGCATCCACGAAGACTTCGGCTTTGATATTGGATTTGATCCAGTCGTTGTTGTCGACCAGATCCGCCTGAGTATAAGGGATGTTCGCTTCGTCGAGTGACTTGCGGAAATCCTGCATCACAGCATCGTCCACTTCGAAAGTCTTGGTCGGATGATGATTCACCACGTAGCGCTTGGCGTAGTTGAAGAACGCGTAATGCTGCAGCAGCGTGTCTTGAAAGTGGTTGCCCTTGACGGGAGGAATTACAACATCCGGCGTGATGCCGCCACCGCCGTAAACCGTGCGGCCACTGTCAGTGAGTTTAACTTCGCGATTGGCATTGCTGCCCGATTCAGCATCGCGNNTCCGCTGGGCGTATAGTAGTGCGCCGTGGTTAGCGCCAGCCCGGTATTTTCAGACAGCGGATAGACGGTTTGAACCAGTCCCTTGCCAAACGTGACTTCGCCCGCGATCAATCCGCGATCATGATCCTGAATGGCTCCGGAAACAATCTCCGCCGCGGACGCCGTCAGTCTGTTTACCAGAACGACGAGGGGATAATCTTTCCCCCCATTTCCGTGCTGCGCCACGTAACGCTTTTCCGCGGACGCACGTCCGTGATGCGAAACGATCAGTTGGCCTTTCTTCAAAAACTTGTCCGCTACGCCAACGCCTTCGCTAAGTAAGCCTCCGGGGTTTCCGCGCAGGTCGAGGATCAAACCTTTGAGATCCCCCATTTCATCCAGCGCTTTGGAAACCTCTTCTTCCGTGGTCTCGTTAAAGCCGGTCACGTGGAGGTAGCCAATGCCCGGCCGGATCAGGAAATGCACGTCAACGCTGTAACGCGGAATCTCGTCGCGCACCAGCGTGAACTCCATGGGCTTCTCCACGCCTTCGCGTGAGATGCTGATGTGTACGGTGGTGCCCTTGGGCCCTTTGAGCAAGTCGGCGACGTCGCCGGTGCTCATGTTCTCCGTGGATTTGCCATCTACTGCGATGATCACGTCGCCGGGATGAATGCCGGCTTTGTAGGCTGGAGTTCCGGTGAAGGGGAAAATCACAATGACTTTGTTGTTGCGCGGTCCCACCGTCATGCCCACGCCGTAGTACTTGCCGCGCTGGTCCTCGCGCATCAGCGCGTAAGACTTGGGGTCGAAGAAATTCGAGTGCGGATCAAGCGCGTGCAGCATCCCGGGAATGGCCCCGTTGTATATCGCTTTATCCGGATTGACCGGTTCCGCGTAATTGTCCTCAATGACGGCATAGACATCCGTGAACTGCTTCAGGCTGTCCTTGACGTCGGAGTCGCTCGAGGGCGAAGAGGAGGCCTGCCCAGTGCGCTGGGCGAATAGAATGCCCAGAAAGCCGCAGGCGAGCAGAAAAAAAACTACCAGGAAGAGCGATCGGCGTGAACTACGTGCCATTTTGAATATTTCCTTCGGTTGAGGGATCTCGATCTTCCCTGGCTACCGCGCTGAATAGTCGGATTATATCATTAGCATTACAAGCTTTAGACTGTCGCGGACCGGGAAGGTTACCATTGGTAACCGTTCTGGCACGTCCTTACTTTAAGATGCGGCCAAAGGCAGTTTAGGTTCTACCTTTACAAACTCTATTCCGCGCCGACTCGTCCAAATGTTTCGACTCTGGCTCATGCTCAAGCCCAAACATTGCCGCCTTGGCACTCCCGCATTATGATGAGGCCATGAGTTTTTCCGAGACGATCTTTCTGTTCTTTCTGGCCCTGATTATTTTCGGGCCGAAGAAGTTGCCGGAGATCGCCCGTCAGGCCGGACGTCTGCTTGCCGAACTGCGCCGCGCCTCGAACGAATTCAAGTCGCAAATTGAAACCGAGATCGCGCATCTGGAGGTCGAGAAGAAGCAGGAGATTCTGCCTCCCGCCGTGCCGCCACCAGGAGCAGTCGCCAGTTTAAGTTTGAACCCCGCCGCGAGTGAAGTCGCTCCCCATGAATTGCCCGGAACTTTAGCGGCTCCGACTGACAGGGTTATCGCCGATTCGAAGTCTGCTGATTCGAGTCCAGCCGTGGCAAACGCGGCCCCCGAGACTTCAACTCTCTCATCGGTCGAGGCTCCCGTCGCCTCTCCAGTTTCTGACCCTGCAAGTTCTTCCGCTACGCAGGATTCGCATGTTTGAAAATCTGACCGGGGCCTCCGAGGACGACCCGAAGCGCGACGCCATGCCCACCATGGGCTTTCTCGATCACCTCGAGGAGTTGCGTAACCGCCTGGTGTATTGCATTGGCGCCGTAGCCGTTGGATTCTTTGCCTGTTGGGGCTTCCGCGAGAGGATCTACGGGGTCATGCAGAGGCCCATCATGGGCGCGCTCAAAGCTCATGGCATGTCGGAGAAACTTGTATATCTGAATCCCGTGGAACCCTTCAATCTTTACTTGAAGATTGCCGCGCTGGCCGGTCTTTTCCTGACTTCTCCCTTTGTGCTCTATCAGGTTTGGATGTTCATTTCGCCTGGTCTGTACCGCAACGAGAAGCGCTATGTGATGCCCTTCATGGCTTCGACGATTGCCCTGTTTTCGGCGGGAGGATACTTCGGCTATAAGTTTGTTTATCCCCGGGCGTTAGATTTCCTGATCGGTTTCGGAAGTCAGTTTCAGCCCATGATCACCATCGGTGAATATACATCGCTGTTCCTGAGCATTGTCCTGGGCATGGGTTTGATTTTCGAGATGCCCATCCTCATTTTCTTCCTGGCGCTGATGGGCATCGTGAGCGCTGGTTTCATGTGGAAGAACTTCCGGTATTCCATCCTGGTCATTTTCATTATTGCGGCCATCGTTACCCCGACTCCCGACGTCTTGAACATGTGTATTTTTGCGGCGCCCATGATCGCGTTGTATGCGGCCAGCATTGGAATAGCCTACATTGTCCATCCCAAACAGCGCCGTGCTCGTAAAGAAAAAAAGGCGGCATAATAGTTCGGCATGGTTCAGCACTTGTGCATTGAGTTTGTTTCTTGAGGTTTATTCGGTGATAAGCAAGCAAATCGTACTTCGTGTTTTGTTGCTGTCTATCGCGGTTGTAGTATTGGCGTGCAATCGCGACAACGATGAAGGTCAAGTGAAAGCGCAGACCCAGCCTGCGGCTCCGGCCGCCGCACCGCCCGTCCCAGAACTTTCGCTTCCACCCGACAGCGGTTTACCGCCGACCATCGATTCCGCACGTGCCATGCAATATGTAAAAGAGATGGTGGCGTTCGGTCCACGCCCCGTCGGCAGTGCAAATCACAAGAAAGTCGAAGATTTCATCACCTCCCATTTGAGGGGGGACACGGTAGAGGATGACGTGTTCACGGCGGATACGCCTGAAGGAAAGTTTCCCGTGCGAAACGTTGTTGCGAAATTCTCTGGAATAAAAGACGGCATCATCGTAATCGCCAGCCACTACGATACGAATTATCCGTTGCGCAATACATCCTACATTGGAGCCAACGATGGAGCGTCTTCCAGCGCGCTTCTGCTTGAACTTGCGAATCAACTGCGCGGCAAGAAGCGCGACGGCTACAGCATATGGCTAGTGTGGGATGATGCCGAAGAAGCAATGAAACCGGACACTGAACTGCCTTTCGAGAAAGACAGCTTGTATGGCATTCGTCACCTGGCAGAGAAGTGGCAAGCCGATGGCACGTTAAAGAAGATCAAGGCATTTCTGCTCGCGGATATGATTGGCGACGCGGATCTCAACATTGATCGCGACCAGAACTCAACCCCATGGCTGGAAGAGGTGGTGTATCAGGCGGCCTCGCGCCTGGGTTATCAATCTCATTTCTTTGGCCGCGACAACCAGGTGACGGACGACCACATTCCCTTTATGCAGCGCGGCGTACCCTGCGCCGACCTGATTGATTTTGACTACGGCTACAACAACGTCTTCTGGCATACCCCGCAAGATACCGTCGATAAGCTCAGCCCTAAGAGCCTGGAGATTGTGGGCGGCACGATTCTAGAGACAGTCCGCATTCTCGACAAGATGGAGCCGCTGCCGCCAAAGTGAGGTAGGTCGAAAATGTTCTCCCAACCTCCGCGGCGCGACTTCCGCACACTCCGCGCTCAAGCCTTTTGCTCTTTTCCAGAAATTCGTTTCTAATGCACCCGATATGCGAAATCTGAGGTCCGTTTGTTTGTGCTCCATTCTGAGCGCCATCTGCCTTGCCGCAACTCCGCCCGCTGACTCGGACGATGCGGCCCGCATTATTCAAGCTGCCCTCCAACCCTCCCCAATTCAAAGCAACCTTCGCCAGCTCACGGACGAAATCGGCGGCCGCATCCCCGGCACGCCTGCCATGCAGCGCGCTATGGATTGGGGTGTGCACATGTTCAAGGCGGCTGGCGCCGATAGCGTTCGTGCTGAACTGTTCACCATTCCGCAGTCCTGGGCGGAGGGCGCGACTGAGATGACCGTCAGCGCCACGGGCACGGCGTTTGATCCCAGGCTCACGCAGATTCCGAAAGTTGACTTCCGGGTTCGGTGTGTCTCCATCGCATGGGCGCCCGCCCTGGCTCCGGTCAGGCATGTGCCGGTCGTCGATGTGGGCAACGGCAGTGTTGAAGAATTCAAGAAGGCAGGCGACATTTCAGGCAAAATCGTGTTGGTGCATTCGGTTGTCCTGAAAACCTGGGACGATCTTTTCGCCGAGTATACGAACGCTCCGCCAGTTATCAGCGCGGCTGTGAGCGGCAAGGCGAAAGCTGTGGCTTTCATAGCTACGCGCGAACACGACATTCTTTACCGGCACACAAATTCTTTCGCTGGCGAAATCGACCGCCTGCCGCAAGTGCTGTTGGCACGCGAAGATGGGGAGCGCATCGGACGCTTGCTCGCCTCAGGACATCCAGTGTGGGCGGACTTGAACATTCCGAATCAAGTCGGCGGGCCGATCAAAACCGCAAATGTGATTGCTGAAATCAAAGGAAGCGAGAAGCCCGAAGAATTCGTCATTCTCGGAGCTCATCTGGATTCCTGGGAGCTAGGCACCGGCGCTCTCGATAACGGCTGTAACGCGGCGCTGGTAGTGGATGCGCTGCGTGCGATCAAAGCTTCCGGCCTGAAGCCGCGGCGCTCCATCCGCTTCATTCTGTTCTCCGGCGAAGAGGAAGGCTTACTTGGCTCGCGAGCTTATTCCACCGCTCACCGGCCAGAACTCGATAAAGCGGCCGGAGTCATCATCTACGATTCCGGAACGGGCAAGACCACGGGATTTTCTACCGGCGGCCGAAAGGACGTGCTGGATGCCGCCAAGAGCATCATCGCGCCACTGCGACAGTTCGGAGTCACCGAACTAAAAACCGACATGGAATGGGGCACCGATCATTTCGATTTCATGCTGGAGGGCGTCCCGACTTTCGTTGCGGATCAGGAGGAGGCGAACTATCTGGTGAACTACCACGCCGTCTCAGATACTTACGATAAAGTGGACTTTGCGCAACTTAAGAAAGACGTGGCCGAGGCCGCCGAGTTTAGCTTTGCGTTGGCGAACCTGCCGGAAAAGATCGGACCGCGATTCACGCGGTCACAGATCGAAGAGTCCATGCGCGAAACCCATAGCGACGAAATGTTCAAGGCCTTCGGTTTGTGGGATGCCTGGGAGAGCGGAAACCTGGGCCGGCAGAAGTAGTCCACAATCGGCAATGATTTGATCTATTTCTGGATCATCTTCAACCTTTTCGCGATCGGCATGCTGGTGTTGGACCTCCGCGTCTTCCACCGCCACGGCCGGGTGCGTTCGCGCGAGGCGCTGGCTCGCAGCGCTCTATGGCTTAGCCTTGCGGCAGCGTTCGCCGCTCTGGTCTTTTTTTGGCAGGGGCGGCAAGTTGCCATCGAGTTCGTCACCGGTTACGTACTCGAACTCTCTCTCAGCGTTGATAACCTTTTCATCTTCCTCGTGATTTTTCGCTATTTTGCCGTTCCCGAGGAGTACCAGCACCGGGTGTTGTTCTGGGGAATTCTCGGCGCGTTGCTGATGCGTGGTTCCTTCATCCTCGCTGGGATTGGGCTCATCCAACGCTTTCACTGGATTTTTTACGGCTTGGGCGCGCTGCTCGTTTACAGCGGAATCCGTCTGGCATTCGTTGGCGAACATAAGGTCGATCCGTCCAGAAACCCGATCGTCAAGGCGATTCGCCGCTTAATGCCGGTGACGGATACGTACCAAGCAGGCCGTTTCTTGGTGCGCGGCTGGCAAGGAAATCGGGGGCTCTATGCTACCCCGCTGCTAATAGTCCTCGCGGTAATCGAGACCACGGACCTGCTTTTTGCCGTCGATTCCATCCCCGCCGTCCTGGCCATCACTCTCAACGCATTCATCGTCTACACCTCGAATGTTTTTGCCATACTCGGCCTGCGCTCGTTGTTCTTCGCTATTTCTGGACTGATGAAAGTTTTTCGCTTCCTTCACACCGGACTGGCGCTGATTCTGATCCTGATGGGTTTGAAGATGATCGCAGCGGATTATTTCAAAGTTCCGACCCTGGTCATGTTAGGCGTGGTGGCGGCTGTGCTGACGGTTTCGATTGTGGCTTCACTGCTGTATCCCACCCGAGAGAGACCGATGCGAAGTTGACAGCCCGGCCTTTGTGCCGAGGCCCTACTCAGATCTCCTTCTACACGAATTTCTGAATTTCGCCCCTAGTCACCGAGTGCTTCAGAAACTTCTTGTCGTCGCGCGCGGGATAGTCCGTGCGATAGTGTGCCCCGCGACTTTCTTCGCGGGCCAGCGCGGCGCGAACTACTAGCGATCCCGCAAGATGAAGATTCGCCGCCTCCCATGCCCGCCGCGTCCTCGGATGCGCCACTCGCGGGCCCAGCACCTCCAACTTCTTGAGCGCCTCCTGCATTCCTATCCGCGTGCGTACGATGCCGGCGTGCTTCCACATAATGTCTTGAATCTGCCCAATCAGTTCTTCGATTCCCGCGTCTACGGGTCCGTTCTGCGACGCGGCCTTCTTCGGCGCATTCGCTGAATTCCGAAGCTGTTTCAATTCCTCGCGCATAGCTTTTCCCGCACGCGCCCCATACACCAGACCTTCGAGCAGGGAATTGCTGGGCCGTCGATTCGCCCCGTGGACGCCGGTTGCAGCTACTTCGCCAGCGGCGTAGAGGCCCGCGATATTTGTCGCACCATTCAAATCGGTGCGTATGCCGCCCATCGCGTAGTGAGCTGCCGGGCGGATGGGGATTAAATCTTCCGTGATGTCGACGTTGTATTGCATGCAGGTCGCGTAAATTCGCGGGAAGTGTTTCTGCACCTGACTGGATTTCAGATGGGTGACATCGAGGTACGCATAAGCATCCTTGACATGACTTACCTCCATTTCATGCATGATGGCTCGGGCTACCACGTCGGGCGGGGCGAGTTCGGCCAGCGGATGATATTTCGCCATGAAGCGATCCATCTCGATGTTTCGGAGATATGCACCTTCGCCGAGCAGCGTCTCCGACAGCAAGAATCGAGGGGCCTTCTTCAGGAAAAGCGCCGTGGGATGAAACTGAATGAACTCCAGGTCGCTGACTTCGGACCCGGCGCGGAATGCCATGGCGACTCCGTCTCCCGTGGCCACTTCGGGATTGGTCGTATTGCGATAAAGCTGCCCCATCCCTCCCGTGGCCAGCAAAACGGCAGAGCACATGACCTGTTCGGGGAGTCCTTTCTCACTGAGCAGAGAAATCCCCGTAACTTGTCCGTTATCGGTTTCGAGTTCCGTCGAAAATTCGAATTCCCGTACGGAAATATTCTTGAGTGTCTGCGCCTTGGCATGGAGCGCCCGCAGAATCTCGCGCCCGGCCGAATCGCCTTGCGCGTGCAGTATCCAGTTGCGGCTGCTCGTGCCTTCGAGTCCAAAGACGAGCTTAGTTCCGCTCCGATTAAATTGCGTTCCCCAAGCGAGCAACTCCTCAATGCGTTCCGGTCCTTCTGCCACCAGAGTTTTCACCGCCTCGGGAAGGCAGAGGCCGTCGCCGGCAATGAGCGTGTCTTGCAGGTGCAGGGTGATTTCGTCTTCGTCGCTGAGCGCGGCGACGCCGCCTTGCGCGAATAGCGTCGTGGCGTCCGCAGCTTTTTTATCCAGCACCAGCACGCGTCCCGCACCTGCCAGTTCAATGGCGGCGCGCAGCCCAGCGACCCCGGCGCCAACCACTACGAAATCGGTCTCGGCTGGAAGACCTTTCATAGACCGGCAAATGTTAACACTTCCCGGTCCAACTCCACCAAACCTAGCCGTGGCATAAGCTATTATGGAACCCCATGGCGCAAGTTACCATCCATGTCCCGCCGCGACCCTACCAGGCTCGGATTGAGAACGGCTTGCTGGCGCGGACCGGCGCGTTGCTAGCCGAATTACTTCCGCAGGCCAGCAAACTTTTTGTCATCACAGCCCCTCCGGTTCGCCGCCGCTGGGGAGCCAAGCTCCTAAGTTCGCTGGCCTCCGCGGGTTTCAAGCCGCAAGTTTTGCAATTGCCTGATGGCGAGACTGCCAAGAAATTGGCGAACATTGAAACCTTGGCCGAAAGATTAGTTCGGCTCGGAGCTGACCGGAAAGCGGTTCTCCTCGCGCTCGGCGGAGGCGTGGTCGGCGATGTTACCGGCCTTCTAGCCTCCCTCTACATGCGAGGGATTGACCTGGTGCAGATTCCGACCACGGTCTTGGCCCAGGTGGATGCATCGGTTGGTGGCAAAACTGGAGTGAATCTCGGGGCCGGGAAAAATCTGCTGGGGACGTATCACCATCCGCGTATTGTTCTCATTGATCCGGAGGTTCTCCACACCCTTTCTGAGCGCGCTTATCGTGCCGGACTGTACGAGGCGCTCAAATGCGGCATCATTGGAGATCTCGATCTTTTCTTGCGCTTCGAACAGAAACGCTCTCAGATTCTCAAGCGCGATCCCGTCGAAGTAGAAGGTCTCATTGCCCAGAGCGTGAAGCTGAAAGCGGAAATCGTTTCCGCCGATGAACAAGAGGGCGGCTTACGGCGCGTTCTCAACCTGGGCCACACGATCGGCCATGCGCTGGAGGNNAAACCGGCTACCGTAGCCTGCTTCACGGCGAGGCTGTCGCTTGGGGAATCATTGCCGCGACCAACATCGGGCTGACCGTTGGCCGCACCGACAGCGTGACTGCCGGCCGCATTGCCGATGCCGTGCTCAGCCTCGGCCGTTTGCCGGAGCTCAAGGTAAGCGCCCGCAAGATTCTGGCCCGCCTGCAGGCCGACAAAAAAACACAAAACGGAGCGGTACATTTTGTGCTGCCCCGGGAGATCGGTAAGGTTGAAATCGCTTCTGATGTCCCGGACAAAGTCATCCTCGATGCTGTCGAAGAACTGCGCCGCTTGTCTCATGGCGGCTGGGTTTGGAAGAAATGAGTCGTCTGTCTCAAACTGAAGGCTCGTTCGTTGTCGGTGCCGCTCCGGAAGGCGCGAATGATGCTCGCGCCGCGGCGCGAGCTGTTCGTGAGATGTTCACCTCGATCGCACCCCGCTACGACCTGCTGAATCACGTATTGTCATTCAACATCGATCGGCTGTGGTGGCGGCGCACCGCGCGCACCTTCGCCCATATTTTCTCCGAGCCCGACTCTCGGATTCTGGATCTTTGCTGTGGCACTGGCGACATGACCTTCGCGCTGCGCAAGCAGGCAAGGAACGATCGTCCGTGCATCTTGGGCGCGGACTTCTCCCATGCCATGTTGCAGCTCGCACGCTCGAAATCTCTCGACAAACTCGCGGAAAATGGCCAGCCTGCCGCACCGCGCTGGATCGAAGCCGACGCGCTCTGCCTGCCTTTTCCCGGCCAGCACTTCAACCTCGTGACCTCAGCCTTCGGCTTTCGCAATCTCGCGGATTATGATGCCGGGCTGCGCGAAATCGTGCGCGTGTTGAAGCCCGGAGGCGAGTGTGGCATACTCGACTTCAGCGAACCTAAAGGCCTGATGGGCCATTTGTATCGAATTTATTTCAAACAGGTCCTACCGCGCGTGGGTACTATGATTTCCGGCCTACGCGGTCCCTACGCCTATCTTCCCGATTCGGTGGAACGTTTCCCGGAGCCGCAGGAGATGCTGGACCGCATGCGCCGGGCCGGCTTCCGCGAAGCCAGTTGGACTCCCTATACCTTCGGCATCGCCGGTTTGTATCGTGGAAAAAAGTGAGCGCTGCAGACTGAAGGCGTGTCTTATTGGGCGGCCGCACCCTGCGCCGATACAGCCCCGGTCTTGAAGCTGTCCGCGAAAGCGTCGGCAATCGTATAACGAATAACGCTCTCATACTCACCGCCCAAAAATGTTCGCAGGCGATCGGTATTCATGATGTACTCACCCGTCATGTAAGGCAGAGCATCCGGCGGAATTGCCGAGATCTGCTGTTTCCATAGAAATTGCAGAACCAGCCGCATCGCCCATTTGCCTGGAACCCGCAACAATTTCGCTTGCGCCATCTCAATGCAACGGGCAAAAGTAAGCGGCTCGCCGCGTCCCGCGACATTCAGAATCGTCAACCGTTGCGGCTCCGGATCCCGGTGGAGAATGTGCGCCAGCAAACGCGCCATATCGTCTACGTGTACGAACTGGATTTTGTTGTCGAGATACTGTTGCCCGCGCGGCAGCATGCAAGGCAGCCTTTTGCCCTCGCTGCGCATCTTTTCCGCCCGCGAGCCTCTACCGTTGGGCGAGCCGCGAAACGCTCCCAAAAGATAGTTTTCCACGCTGGCCCCGGCAAAGATATGCGGACGCAGAATGTACACGCTGCACCCGCGCAGCGCCGAAGAACGCTGCTGCACTACTTCGTCGCACTGCTTCTTGTGAATCGCATAGGGCAGGGTATGCGCCGCCCGGGGTGACTCTTCCGTCGCCGGGAACGGAAGGTTGGGTCCGTAGACTGAAACGCTGCTCGGGAAAACGAACTGCTTGATCCCCGCGTCGGTGGCACGATTCGCCTCGGTAATGGCTTCCATCACCCGAGCCGTGCCGGCCACGTTGATTTGCCACATACGCTCTGGGTCGAGCACGCCCGAGCGGACCGGATCGATCACAAATGCAAGGTGCACCACCGAAACCGGCCGTATGTCGCGCAACAGTTCATAGAGAACCCGAGTATAGGATTCATCGCCCAGATCCATGCGCTCGAATTGCAACGGCAAATCGGTTTGGGGTGGACTCACGTCCACCCCAATCACCGAGAAATCCCCCAGCAGCGGGAGCAGCCTGGATCCCAGGTTTCCCGCAATGCCAGTGACTACGACAACAGGTTTCGCGCTCGCCATCAGTTTGGCTTGGAGGGAGGAGCCGGTTGCACCGGAGGCGCGGCTTGTGGCTGTGCCTGGGGTTGCGAAGGCGGAGGCGCATTAGGACGCGGCATCCGTGGCGGCATCGGGCGACCTCCTGGTCCCGTTGGTACGGGTGGCCCAAAATAAGCTTCGTTGGTGTCGGCGTGATAGGAGTTGGTGTACTTGTCCATCATTTCCTTCATTCTGTCGCTCTTCAGCTTGTTGTGGATTTCGGTTTTTATCTTATCGTCCAGCGGCAGAACTTCTTTGCTTACCACCTTGTAAATATAGTGTCCACCGTTATCGGTGATCACCTGGGAGACCTCGCCGACTTTCAAATCGAACACGGCCACGTGTGCTGGAGGCAGTCCGGTGCGCCGCACCGATGGCAAGTTAACCGTCGGCGAATCCATTTTCATGTTGGCGGCTTCGAACGCCTCTTTCTGCAGCTTGGTAAAATCCTCACCCGCGGCGGCGCGTTCCCGCAGACTGTCGGCGAGTTTAGTCAGTTCCTGCTCGCCTTGTTCCTGCTTCGCTTTGTCCGCAGCTTCCTTGGCTTTCTGCTGCTCGTCGGTCAGCTTTTCTTCCGAATTGGCTTTCTCCGCAGTCTCCTGCTTGTAGCGCGGAATGAAAAGCCGGTCCAATGAAAATTGTTCATACGCCTCAGGATTTTCCTTGTAATATTTCTCAATCTCCGTTTCCGGAACGTTATCTGCCTTCTCCTGCACCGAGCGCTGTAGCTGCGTGGTCAGGATCTGCATCTTGGCAACCTTCAGGGTTTCCTTGTATCCCTCACTCTGCTCCAACCCCTGCTTCTTGGCCGCCTCTGACATCGCCATAAACTTAGGCAGCGCTGCTGCCAGTTGGCGTTTCAACTGCGGCGTGATCGTCGGCGAGGGGGACAGCCCCTTGGCAATCTTCTCAAACTGCGCGCGCGTGATCGTGGTCTTGCAGTCCGCCGGCTTCTTCGCCGTGGACGCAGTCGCTTTGCTGGCGCCAGCCTTGGAAGCCGCACTTGTCGGGGTTGACGGGCACACGCCATAGACCGTCAGCACCACCGCACTCTCCGGAACCTCCGCGGCGGGCGGCGCGCTCGCCTGCCCGGCGGCATTCGGAGCAGCCTGGCCCGGACCTGCCGGCGCCGGGGCAGGCGTTTGCCCCGGTGGCGCTTGTCCCCAAGCCATCGTTCCTAACAACACACACAGCAGCCAACTCTTACGCATAAAAGATTCCTCCAGGATTGGTACATCAGGAAGTTGGAAAACTCGAACTCAACATCCTAGCATAGAGGCCGTTCTTCCTAGTACCTGCGATGCAGGCCGGTGGTGGGCAGTTTCGATAGACTTGCTCAGCATCCAACCCTGTAACATCGTAGAATGAGCTTGCGAGGACTGCTGTGATAGATCACGAAAAGCTCCAAAAAGGACGAGGCTGGGCGTACCTTGCCGGGATAGTTATTTTTTTGGTGGTTGCGGTTTGGAAAATCGTGGCCCGCTAAGAGCGACACTTCGATCCATCTGCCAACGCACACCGCTTTTGGAAGCGGATAACTGACACTGCCGACAAGCCCGCGTGGCGTAACCCGTACCATCTGATTCTCTTTGGCGCAATTCCACGTTACCGGCGATAATCTCACCATGTCCGGGACTCCGGCCCTTTATTCGCCCCATGCCATGCGCGCCGAAAAGCGCGCGGTGGCTGGAAACTCGGTGCTGGCTGCTCTCCTGATCACTGGCGGCAAGATAGTCGTCGGCGTCACCACCGGCAGTCTTGGCATCCTCTCCGAAGCCGCGCACTCCGCCCTGGATCTCATCGCGGCCCTGCTCACATATTTATCCGTTGGGGTCTCCGACAAGCCGGCAGACGCAGATCACCAATATGGCCATGGCAAAGTGGAGAATTTCTCGGCCTTTGTCGAAACCGGCCTGCTTTTACTGACCTGCATCTGGGTGATTTACGAAGCCGTCGTGCGCCTGTTCTTCCGCCGGGTCGAAGTCGAGCCTTCCATCTGGGCATTCGCCGTAATGCTTGGTTCCATGGCTGTAGACTGGTGGCGCTCCCGCGCTCTCGGCCGCATCGCAACCAAGTACGAAAGCCAGGCACTCGAAGCCGATGCGCTTCACTTTTCCGCCGACGTATGGTCCGCGGGTGTCGTCGTCTTCGGATTGGGTCTGATCCTCGCCGGGCGCATCTACCACGTGGAGTGGCTTCGTCTCGCCGATCCCATCTCCGCGTTGTTCGTCGCCGGCGTCGTCATTTCCGTCAGTTGGCGGCTGGCGCGACGCACTACCGACGCCCTGCTCGACGCCGCTCCCGCCGGAGTTCGCGCCCAGATCATCGACGCCGTTTCGCGGGTGGATGGTGTACTCGAAATTGGCCGCGTTCGCATCCGCCGCGCCGGCAATCGCTACTTCGCCGATCTTGCCGTCGGCTTGGCTCGCACCGTTACCTTCCAGCGTTCCGAACAGTTAGTGGAAGCGGTCACCGCTGCTGTGCGTGGCATTCTTCCCGACGCGGATGTCACCGTGCAACCCTTGCCTCGCGCCCAACGGTCGGAAAATATCTTCGATCGAATTCGTGCCGTCGCCACCCGGCACAACCTGAACGTGCACGACATCAGCGTGCAGGATCTCGCCGGCCAACTCCACGTCGAGCAGCATGTTGAACTGGACGAGCGCATGTCCCTCAAAAGCGCTCACGATCAGGTGACCGAACTCGAAGCCGCTATGCGTCACGACGTGCGCGAGATCGGCGACATCCTCACCCATATCGAGAGTGAACCCGCCACTATCGAAACTGGCGACGAGCCGGTGCGGGACGCCGACCTCGAGCGCCGGCTAAAATCCCTCGCCGGAGCGTTCCCGGAAATTATCGACATGCACGACGTTCATATTAAGAAGGTTCGCGGACGCCTTTACATCTCCTGCCATTGCACGTTCTCGGACGAACTCTCGCTCGCGCGCGTTCACGATATCCAGACCGACCTCGAGATCCGCTTCAAGCAGGCCGCGCCGGAGCTATTTCGCGTGCTGATCCATCCCGAACCGAGTACGGATAATCGCAGGTAGAATTTACGGAAGAAAAAACATTATGAATAACGCTCGTGCCACCTGGATTGAGAAGCAACGTTTCAACGGAGTGTCAGACAGTGGGCACACCATCCTCGTCGACGGTGACAAGGCCGCTGGCAATAGTCCCATGGAACTCGTTCTCATCGGCCTGTGCGGCTGCACTGGCTACGACGTCGTTTCCATCCTGCGGAAGAAGCGCGAACCTTTTACCAGCCTCGAAGTTCGCGCCCAAGCCGAGCGCGCGGCCGACCCGCCATCCGTCTATACAGAAATCAAGCTGATCTACCGCGTCGGTGGAAAAGTATCCCGCAAGGCGGTCGAGGATGCCGTCCGTCTTTCGAAAGAAAAATACTGCTCGGTTTCAGCCATGCTCGAAAAGACCGCTAAGATTACGAGTAAGATCGAATACGTAGACGCGTAGAATTGGCCTCAATCCAGTGGCGATTAAGATTTTGCTCTTCACACAACCCGGCTGCCTCTCTTGCGAAGTAATGAAGATTTTTCTGGAAGCAAAGGGAATGGCATTTGAAGAGCGGGACATGGACCGCGATGCCGCCGCCCGCGTCGAATTGTTTGAAACCTACCATAGCCGCACGGCTCCGACGCTAGTGGTCATCACCGCATCCGGCGCCGAAGTGATTGAGGGCTTCGATCCCGACCGCCTTGACCAGTTCCTCTCGGCTGCTTGATCGAAGCCATTTGCGAGGCATACCATTACCAATCGAACTCAACAGAGACCGCAACCGCATCCCCTCCGCGGATATTTTTTTATTGCGTCCGCAGCTTTCCTTTGGGGAGTCTCGGCCGCTCTGGGACGCGCCGTGTTTACTGGAAAGCTGCCGTTGGGCCGCGCCGTTCTTCGTCCGATCGAACCACTGATTCTTTCGCAGACCCGCACCACATTCTCGCTGCTGGTGCTGCTTCCCCTTCTAGTTGCTTCCCAAGGCTGGCAGCGGATCAAGCTGCCAGCGCGCGACCTCGCCTACTGTTTTATCCTGGGCATGCTCGGCGTGGCGGTCTCGAATTATTTCTATTACGTTGCCATTCAGCGCACCAACGTGGCCACCGCTATCATCGTGCAATATACCGCTCCGGTGTGGGTACTGCTCTACGTGGTAGCCCGCGGCCAGCAGAGGCTCACTCTACAAAAAGTTGGTGCGGTCGCGTTGGCAGTAACCGGAATTGCTCTGGTCATCGATATCTTCGGAACCAAGTCTGGCCCAGCGCTCCACCTGGACCCCTACGGTCTGATCGCCGCGCTGCTGGCTTCGTTCTCCTTCGCCTTCTACAACGTCGGCGGACACCGCATCCTCGCCCGCCACGACCGCTGGCGGGTACTCGTCTGGACCCTTACCGCGGCCGCAGCCTTCTGGCTCATTGTCAATCCTCCTTGGAAAATCGCCGCCGCCCACTACGCTCCCGCCCAATGGATATTCCTTTTCGTTTTTTCGATGATTTCGGTGCTGGGAGCATTCTCTCTTTACTTCCTCGGCCTGCAGCATCTCGAGCCCACCCGCGCTATCATCGCCAGTTGCCTGGAGCCGGTGTTCTCCATTCTTCTGGCTGCCTTGCTGCTGGGAGAAGTGCTGCGTCCAATCCAGACGTTGGGAATCGTCTTCGTGCTTGCGGCCATCTTGATCGTGCAACGCCAGGAGGGCAGTATGACGGCGGACTCAGTTGTGGTCGAACCGATAGAGTAAAGTCAGTGGCCATGCGCGCAATTGTTCGATGGTTACTGTGCGCATACGGCTGCCGGAATCGGCATCCGCTTCCGCCGCCAACTCACGATTCCGGTAGTAAGAAAGGAAATTCCCGTGCGCGCAGATCTGACTTGGAGGCAGCAGTGACACATAATTTCACCCCAGTTGTTTTCCCTTCGTTTCGGGCAATTGCGTCGCCATCAGCGCGGCCAGCAGATAACCCGCGGCGCACAAATAAAATGCCGAACTCAATCCTCTGGCCTGGCCGACTCTCCCAATGACCAGCGGCGCAACTGAGCTCATGGTGCGCGCCCCATTGTAAGTAAAGCCCAGCCCACGCGCCCGCAGGCTGGTCGGAAATATCTCGCTGCCTATAATTCCCGAGCCGGAAAATAATCCGGTCCCGAAGAATGCCACGATCGTTCCCAAAAACATGAGCACGACTGGGGACCGGGCCGCAGCATAAAGTGGAACCAGAAAGGCTGCTGCCAAGCTGTACAGGATAAAGGCTTTGCGCCGTCCGAAATGATCCGCCGCCCATCCGAAGCTGGTATAACCCGGAAACATCCCGAACAGATTCAGCACCACCAGCAGCGTCGTGGTGCCCATCACCCCAAAGCCGCGCCCGCCCTGCGACACGGGTAGCGATAAATAAGGCGGCGTCCAGCTAAACAATCCCCACCACGCAAACAAGCAAAAGAAGTTGAACAGCAACAGAGCAATCGTGGCCTTCAAGTAAGGTGCCCGAAAAATCATGAAAAAATTCGTGGAGGCGTTACTTGTTATGTCTTTGTCTGCAGCGCCAAGGCTGCCGTCCGCAGCCCATGGTCGTCGAAGAGGTTCGCGCTCTTCCCACATCTTCGACTCCGGCACTCCACGCCGGATCCACAGAGTCAACAGCGCCGGCAGAATCCCCACGAAGAAAACCGCCCTCCATCCGAAGTACCGTGCCACTGGTCCTGCCACCAGGGCCGCTGCGGCAAAACCTATTGCCCACGAACTCTGCACTATCGCAATAGCCTTGGCGCGGGATTCCGTAGTCCAGGTTTCTGCCACCAGCGTCGCTCCCGTATTCCATTCGCCGCCCATGCCCAGTCCAAGAACGAAGCGCGCTGCCGCCAGCATGGCAATGCTGGTGGCCAGTCCCGACGCAAACGAGCACACCGAATACGTCAGAATGCTTGCCATCAGCGCCCGCTTGCGACCAATGCGATCGGCTAAAAAGCCAAACAGGACGCCGCCCAGGCCGGATGCCAGCAAGGTAAGCGTACCCAGCAGTCCGGCGGTCGTCTTGCTCATGCCTAGATCGTGCATCAGTAGCGCCAGCACCAGTGCGTAGAGCATGGCATCGAAAGCATCGAGCGCCCAACCGAGCGCCGCCGCCAGCAGCGTCCGCCGCTGCTCCGGCGTAGCCTGTCGGATCAACTGGATGGGAGTAATTGCCATGAAGTGCGGATTGTACGGCGCGCTCTGGAATTGTCAATTTCTGATTTTTTGGAGAGCCAATTTTGAGAATCACGCGGAGGCATGTTTGTTTTACTTCCTAGGTACCTCGCAGTGATTTGACAATGTTTTGACCTCTCTAGCCGCGATTCTCAGTTAGGCTCGTCGTGTTACCCTGTCATAACAATTCGAGACGGAGGTGCCTATGAAACTCCAGCGCTTGGCCGTGCTTCTTGGTTTTCTTCTGACGTTCCTCACTCCTTGTTTCGCTCACCACATGGCGGTAGTGGTCAACAAGGAGAATACCGTTGGCACCGTCAGCGCCGCGCACCTTTCCAGGATTTTTCGGTCGGAGATCAAGAAGTGGCCCGATGGCAAGACCGTGGTTCTTGTCCTGCACAAGGATTCCGCCGGCGAAACCGAAACGTTGGAGCGCCTGAACAAAATGACTGATAGTGAATGGAAGGCCCTAATCGCCGCTCACAAAGATTCCATCGTGATGGCCGACTCTGACGCGGACGTGCTCAAGATTGTGCAGTCCACGTCCGGTGCCGTTGGCCTGGTGGATGTACGCTCCGTCGACAACAGCATCAACGTGGTGCGCGTGGACGGCAAATTGCCGATGGAATCAGGCTATCTGCCGCATTAGCGTGAAAGAAAAATGGTCCAAGTCAAAGCCGCAAAAGATGAAAATATCTTCTCGCTTTTTTCACATCCCGCGCGATCTGCTCGCGCAACGCCTCCACTGACGGAAACTTGATCTCATCCCGCAGGCGGTTCAGGAAACAAATCGCAACTTCGCTCTCCGGCGTCAGTTCAATGGGATGAAAGTTCAGCAAATGCGTCTCGATGGCAAACGAATCTGCGCCAAACGTCGGACGATTGCCCACGTTTGTAACCGAATCAAAACGCTCGACGCCCACACGCGTGCATGTGATATAGACGCCATCCTTTGGCACAAGTTCTTCGTAGCGCGCGAGGTTAATCGTGGGCACCGTGTACTTCGAGCCATAGCCGCGCCCGCGCCCAGGCATGCCCAGGATGCAAAAGGGACGCGCCAGCAGATGCCGCGCCCGGCTCACCCGTCCCTCGCCAATCAGCTTGCGGATATGACTGCTGGACACCGGCTCGCCGCGCAGCTTCTGCTCAGGATAGACTTTCACTTCAAATCCCATTTCCTGCCCGAATTGCGCCAGAAGGTTCACGTCCCCGGCAGCCTTGTGCCCAAAGTGGAAGTTGTAACCTTCATGCACCTCGCGCGCGTGTAATTTCTTTTTCAAGATACGTTCGGCAAACTGCCGCGGCGTCATCAACGAAAGATCGCGCCCAAACGGCAGCATCACCACCGCATCAATTCCGGTCCCTTCGAGTAAACGCAGTTTCTCGGACACGGGAGTGAGCAGTTTCAATCCCGAGTCCGGGCGCAGGATGCGCGCTGGATGTGGCTCAAACGTCACCGCCACAGCTCTTCCGCCACTCTGTCGCGCCCGCCGCACAATCTCGTTGAGCACGTTTGCGTGTGCCCGGTGCACCCCGTCAAAATTGCCCACGCTGACGAGCGAAGGTCCAAAGGCCGTCGGAACGTCCTCGAGTTTGTGAAAAACCTGCATGGCAGTGGGCAGAGGTCAGTGGCCAGTGCTCAGTGGTCAGTAGGTCAGTGTTCCGAAGTGTTTCGCTGACCACTGACCACTGATCACTGTCCGCTGAATTTAGATTTCAAACTCCAGCTTCATTCCGTCATACGACAGCCGAACATGCGGAGGCAAGGTTGCGTTGGTGGCCTCGTGCGGCAGATCGTGACAAATGTGCGTGAAGAATGCGCGCTTAGCCTTTACCCGCTCCACGATGCGCAGCGAATTCTCCACCGTCGAATGCGTGGGATGCGGTTTGTGCCGCAGCGCATCCAGAAAAAGAATATCCAGCCCGATCAGTTGATGGAACGATGCTTCGGGAATTTCGCTGTGGTCCGTGAGATAGGCCGCGCTCCCAAAGCGGAAGCCGTAAATCTCCGCCTCGCCATGAATCAGCCGCACCGGTTCAAAACGGGCCCCGAAAAGTTCCACGGGTCCGTCAATCGGCCGCAATTCGAGTTGCGGCAAGCCGCCGTATTTGTAGTCCGCGTCAAAAATGTAGCTGAACATCTTGCGCAGGAAAGCGGCTGCGTCCGGGCGCGCATAGAGCGGCAACCTCCCCGGCTTGTGGCTGTAACTCAGAGGGCGGAGATCGTCGATACCGAGAATATGGTCGGCGTGAGTATGTGTATAGAAAACCGCGTCCACGCGCGCGATGCGCTCGCGAATCGCCTGCGCGTAGAAATCAGGGGTGGTGTCGATGAGGACAACCTTGCCCGCATATTCGAGCATGATCGAAGGCCGGGTGCGCCGGTCGTGCGAATCATTGGAATGACATACCGCGCAGTCGCAGCCCAGCGTAGGCACCCCCATGGACGTGCCGCTGCCCAGCACAGTGAGCGTCGCCTTCATGCGCGAGCCTCTGTAATCATCGTCCGGTGGTTCCCGTGGCGGCTCCGGGCTGCGGCGGTCGCGACAACGCGTTCGTCACTTCCACGTAAGCCATGCGCACTTCATAGAGGCTATTCTGCAGGAAGTTCTCTTCCGTGGAAGTCAGGTTGCCCTTGGTTTTTTCCGCCAGTAGCGCCAGCGTATCGATGGTCTGGCGTGCCCCAATAATGTCCATGTGAGGCTGCTCGCCCTGCTGGTGCATCAATCCCAACTGCATCATTGCCGTCATGTAAAGAGATGCCATGAAGCGTTCGAACGTCATCTCAAATTCTTTGGCGGAGTGCCCGCTTAGCTCGACTCGCGAGTCGAGCGCGTCCGACGATTTCCTGTAAGCATCGGCCTGCGCCTTCTGCTCGGCCGCCGTCGGCAGGGGAGGAACCTCTGGCCCAGCGCCTTCCTCGCCGATTACCGGAACTGCCTGGGCACTGGCGACTACAGGCGGCGCGGCTTTGGGTGTTTCTGGCTCTTCGCGGACTTCCTGGCGCAACTCCCCGTCTTCCGTAAACAATCGACGATCGGTTATTGTGAAACCTGATTCCTGTCTCTTCTCAGCCATAGCGAATGTCCTTGTCTTTCTCGCTCAAAGTCTTTGTCGTTCAAAATCACGTGTGCCGCACAACTCGCAACGTACACGTCCAACAACTGTCATTCTGATTCGAAGCACCGATGGAGATTCTTCGTGTCCTCCGCGTAGCCTCAGCGAGCTTCGCGTTCAATCTTTTCTCACCGCGGTTGCAACAACGACTCTCGCCTTATTCCTCCCGGAGCAACTGTGTCGAACGGCAGTTGAGTCACAATCGCTTTCGCCGCGCCGATGGTGACTTCGCGCCCAGGCAATCCCACTTCGCGTCGAATGTATCCCAGCGCAACGGTTTGTTCGCCGGATGCCGTCCGCACCACCGCGACACTCGTGATCTCGCCAGCTTCTTTTTCGCCCGAGATAATCTTGGCCCCCGCAACAACATCCGCCGAACCTTCAATCAAGAAGCCGGTAAATTTCCGATGTACATTTCCCCGCGAACGAATGCGCTCGACGATCTCCTGTCCAACATAACATCCCTTATTGAAGTTAAGCGCGCGCATCTGTTCGGTCTCCTGCGGCAGATCGCGCTCGCGAATATCGACCCCGTAGAGCGGGACGCCATCGATGATGCGCCGCATCTCCAAAGCATCACTCCCCACTGGAATCGCCCCGGCCGAGATCAGCGTGAGCCAGGTCTTGTAAGCATTCTCGGGTGCGACCCACAGTTCGTAGGATTCTTGCTGCGCATCCTCTCCTCGGATCACTGTGCATTCCAGGCAGTCACAGTCGCACTTGCACTGAGCAGCATGTACCTGCAATGGCCGCAGTTCCGGAACCGCAATCCCCGCTGTGTCTAGAATGGCGCGTGACTTAGGTCCCGTCACACCCAACGCTGTCCAATTCTCGCTAATATCCGTCACTTCCACATCATCCATAATGATGTAGTGGTCGAAGGTGGCGAGAATCTTCTCGATCTGGCTGCGATCTGTCTCCACGGTAAGCGTCTCGCCCTCGTTGTAGATGTTCATATCGCCCAGTATCCGGCCCTGCGGGTTCAGCAGGAAGGCATACACGCCGTGCCCGGCAGCGAGATCGCGAATATTGTTCGTAACCATGCCGTTCATCCAGCGCACGCGGTCGCCACCCTGAAGCGAAATCCTTACGCGGAAGCCGAGGTCATAAACTGCGCAGCCGCTCAGCAGCGCAGCAAACTCCTCCTGTGCATCGGAAAAATCGGCTGCCGTTGTGGTTCCGCGGTAATCGCTCTCGCGAACCGTGGGCCCGCCGGTCGCCGTCTGTGCGCGAAGTGCATCTTGGAGGGGGCTGCGAAACATGGAATATTGATTATAGCGAAGGGCCTGGTGATTCATCGCCGATTTGCGCCGCCCTTCGCAGTGAGATTCTGGGAGCGCCGGCGACAGCCTACTCATTCGGCCCACCTTGTGTTAAGTTTTCAGCCGTGGACCTGCAAAAGCCTTCGAAGAAGCGCATTGCCGTCATCCCGGGTGACGGGATTGGCCAGGAAGTAATCCCACAAGCTCTCAAAGTGATTCGGGCATCCGGTGCCGACGTCGAAATGAGTGAATTCGACTGGAGCGCCGACCGCTATCTCCGCGACGGCATGACCGTTCCTCCTGACGGCTTTGCCATGCTGGGCCGCGAATTCGACGCCATCTTCGCCGGTGCCTTCGGCGATCCCCGCGTCAAGACCAACATCCACGCCAAAGAAATCCTGCTGGGTATGCGCTTCAAGATGGACCTCTACGCCAACGTGCGGCCAGTGCGACTGCTCGATGCGGCGCTTTGTCCGCTGAAAGGCGTCGAGCCCAAGGATGTGGATTTTGTCGTGATCCGCGAAAACACGGAGGGTGTTTACACCGATGCCGGCGGAGTCTTCAAGCAGGGCACGCCCGACGAGATCGCAATTCAGGAGGACATCAACACTCGCAAAGGAGTCGAGCGCATCATCCGCTACGCGTTTGAGTATTGCGAGCAGCACCCGAAGCTTGACGGCTCGCCGCGGGGACGCGTGCTTATGGTGGACAAATCGAATGCTATGACGCACGCCGGCGGCCTATGGCAGCGCGTGTTTAAGGAAGTTAGCGGTGAGCATCCCCAGATCAAATCCCAACACATGTACGTGGACGCGCTGTGCATGCAAATGGTGCGCGATCCACGCGCGTTCGATGTGATCGTGACCAATAACATGTTTGGCGACATTATCACCGACCTCGCCGCCGGACTGCAGGGCGGTCTGGGTATGGCGGCCAGCGCAAATATTCATCCCGGCAAGACATCGATGTTCGAGCCGGTACACGGCTCGGCGCCTCCCATCGCGGGGAAGAATATAGCGAACCCGTTTGGTGCGATTCTGACCGCGGCCATGATGTTGG
>PLUI01000080.1 GCA_003164855.1 Acidobacteriaceae bacterium
GCCGCCGTCAACGTCGTCTTGCCATGGTCGATGTGACCAATCGTCCCCACATTGCAGTGCGGCTTATTCCGTTCAAATTTTTCTTTCGCCATTTCCTGTCTTCCTTTGTAGCGCCGGCCTGCCGCCGGCTGTTTCGCGAATCAATCGTCGTCCTGAGATCCACTCAGTAATACTGATACAGCTTGTGAAACTTTGCCCGCAACGCCGGCTCAACCTCTTCCACCTTCGAGAGATAAAACTCTCGCACCTGCGCCTGATCTGAAACCGGCAGTGCTTGATACAACTGCCACGCGCTCAAGTCGGCTTGCGATCCAACCGCTTCGAGCGCACGAGCCGCCAGCACTCCATCGAAATCCCGAACCCGAATTCCTTTGCGGTCCAACTGCTTCAGGAAACTCTCAGTCTTCTCGGGCAGGAACGCCTGCTCGACTGCGGCCTGCAGTTTCGCAAACTCTTGTTCCTTCTGAACCTTAATCGTCGCCTGCTCGAAAGCCATCTTCACACCTGAACCAGGATTCTGGAGCGGGAGACGGGAATCGAACCCGCGACCAACAGCTTGGAAGGCTGTGACTCTACCACTGAGTTACTCCCGCCCTTACTGCCTCGACTCTTCGCTCTTTCACTAATCTATGGAGCCGATGACCAGGATTGAACTGGTGACCTCTCCCTTACCAAGGGAGTGCTCTACCAACTGAGCTACATCGGCTCAAANNGCCAGAATCAAAAGCGTCAGCGACCGGATCCTGAAATCGTTTAGCGTGGCGAGCGCCAGCGCACCCAAAACCGCGTACGCAATCAACGCCATGGCCAAGCGACTCATAATTCCTGCCGCACAAAATGCTGGTACAACCTAATACTGGCCCGACTTAAATGCTGGTGCAACTTAATCTGGTGCACAGGGAAGGATTCGAACCTTCGTACCTCGCTAGGAGGGACAGATTTACAGTCTGTTGGCTTTAACCACTCACCCACCTGTGCAAAACTGCCGGGCGGAGCAGTCGCCGCGCACCATCCGCCGAGCGATCAAGCCACGCACACAAACCTTTGCCGTCGCTTAACGGACTTCGCAAAACCATTTTCGCAAACCAGGGAAACCAAGAATCGCGCCTACGAATTTATCGCGCGAAGATCACTACAAGCCGGATAAAGTTCCGAATGGAGTGCGTTGGAAAAACCTGTTGCGCCGCCGCTTACGAGCCTGCCGCCTGCCGGAATCCGATTCCCTTAAACTCTCTTCCGGACTTTTCGCATACTGGAGCTGGCGAAGGGATTTGAACCCCCGACCCCCTGATTACAAATCAGGTGCTCTACCGACTGAGCTACGCCAGCATTCGGGGAACCGCGCCCTACAGGCACAAGTATACCCCCGATCCCTACCAGATGTCCGGGACAATTAGTTAAGTTATCACAAGGGGTTAATTTCGCGCAACCGGGATTGACCAGAGGCACCAACCCAGTTGTTCGGGTTGAGTGCAGTGGCAGTTCATCGCCATCCGGAAGCTCTATCAAGCGGGGTGGGTATAATCTCGAAGGTTCGGTAAGTCTAATACGCAACGATTAACGATAGAGGCCCTGATGATGCGAATTTTCTTTCCTATCTGTTTGGTCGTGATGACGATGAGCGCGGTCGGCACGTCGGCCCAAGTGTACCCATACCGCGATGGAACTCCTGGTGTGACCGGATACCGCTCGGAGGTAATGGCCGAAGTCATGATCCAGGAAAGCGAATTCGTTCGTTTGGCCGAAGCTATCCCCGCCGGTAAATACACATGGCGGCCTTCGGCGGATGTGCGCACGATTGCCGAAGTCTTCTTGCACGCCAGCGCTGCCAACTACAACCTCTACAGACTCGTGGGCACTCCCACTCCGGCTGGCATCGACACCAAGACCCTGGAGCAGAGCACTACAGACAAAGCAAAAGTCATAGCCACGCTCAAGGCTTCCTACGCCCATGCCAAATCGGCTATCCGCTCAATGCCCGATGCAGACCTGGAAAAAACTTTGAATTGGAACGGCGGAAAGATTACGGAACGGGGCGTCTTGCTTTACATCGTTCAACACATCGCGCAGCACCTCGGCCAGCAGATCGCCTATGCCCGCTCGATAGGCGTCGTCCCGCCGTGGACACTGGACCCTCCCCGCAAGGATTAGTCTTGAACCGATACGTTCTGTACTGCGCTTGCTGATTCTTCTCCTCGCCAGATGGGCAGTCCGTGCGACCCCAGCGCGAGTAAGCCTAGTGGGGTAGGTTTGGGAGCGGGCGCGGTGATCGGTCCTACGCTGGTTTCCTCATCCGATCCTTTCGTTTGGCCGGCGATGATCGGCGTATTCGGGACGGTTTCGTAAGCGTAGCCGCTCAGGGTTGCAAGAACGCGCAAATCCTTGCAAGTGACGCTCAAACGCGCCCAGCCGAAATGGACTTCGCCATTAATCACGAACTCCAAACCGAGATAGCGAGTCGCGCCTGCGGACCACGGACCGTTGCACACACTGTTACTTTTGCGAACTCGTCCGGTATCGATAAAGCTGGTCGCCATAATGTTTGGACCCGTCGTAAATTTCGCGTTGGGTCCAATCGACGCACCGGCGCGCAGCGCGGAGGCGTAGTTCCCGTTTATCCTGGAAAAGCCCTCTATTTTGTTGGCTGCATTCGCGGGAACAACCGACAGAACCCCCGTGTGGTCGAAGCCGTAAGGGTGAGACCTGCGGTACACATCCCGGAAACCAAAATCGACAATTCCGTCGTGGTTAAGGTCAAGAGGAATGGTGTGATCGGGTGTGATGTTGGTGTCGGCTGGGGTGTAAACGACCTTTGCTTCGGCCGATTGTCCCAGCACCAGCACTCCTACTCCGGCTGCGCCTGCCGCGAGGGCGTATTTATTGAGTTGTTGTTGAACTGAATCGGAAAGGTTGGCTGACTTGCGGGGTCCGAAAGAATGCTTCATAAGTCCTCCCCCAAGGGCGCCTAATTATCCTCCTACCTCGAATCGGGAGTCAACGCAGCGACCTAATTTTGCGTCGTCGACCGTGATGGAGAATAGAGAGCAAATACAAAATTGAACGGCCGCCTGCAATGGCGGCCGTTCAATCTTTCCCTCTAGCCTTGGTTTACTGGTTCTAGTCCTTCTCCGGCTTCGAGGTTTTGTTGTTGTGCTTCCCGTTGTAGATCTGCCTGCTGTTTTTGTTTTCTTCTTTGTTGGCCTGTTGCTTTTGTTGCCTGGTCAAGGCTCCACCGTTGGCGGTGCGCTCGTTGTGGACCTGCTGGGCGACCGCGGCCTGGTTCGCATTGGTCCTGGCTGCTTCGCCGGAAGTCATCTGGCCGCTGCGCAGGCCATTGGCGGTGCGCTGCTGCTGGTTGGCTTCCCGGTCGTCGACTTCGTTCGGCTTCACGGTATTCCCGTTGTGATTATCGTTGTAGATCTGACGGCTGGCGGTATTCTGCTCGCCGTTGATCTGCTGACGCTCCGCGCCGGTGAGTTTGCCACCGTTCGCTTCCCGATCGTTGTGCACTTGCTGGTCGATGTTGGATTGGGTTTGCTCGGCGCGGGCCGCTTCGCCGGAAGTCATCTGGCCGCTGCGCAAGCCGTTGGCAATGCGCCGGTCCTGATTAGCTTCGCGGGTATTGGGATTGTAGTTGCGCCCCACCGAGCGATCGGCCGCCGATATGGGCTGCGACTGCGCGTGCTGCTGCGCCACCTGGTGATACGCGTTTACGTTCGCGCTCGCCATGGTCGCTGGACGTCCTTGATTCACTGACGCCAACTGCGCGCGGTCCTGAGAGGCAAAGGTTTGATGCTGCACCTGCTCGGCGGTGGGCTCGAAGTGGTGCTCGTTGGCCGCCTGCATCTCCACAGCCGATGCATGCACCTGAATGCCTTCGCCGCCATTGAAGCTTACGTGGTTGACGTTCACGATGGTGTTCTGTTCGACGATAGTGCGGTTCTCGTACACATTGGTTACATGTACGCTTCCAAAGTTCGCCACGGCGCTGTTATAAGCGAATACTCCGCCGCGCCACTCGCCGCCTACGAAGCCCACGCCACCGAATCCGAAGCCGTAGTTAACGCCACCGTAGAACCCAACATGCGGGCCCCAGTAGCCACCGTGCCAGCCGTACACCCCGCCTTCATAACCCCAGTAGCCAGGAGTCCACAGAAGACCAGCGACGGGAGGTTGCGCCCAGACGCCCGGAACCCAGAAGTAGCCCGCGTCCCCGTAAGACCAGTAGCCGGGAGTCCAGAGATAACCCGGCGCAGGCAGCGCAGGCTGCTCATACACCGGCAAGGCCGGAGGAGCAATGTGGATGTTGATAGCGACGCCGACGCCGATCTGTGCCTGCGCAGCGGGCAGGCTAAACATCGGCAGCATGATCAAAGCTGCAGCAAACAGATTGCGAAATGTTGAACGAAGAGACATAGTTATTTCTCCTTGTGCCGGGGCCCCAAAATGGCAATATCTCCCCGTCTGCCCGGACTACTTGGGCGTATTGATTAAAACCCAGAATCGCGATGTTTGTTGCAAACCGAAGTTCAAGCACCAGAAGCAATGAGGGTAATGACTCCGTGACAATTTTTGCGGTTCCGTGACAATGTTCGCGGTTTTCCAGCGCTGATTACGTATCGAGGTACTGAAGTTATCCTCTGGCACGGGTACGTTGTGGTGCCGACAGACTCTGGGTGACTGGTGAACGCAAGGGCGTTAGCACTCAGATGACTCTGCCCTCGACCAACTACTCTCGACCCACTACTTCTGACACACCCACTCCACAGTGTTATGATTTCTTCCCTGACCGCATTCCATGCGAATTAAGCGCACTCTCCCTATCTTCTTGACGGTCGTATTGGTCGCCGCTGCGGTAACGCTTGCCGTGCAACTACGAAAGCATGCTCCGCCGGAGCCGGCCCGTCTGTTGCCCGGAGCGGATGCCTTTTTCTACGTCGATCTGGGCAAGATCCGAAAAGTGAATGCGGGCAAAGAATTGCCCGCCGTCAGCCATGATCCGGAATACGAACGCTTCATTCATGAAACCGGATTTCAGTTCGAGCGCGATCTGGATGAAGCTGCCTTCGCGGTCCACTACCCTGGCAATTGGCCCGGCAGCGGAACGGGTGGTTCCGCTCCGGATCCCCGCTTCTCTGAAGTGCTGAAAGGAGAGTTTGACGGCGAACGCGTGACCGCTTATCTGCGGCAGATCGCGCAAGCGGTTGAGAACTATCAATCCGTCGACATCTTCACCATTCGCGTGGAAGGAAGATCGCTACGCGTGGCGGTGCTGAACGCCGATTTAGTGGCCGCTTCCAATCACGACGACCCTGCGGTCATTCGGGGAATCGTCGATCGCTCCAGGCGGCTGGCTTCCCCGTTCGGAGGGCCGGCACTGCTGCGTCAGTTTTACAAACACGTTCAGTTCGCCAGTCTGGCGTGGGTTGTGGCTCGCGTTGACCCTTCGGCATCCGGGGCTGGCGGCTGGAGCGCGCTCTTCGCAGGGCCTGCGACCCTGGTGGTGTCGGGAACTTATCGCAGCCCACTTCACTTAAAGGCCGACGCGGTTCGCCTCCGCGCCGAGGCTTTCACCGGCGACCCGGGAGAGGCGCGCGCAGTCATCGATAAAGTGAACGTGTTCGTCGCCTTAACCCATACCGGGGAAACTGCCGTCGGGATGCATGGCACCGATCCCGACGTTAAATCCTTCTTTGAAAGCATCGAAGTAAAGCAAGAGGGCAACCGCGCCGTGCTCAATGCCGCACTGCCCTTTGGATTTTTGCGGAAGATGCTCGCGGAATCCGCGCCTGACCGGACTCAGCCATCCAGCTCTTCTCCGGCAGCGCCGGCCAAATCACGTTAGGCAAAGAGGTCAGCCACGGCGTGCAACTAAATGCCGCGCCAATCGTCTGATGTTATGGAGTGATGTTACGAGGACAACTCCGGCAGGTACAATAAAAGACGCATGTCGAGCCTTCCACTTCCGATTGCCGCCTTCTTCGCGGGGCTGATTTCATTTCTCTCTCCCTGCGTGCTGCCGCTGGTACCGGGATATGTTTCGCTGATCTCGGGCGCGGGCGTGGACGAGCTGAAATTGTCGCAAGGCCGCCTCATGCGCCGGGTGATGACGAACTCCGTCGGGTTCATTCTCGGTTTCAGCGTGG
>PLUI01000200.1:0-35841 GCA_003164855.1 Acidobacteriaceae bacterium
GAGTTGCTCAGCCAGATCGAGGAACAACTGGGAGGCGATGTCGAGGAGTCACAACTCGCCGGGATTTACACGCTGCGTGACCTGGTCGACGCCGTCCTGCAAAGCGCGGCCAGCGGCGCGGGCGGCACCGGCACGCGTACCACCTTCGCCGGATGGAAAGCGATTCTGGCTGAGGATCCCGATCCCGCTGCGGTGCTTTCGCTGGTCCGGCAGCAACGCCTTAGCGCTGCATTCTGGTACATGGTTTCGCGCCTTATCCAAGTGGTCGCGCTCGACCGCTTTGATTTGCACGTTCGCGGCATGGAGAAGCTCCCCCAGAGCGGTCCTTACATTATTTCTTCCAATCATGAAAGCTATCTTGATCCAGTCATTCTCGCGGGCGTTCTTCCGCCACCGGTCTTTAACAAAGTCTTTGCCGTCGGGACCAGCGAAATCTTCGGTAAAGGATTCATGCTGTGGCTGGCGCGCTCGCTCAGAGTCGTGGTCGTAGACCCCGACGCGAATCTGATTCCCGCCATGCGTGCGGGCGCGTTCGGATTGCGCCAGGGACGCCCGCTCATTCTCTATCCCGAAGGCGAACGCTCGATCGACGGCACGCCCAAAACCTTCAAAAAAGGGGCGGCCATTCTGTCCATTCATCTGCAAGTGCCGATTGTGCCCGTAGCGATTGAAGGATTCTACGAAGCGTGGGCGCGAAATAAATCCTTTCAGGGTTTCAAGCCGCTGAAGATAATATTCGGCGATCCGATTATTCCTCCACCGGAGAGTGAAGCGTCGGAAGCGGCTTACGAGAAATTGACTGCGGACTTAAAGGCTCGCGTTGTGGAGATGTGGGAAGGGTTGCGACAGTAACTCGGTCGCGGCGAGTCTACCGCACGTAGCGGTCGCGGAACACTTTCACGATCAGAGTATGCTTTTCAAGTGCTTCGTAAGCTGGACTGCGACGTCGTAAAGCTCCGTCAGCTGACCTTTCTGAAATTGGGCATTATCAGCCAACAGGTCTTCGCGGATCGAGAGGCACAGCTGGTACGCGGCGCGCACGCGTTCCGATGCAAGCAGTGAATCCATGTTGGTTGGACCATGCTCGAAAAGTTTGTTTTCCGCCGCCTGTTGTGCCGCCCATGCAGTATTTCGGACCCGGTTCAGCGCATCACGGAAATCGGCCAGGATGCGTGGGTCGAGCTCGTCTGAGCGCAGCAATTCAAGCAAAGAACTTAACTCGCCAATTGCATTCGTAAGACGCAGGGAAACACCAGGATTCTTGGCAGACTCGGGCTTCGCCAACGCATCTCGGATCACTGCTTCAGACTAATTCATCTTGCGAATCCCGCAGCGCCCGAAGGGTCGCATGCCTCGGTAATGCTCAGTTTTGCTTTGGCGGAGATTAAAAGATGCAAAGAATTGGGACGCCTCACACGCTCCAAGCGTTTGGTTACTTCGCCCGCGGATGCGTCTGATCGTAAACCTGCAGCACATGTTTCATCGACAACTGCGTATACCGCTGCGTGGTTGCGAGGCGCTCGTGACCGAGTAACTCTTGAATGGCTCGCAGGTCGGCGCCTTCTTCCAGCATGTGAGTGCCGAAGGCATGCCGCAACGTGTGCGGATGCACATCGGGTGATAGTCCTTTGGCGACAGCGATTTTCTTAATGATCCGGCCAACACTACGCGTTGTAAGCCGCCCACCGCGCCGGTTGATGAGCAATGCGGCGGTGTGCTTGCGGCTTGCTTCAAGAATTTTCTGGCGTTCAGGGAGATACGCTGCCAGCGCGCCTTTCACCGAATCACCAAATGGAACGTAGCGTTCTTTTTTTCCCTTGCCGCGTATCAGAATGGCTTCCGCGCTCAGCCGAATATCGTCGAGGTTGATCCCGGTCAACTCCGAATTCCGTATGCCGCATCCGTAAAGCATTTCCAGCATGAGCCGGTCGCGTTCGGGGAAAGCCGCGACCTCAGGCATTTCACCGTCGATCACCGCGTTCATTTCCTCAATCGTCGGGACGCGGGGAAGTTTCTTAGGCAGCTTCGGAGTGGCCACCAGCTTCGCCGGATTCTGCTCCACCACGCCTTCACGAGCCAGCCAGCGATAAAGAGAGCGTACGGCCGCAAGAGTGCGCGCCACTGAAGTCTTGCTCAAACCCTTGTCGTAAAGCTGCGAAAGGAATCCCCGCACAGCGATATGGTCAATCTGTTTCCATCCCCGCGAACCCGCATAGGCTGCAAAGAGTGTCAGATCCTGTTTGTAAGCCTTGACGGTGTGAGGAGACGCGTTGCGCTCCCGCAAATGGCGCAGGAAGTCAGCGACAGCCCTGGCAACGATGCCTTTCGTGTTCTCAGCCATGAAATTTAAAAATCACCCTAGCAACATTTTCATCTTGCCTTCGCCCTGGGATGATGCTTCTGATACACCGTTCTCAATCGATCCAGCGCCAAATGTGTGTAGACCTGCGTCGTCGAAATATCCGCATGGCCCAGGATGGTCTGCACCGTGCGCAGATCGGCGCCGTTCTCCACCATGTGGGTGGCGCAGGAATGGCGCAGCATGTGCGGAGATGCAGCGCGCCCGGAGCCGGCCGAGGCCGCCCGCACCATCTGCCAAATTCGCTGCCGCGTCAGCTTGCGTCCGCCACGTGCGATAAACAGCAGCGGTGAATTGCTAATGGAGACTGCTCCACTTCGCTTCCCTGCCGTCAAATCTCCACGCCCCTGCTTCAGATACTCGCTCAGCGCTTCTTGTGCCGATCTTCCCAGCGGCACTACGCGTTCTTTGTCGCCCTTGCCGCGCACCAGCATGTATCCAGCCTCGAGCTTGAGATCTTCAAGCTTGGCGTTGACGATCTCCGAAACCCGCAGAGCCCCCGCATAGAACACTTCCAGCATGGCGCAATCGCGGTGCGCCAGCGCCTGTGCCAGCTTCGTGTTGCGCCCTGAATTGCTATGGCGACTGAGCGGAGCAGCCAGGGTCGCTTCCATTTCATCGCGCGCCAGCGCCTTCGGCAGTACCTTCCATTGCCTCGGCGAATCGATATCCAGCGTGGGATCGTGCTCGATTTTCTTATCGAGCAGAAGATAGCGGTAAAGATGCCGCAGCGCCGAGAGCTTTCGTCCCACGCTGCGCCCATCGACTTGATTTGAAAAAAGCTGCTCAAGGAATTCGCGCACGTCAGTACGCCGAGCGGTCAGCAGCACCCGCTTGCGTTTTTCCAGGAAGTCGCAAAACTGGCAAATGTCGGTGGAGTATGCGCTGATCGAAAGTGCTGCTAGTCCCTTCTCGATTTTCAAGTAATCGAGGAAGCTGGAAANNGCGGATGCCAGAGGGTATTGCCAATAGAAACCTACCCTACTAAGTCGCGCAGCAGATTCACCGCATACAGCGCTCCCTCCGGCGTTTCTTCGTGCTTGAAATATGCGAAGACGTCGCGGCCTGCAGCCATGTGTTCCCTAATCCGTGTAACCATGCCGCTCCGCTCCTCGTCCGTATAGGTGGGCTTGCGAAATCTGTAATACACAAACGCACCTGTGACTACGTCCGGAGTGGTGCGCTCTTCCGTCTCCGCCACGCACAGCGCAGTTCCGCGTGACTTCAGCAGTTCCCACGTCGAATCGCTAAACCATGACTCATTGCGGAATTCAAATGCCGCCAGCAAACTCCGCGGAAGAAGCGCTATAAAATCCTTGAGCAGCGCAGCATCCGCCTTCAAATTCGGCGGCAACTGGAAGAGCACGGGACCAAGCTTGCCGGCGCGGGCCAAAGGCTCAATCGTCGCCAGGAAACGCGGCAGGAATTCTTCCGTCCCCTTGAGCCGCTTGAGGTGCGTGATCACCTGATGTGCTTTCACGCCGAAGCGAAACGAAGCCGGAGTTTGCTCGATCCAGTTCTGGATCGTCGTTTCTTTTACCAGTTGCCTGAAAGTGAAGTTAACTTCGACCGTATTGAGCTGCGTCGCGTAGTGGCCAAGAAACTTTTTCTGCGCCAGTTTGGCTGGATAGAAGTCGGGCTTCCAACTTGGATAAGCCCATCCCGAGGTCCCGACAAAAAGTTGAGGCATGGTAAAGTCTCAAAGCAAAATTCGCAGCGCACGGGATTATACCTTGCGCCCCACCTTGCGAGTCACAGGCTTTGCCGTCTTTTTCACGGAGCGGCCCCGAGCTTTCGTAGGCTCTTCTTCTTCTGCCTGAGCCGCGATCGAGATGGGCTCGTCCACTTCCGCTACGTGGCCGCTTGCCTCGGTCTTGAGATCTGGCAACCGTTGTTTCAATTCCAAAACCGGAGCGAACAAGTCGCCAAATTTCTCCACGCGCGAAACCGTTTGCCGCGCCTCAAACACAAGCATCTTGGCATCCTTTTTTCGGAGCACGCGCTCGACTTCATCCCACGTCACCGGCGTCGACGCCGTCGGATGTTCGCGCGCCCGCAACGAGTACACGGCTATCGTGGTTTTGTGTTCGTCATTCTGGCTCCAATCGACAAAAACCTTTCCGGCTCGAATGTTCTTCTTCATATCCGACACGACCATCTCCGGGTGATCATGTTCGAGCAACTGGGCCAGGGCGTGCGCGAAAGTCTTGGTCGATTCGTACTTTGTGGGAGTGTTCAGAGGAACGTAAATCTGCAGTCCTTTGGAGCCCGAAGTTTTCGGGAAGCTTTGCAGCTCGAAATGATCGAAGATTTCCCGCAGCCATATCCCCACTTGGCAGCACTGCACAATGTCAGCCGGCGGTCCAGGATCAAGATCGAAGACCATCATGGTGGGGCAAGTAATATCTTTCGCCAGAGCCAGTGACGGGTGCAGTTCGATCGCCGCGAGATTTGCCAGCCATACCAGCGTCGGCAAGTCGTCGGCCAAAATGTAATGCACCGTTCGATGGTTTCCCTCGCTCCAGATCGGAGCAGTCTTCACCCAGTCGGGACGGTGCTGCGGCGCATTCTTCTCGTAAAAAAATTCTTCGTCCACGCCATTGGGATAACGCTTGCGCGTAAGCGCCCGGCCAGCCAAATGCGGCAGCATCGCCGGCGCAATCCTCACGTAATAGTCGATGACCTGCTGCTTGGTAAATCCCGTCGCCGGATAAAGAACCTTCTCCAGGTTCGACAGCTTGAGTTGCTTGCCTTGAACCTCAATCGTCGAATCCATCGCGCACGCTCCAGCAGGCATTGTGCCTCAAACGGCGGCCAACGCAAAATACGGCGCTCTCCTTACGCCTCGGGGCCAACGACCCGCCCGGCCGGTTTGACAACTTCCCATCCCGCCACGTAATTTCAGAACTTCTGCCCTTCACGTCTGTCAAATATGTCCGTCTAAACACGGTTGTCCAAACACGGCTGTCCATGCCAGTACGTTCGATCCTTTGGAGGTCCGATGAAACACCGCATATTCAGGCCCCTTGCTATTGTCTTGCTGCTCACAGCGCTCGCCGCTGCTCAGGATGTCGCGTCCTTTGAGAAGCGCATCACGGTAAAACATCTCCCAAACGGCCTGACCCTCCTCATTTGCGAGCGGCCGGAAGCGCCGGTGTTCTCATTCTTTACCCTGGTGGATGCTGGCTCCGCGCAAGACCCCATGCGCCAGACCGGCCTGGCCCATATGTTCGAACACATGGCTTTCAAGGGCACGGATAAGATCGGCACTACCGACTACGCGGCCGAGAAGCCGGCGCTCGAAAAAGTGGAGACCGCCTATGCCGCCTACATCCGGGAACGTGACAAAGAAGTAGGACGCGATGAGGCCAAGTTGAAGGAACTGGAAAAGGCATGGAAAGACGCCATCGTCGCGGCCGACAAATATGTAGTGCCGAACCAGTTCGGCAAGATCGTCGAGCAGAGCGGCGGCCAGGATCTCAACGCCTCCACCGATTACGATGAAACCGACTATCACTACTCGTTGCCTTCGAATCGCCTGGAACTGTGGGCGTATCTCGAGTCTGATCGTTTTCTTCATCCCGTAATGCGAGAATTTTATAAAGAGCGCAACGTTGTGATCGAAGAGCGCCGATTGCGCACGGATAGCAACCCCATCGGCCGCTTGCTCGAACAGTTTGACGCCGCAGCCTTCGAGGCCCATCCCTATCACCGGCCAACCATCGGCTGGATGTCTGACTTGAATACTTTTTCGGCTAGCGACGCGAAGAAGTTCTTCGACACATACTACGTGCCCGCAAACATAGTGGTCGCGGTGGCCGGCGATGTGAAGGCTGCGCGAGTCATGCCTGTGCTCGAGAAATATTTCGACCGCCTTCCCGCGAGCCACAAGCCCGACGAGACCACCACCACCGAGCCTCCGCAGAATTCCGAGCGCAAGGTCACGCTGATGGAGCAGTCGCAGCCTCTGTATCTCGAGGGCTATCACCGGCCTGACTACAAAAGCAAAGACGATGCGGTGTATGACGCAATCACCGATTTGATGTCGGAAGGCCGCACCTCTCGCCTCTACCGCGCTCTGGTGCGCGATAAAAAGATCGCTTCGTTCTCCGCCGGCTTCAGCGGTCTGCCCGGCACGAAATATCCGCACCTGTTCGCCTTCTACGCATTCCCGCTGCCCGGGCACACTACACAAGAGGTGGCCGACGCCATCCATGTTGAGATCGATCGGCTGAAAAAAGAAGACATCAGCGACGACGAGTTAAAGATGATCAAGACTCGCAGCAAGGCCAACCTTATCCGCAGCCTGGGAGACAATGAGGGACTGGCGACTCAGCTCGCCACCTACCAGACTCGCTATGGTGACTGGCGCGAGTTGTTTCGCTCGGTCGACCGCATCGACAAGGTGACGAAGGCGGACATCCGGCGCGTGGCCAACGAAACTTTCAACGACACGAACCGCACCGTAGGCGTGATCGAAACCAGCAAGGGCGCGGCACAAGGCGATGAGCAGGGATCACGCCATCAAGGCTCGCCTGATGACGGAGGTGCGGAATGAGAATGAGAACGATGATGACCATTAAGCGCAGCAATTTTTCATCGATCATATCGATGATCGCATCGATGACCGCATCGACGACCGTATCGATCTTGCTCGCCGCGGCGACGTTCCTGTCGGTTCCCAGGGCCGCGTCGCAGGCAACCAATTGGAAGCAGATCCCCATTCCCACTCTACCGGCTTTTCACCCCCCGCAGCCCAAGCGCATTGAACTCTCGAACGGCATGGTGATCTTCCTCCAGGAAGATCACGAACTGCCGCTGATCAGCGGCACCGCCCGCATTCGCGGCGGATCGAGCAACGAACCCGCCGCCAAGGTGGGATTGGTAGATACCTTTGGCGAAGTCTGGCGCACCGGCGGAACCAGCACGCAAACCGGAGATCAGCTCGACGACTTTCTGGAAATACGCGCCGCGAAAGTGGAAACCGGCGGCGGTCCGGACTCAACCACCATCAGCTTGTCATGCCTGAAGGGCGATTTCGACGATGTCTTCAAAGTCTTCGTCGATCTGCTGCAAAATCCGGAATTCCGCGCCGACAAACTCGATCTGGCGCAGAAGCAGGCCGATGACAGCATTTCCCGGCGCAACGATGAAATCGGAGAGATTGCCGGGCGCGAATCCGCCAAGCTGGCATACGGAGCCGACAATCCCTACGCGCGCGAGCCCGAATATTCCACCATCGCAGCCATCACTCGCCAGGATTTGCTCGACTGGCACAAGACTTACGTGCATCCCAATAACATCATCCTTGGTATAAGCGGCGACTTCGACGCCGCCGCTCTGGAAGCCAAGCTCCGCGCCGCTTTCGAGTCATGGCCTAAAGGCGCCAATCTTCCAAAAGATAAAATTGCGTTCCATCCTGCCACGCCCGGCTACTACCTCATCCCAAAAGAAGATGTAAACCAAAGCAGCATTCACATGGTGACTCTCGGCACCACGCGCAACAACCCGGACTATTACGCCATCTCGGTTTTCAATGAGGCGTTCGGCGGCGGATTCTCCTCGCGTCTGTTCAACGACATCCGCACCAGGCGCGGCCTGGCCTACAACGTCGGCGGCGGCATCGGCACAAACTTCGGCCACCCCGGCGTTCTGCAATTCGTGGCGGGCACCAAGAGCCAGAGCACAATCGAGTCCATCCAGGCGCTCGATGAAGACATCGACGATTTGGCCAGCAAGCCCATTTCAGACGATGAAATCAAGCAGGCCAAAGACGCCATCCTCAACGCCTTCATCTTCCGTCTCGATTCGCCCGACAAAGTCCTCGCCGAACGCATGACCTACGAGTTCTATGGATACCCCGCAGACTGGCTGGACAAGCTTCCCGCCGAGATCCAAAAAGTAACGGCGGCGGACGTGAATCGCGTCGCCGCAAAGTACGTGCATCGCGATCAACTGGCGGTGCTGGTTGTCGGCAACACGAAAGAGTTCGACAAGCCGCTCTCGTCACTCGGCGCCGTGAAAGAAATCGATATCGCCATCCCTCCGCCGCCGGGAGCAAAAGAAGAGGAAAATCCCAAAGCAACCGCGTCGAATGACGCAGGCAAGGCCATGGCGGCAAAAGTGGTCGCCGCGATCGGAGGCGAGGCGAAATTAGCTACGATCAAATCCATCAAGGCAAAGATCACTCTCACCCAAAAGACGCCGCAAGGTGACTTCCCCGTGCAGATGGAGAGCATCATCGTTTTTCCGGATCATCTGCACGCGGAAATGCAAACTCCCAATGGAACAATAACCATCGTCGTCACGCCGGACGCAGCTTTCCTCGACCTTCCAAACGGGCAAGTGCAAAATTGGCCGGAGGCGCGGAAAACCGAAACCCTCGAACAGATCAAGCGCGACCCGGTTTTCATCGCCGCGCACGCCAATGATCCCAACTTTTTCTTTCGCGCCGGAGAAACCGAAAAGGTGGGCGGCACTGAGGCTCGCATCGTAGACGTGAACGCCGCCGGTACCGCGATCCGTTGGTTCGTCGACCCGCAAACCGGCCACATTCTAAAGGAGACCTACAGAACGATCGGGCAGCATGGCCCCGCGCAGGGTGAGACTGACATGGACGATTGGAAGCCGGTAAGCGGCCTCACTCTTCCTATGGTGCGCCACAACAAACAGGATGGTCAGGATTCGAGTACGGCAGAATACACGGCGCTGGAGTTCAATCCCGCGGTCGATCCTAAATTGTTTGACAAGCCAGCCGAAAAGCCCGCCGCCCAGCCATAAAAACCGGCATCCAGCACGAGATGCCGGATGCCGATCTTTGATCTTTGAACTTTGCGGTCAGCCTTTCGCTAGCTTGCGCCGAATCAGTCCAGACAGCGACAGTAGCCCGGTGCCGAACAGAGCTAGAGATCCCGGCTCAGGTACCGGCGAGTATCCAATATATTCCTGCGCCGTGCCGCCCCAGCTTTGCGTTCCGGCGATGGGCGTATAGAGGACCAGTCCATTAAACGCGCTGTTCTTGGCCGTGCTTGCCAGTGCCAGATATTGCGTGTCAATCGTCCCCGCTCCGCTGCTCTGGAAGTATGCACTGTTTTGCGCGTTCGTTGAGAACAATCCCCAGATCGCGTAATTGCCGACATTGGCGCTCAGCGTGCCGCTCAGGATGCTCTTGAAGATCAGGCCGGCGGCTTTGTAATCGAGTAACTGGTTGCCGAACAGCCCCTTGCCGCTGAGCAAGCTGCTCACCGTGGCCTTCCAGGTTTCGCCGATGATCACTTCATTGTCGTAACTGTCGCAGATCAGCGCCACCGGTGTGGCCCCGTTGATCGAAAAATAGTAAGGATACGTATACACTCCTCCAGCGTTGTTGCCACCGACGCTGGTGAGTTGCATATTAACTGTTGAATTGGCCAGAGCCGACCCTGTACACAAACACAGCACGACTGTAGCAACCAGGAACGGCACAGCAAGACGAAGACGACGCATTTGTTAGCCTCCAGCCGAACCGATCAGTCTGCTTGTCTGTCGTATTCGGTGATCTTTCAAAACTGAACGCGGCATTACGGAAATCAAAACTGGTTACCTTATTCGTTTGGTAACCGCCTCAGCGAACTTGTTCCGGATTCCACCGGAGCCCTGCGCTGAGTGAGATTTCTCGTAAGAATCCCGCTACTCCCCATAGGTGCAGCGGAACAACCATCCCCCGCGGTCGAGGAATGTACGACTTCCCTCTTATGAATTCGCCCGCAATGAAAAACTTTTCACACTTAAGAAGAAATGCCGATTTCACTCCGCTTGCTGGTAATCCTCCCTCAGTCACCGGCAGTAACGTGTCCTGGTAACCATTTTGCCGGGGCTTTTCGCAGCCCATTGCTGACATTCCTCTTGACCGCGGCTCCATCAAGGAATACCATAGGCGAACAAAAGGCGAATTATGAGTTCCTCCCCGCTCTTCCCGCTTCCGCAGAAGTCCCCGCTCGTCGGCATTGCCCGCCTCGCGGCGGAAGGCGAATCTCTGCGCGAAGGTCACAACGTTGAATACTTCACCCTGCCCGCGCGTTCCCTGCTAAACCGCTGTACCGGCGTCCGCATGCCTTTTACCTGGACGATTAATCCCTATCGCGGCTGTGAGTTCGCCTGCAAATACTGCTATGCCCGCTACACTCACGAATTCATGGAAATGCGCGACGGCGCGGAGTTCGAGCAGAAAATCTACGTCAAGCAGCACACTGCGGATTTATTGCGGCGCGACTTGCGTCGCGTCAAGCCCCGGGAATCAATTTCACTCGGAACCGCCACCGATCCTTATCAGCCGGCGGAGCGACGCTATGAGGTTACGCGCGGAATTCTCGAGGAGTTCGCTCGCCACCGCGGATTCGAGCTGGGCCTTGTCACCAAATCCAATCTCATCGTTCGCGATCTGGATCTCTTGCGCGACATCTCGCGCAATAATGCACTGTCGATCCATATCACCGTGACCACCTTAAACGTAGACCTGGCACGGATTCTGGAGCCGCGCGCGCCTCGTCCCGATTTACGTCTCGAAGCGCTTCGCACGCTTAGCCAGGCCGGAATCAATACAGGCGTCAGTTGTTCCCCCGTCCTGCCTGGCATCACCGATTCTCCCGCGGATCTTGAGGCTTTAGTGCGAGAGGCTGCCGCAGCCGGTGCGCGCCACATCTTCGCCAACCCACTTTTCCTGAAACCATGTTCGGCAGCGGTTTTTCTTCCTTTTCTCGAACTGAACTTCCCGCACTTGGTCGAGAACTACCGCCAACGTTATCAGGACCGCTCGTTCTTGCCGCCCTCCTATGGCAAGCGGGTGGCGCAACTTATTGCGCGCTTCCGCCAGAAATACGGCATCCAACGCGCCGACCCGCGCGCAGCAACGTACGCCGACAAATGGCCGCTGGAGCATTTGGACGAACAACTGTCCCTGTTCTAAAAGCAGTGGTCAGTGGTCAGTGGCCAGAATTTGCTCCTTAGTGGTTTCACCGACCACCGATCACCGACCACTCTCCACTGCCCACTGATTTTCCTTCCTCTATAATCACTCTCTTATGGCGACCGCTCTCCCACCCGCCTCCACGCAGCGCCCTCCACTCGGAGTGCGCCTGCACCAATTCTGGCGGAGAGTCACCGAAGGTCTGGAGCTTACTCAGCTCTGGTCGCAGTTTGAAACGGAAGCCCGCGCCAGTTACCGGCTCTATTCCCGCGACGTCGCCGCCAACACTCCCGACGACCTCACCCAGCGCGGCCGCCGCCTGCACATCGTCAAGGAATTTTTCTGGGCCGTTCTCGAAAAGCTTTCGCCCGCGCGCCGCGTGCTCCTGCTGTTTGCGCTCATCATGCTGGTCTTCCCCGGCGGCGGTTTCAGTTATCGCGGTGGCGACCACGAGTTGCACGTCCTTGAATTCGACTTCCATTTCTGGGGCGGCCTGCTGATGTTTCTGTTGCTCATGCTGGAGATCGCCGACCGCGTCGTCATGAAGCGCGATTTGCAAATTGCCCGCGAGATCCAGACCTGGCTTCTGCCGGGCGCTCCACCGCAAATTCCCGGACTCGCCGTCGCCTACGCCACGCGCCCCGCCAACACCGTCGCCGGAGACTACTACGACGTGTTTCCGCGCCCCGGCAAAACCAACGAAGAGAATCGTGTAGTATTCGCCGTGGCCGACGTGGCCGGCAAAAGCATTCCCGCGGCCATGCTGATGGCTACTTTTCAGGCCAGCCTCAAAACGCTTTCCACCGCTCAGGTAGCTCTGCCCGAACTGGTCGCCAATATGAACCGGTACGCTTGTTCGAACAGCCAGGGCGGACTGCGCTTCACCACCGCCTTTCTTTCGGAGTACGACGCCGCCCGCCGTATCTTCACCTACATCAATGCCGGCCATAACAATCCAATCCTCCGCCGCAGCACAGGATTGATCGAGCGTCTCGATGTCGGCGGATTGCCTCTCGGCATTCAGCCCGACGCCAGGTATGAATCGGCCAGCGTGGCGCTCGCGCCCGGCGATTGGCTGATCGTCTTTACTGACGGATTAGTCGAGGCCGAGAACGCGCGCCAGGAAGAGTACGGCGAACCCCGCCTGCTAGGCGTAATCGCGGCGGGCGCAGCAAGCACGCCACAAGAAATGCTCACTCGAATGATGGCGGAAGTGGACTTGTTCGTCGGCACAACGCCACAGCACGATGACGTAACCTGCCTGCTGATTAAGGCGGAAACCCTCTAACCGCCGAGCCCGCCAAGATCGCCGAGAAAACCTGGGGTATCCCTAAATTCAATTGCCTTACTTCCTCGGCGCGCTCGGCGTTCTCGGCGGTTAATCCTTCATCATCCACTCCGCATACATCCGGTGAAACGCGTGTACGCCTTTTTCCTGCTTCACGCTGAACCGTCCCCGCGAGTAACTCCGCGATCGCAGATTCTTTTGCACTCGTTCGCAGATGCCGACATCCTCCCTCTGGATTTGCTCGCTGAATTCCACCGAAGCCCGGGCCGCCGCGCTCCCATGTTGCTCCTCCGGCAAGTACCACTCGAAGATGGCCACCGATCGCTCCGGCCCGAGCGGCAGCACAATATTCAATGAAATGTTGTCGGGATAACAGTTCAGCATCCAGTTCGGAAATATCCAGAAATAATCCGCCGTAAGATCCTCGCCCGCTTCCGCATAACGCCGCGCCGTCGTATCCCCCGGCTGCGCCCCGCGAATTGGACTCGATTGCCGCACGTGCCCGGCATAAGGCTCAATCACGTATGCCTGGTAATCGAGCTCCCGATTCAGCCCGGGATGCACGCTCGGCAAGTGGTAGCCCTCCAGATAGTTGTCCACATAAGTCTTCCAGTTGCACTCCATCTCGTAGGTCCGGCGTTCGCACCGCTTCATCCCGGAAAAAGCAAACTTCTCCACTTGCCCTGCCAGCTTGCCCAGACTCTCCCGCAGAGGCTGCGCGTCGCCATCGAGGTTGACGAAGATGAAGTTGAACCATTCCTCGGCGCGCACCGGCGCCAACGCAAAATCCTCGGCGCGGAAACCCTCGACGCCTTCCATCTCCGTTGCGCTGATCAGCGCGCCCTGCAGATCGTAAGTCCAGCCGTGATAACCGCAGCGAAACAGTTTTCGCGAGCCGCATCCTTCCGCCGGCGGTCCCCCGCGGTGCCGGCATACGTTATAAAATCCGCGCAGCTTTCCGTCGCTGCCGCGCACCATCAGCAAAGGTTCGCCTGCCAGCTCCGCCGTGAAGTAGTCGCCCCCATTCGCCGCCTGGTCGTGATGCCCCACCACTTGCCAGCTTCGCGCAAAGATCTTCTCCTTCTCCTCCGCGAAAGCATCCGCCTCGGTATAAAGATGCGAGGGCAGCGTCCACGCCCGCGCCACATCGGAATCAATCGAAATACGGCCCCTGGACGAAGTGCCCATACGGTTTGCCCATAACCTCTCGCGCTGCAGGTTCAGGAAAGATAAAAAAGATAAAGATTAGGTTCAGGAAGAACATTCTACGGCAGCCGCCAACCTGCCTGCGCGGCCAACCTCGCCCCCAAAAGCGGCGATGCAAGCGGTTTTTCACGCAAGCGCGGATTCCATCGCCGTTCTAAAATGGGAACTGCCCGTACCAGACTGACACGAATTGTCAGCGGTCACGCCGCATTTTGGCATGGAACGGGGATCGGTTCACCGTAGAATAAGACCTGGAGTTTGGCTGGGTATTGAAAATAAGGCGATTATGGAATTCTCCCCGGAACCAAGGTAACTATCACTTTTGGCCCGGCAAGTGCCATCATCATGTCCGACTGCGTCATTCGTGACTCAGAAACGAAATCAACGAAAGTTCAAAAACGAGGGGAAAAATCGAGATGCGGAAACAACAGAAGGGTTTCTCACTAATTGAGCTGCTGATCGTGGTGGCAATCATCCTGATCATTGCAGCTATCGCTATTCCTAACCTGATGCGCGCCCGTATGGCAGCCAACGATTCGTCTGCGGCCGCTTCCGAGCGTACCATCGTCACCGGCGAAATCGGCTATTTCGCTGCTTATCCGACCATCGGCTATGCCGCCAACCTGGCTGCACTCGGCGGCGCTGCTCCTTGCACCCCCGCTGTGGCCACTGGTTGCTTGATCGACCAGAACCTGGCGACCAACGGTACGCCGGCTGGCGCTGGTAAGAGCGGTTACAGCTTCACCGCTGTGCCGAACACGCCTGGTGGTTCCGCCATACCGATCGAGTTCTACACCCAAGCCGTGGTCCTCAGCGCNNGCATTCCTCCCGATGGCCAACTAGTAGCATAGGCCAAGTATTCGGGTAAGGGTAAGAAAACCAGAGGGCAGCGAACGCAAGTTCGCTGCCTTTTGTTTTTTTGCCTCCCGATGGTGGCGGCCACCCGTCCCTCGGCGGGGCAAGCCATCGTTTCCCCGCCCCAGCCGCCTCGTTGCTCCGCCCACTAGGGTGCCAGTTGCATGTAGAAATAGTAAAAGTTGAATTGGAAATTTGTGGAGCCGCTGCCATAGCCGTCCAGACACACAATGCTGTTCATGGCGACCGTGTCCGCCGGGACGTTAGTAGTGATAGTAGCTACGAGGGTGTCGTCAATATAGAACTCTACTCCGCCGCCTCCAGGCACAATCTCGAAGACCTGCGGCGTAGATGTAGTCGGGGCGACTCCGGTATCGACGACAGTCTGCAAGGACGAGCTTGTCTGGCATACGGCCTGGACGTTCGTATCGACGTCTGTCGCGAATCTGAAGCCGACTATATTGGCGGACGGGCTGTCAGAGTTCATCACCGACGACGCGGCATAGATGCCAGCATCCGACAGGCCGATCCAGTAGCGGGAGGAGGTTGTTCCAGCTATCGTGAGCTTGGCAAACCAGTCCTGCAGGATGCCGGTCGTCACGTTAGGCGACTGGTCTATAATTCCACCGCTCGTGCTAAGACTGGCCCCGGCCACCGGAATCGCCCGTCCTTGCGTCGCATTGGGGCTGAGGGCGGTCGACGCGTCGGAATTGAAGCCCTCCATTGACGTCCCGACGTTTGCGCCCTCGCTTAGGTCAAATCCCACGATCCCGGCGGCATTGCAGCCCACCCAGTTGCCTGGCCATGTCATTTTAATCCCCTCCCAACCGCCCGCTTCCGGCTCTTAATCGCCAGGCCCCGTGCGGAACCTAGCCCCACATTTCCGAGGTCTAATCCCGCGGGCCGCCGATGACGCGGGGCGAGGCCAGCCTGTCATCCAATGGATACCACCGTAGCCTGTGCAAAATACCGAAGGGGAGATTTTGTTACGAAAGCCGGACGGGATGCGACACTGTCCGCGCCTATCAGGCCCGTCCGCCCCTGCGGAGCGGGCCCGAGTCGGTTTCACAACCTGCGTCGCGGGCGCAACTTCGCGGTTCTTCGTTCGAGTATTGCTTTGGCCTACGGGTCGTGCTGACAGGATTTGTCAAGGCGGCGGACGCGGAGCCCTCAAAAAGCTGCTCCCTGCGCCCTGAAGGAACGGCAGTAGCCCGCACCCGGCTGAAAACAACGTGCTTCAGCGCATTGTGACGGACGTACACCGTTCCGCCTATTTGGTCCTCCACGTGCCACTAAAACCGTAGGTCTCCTTCTATTTCGGGCACGGAAGCGGCCTCGGACGGCCTGAGAGGGAGGAAGAGCACTCCATGAAAAAACATAAGGGTTTCTCACTTATCGAGCTGCTGATCGTGGTGGCGATCATTCTGATCATTGCCGCCATCGCGATTCCCAATTTACTGCGGGCACGCATGTCCGCAAACGACTCTTCCGCCGCCGGTTCCATCCATGACATCAATGTGGGCGAAGCGGCATATTTCGAAGCCTACAACACCGTCGGATTCCCGGCCACAATGGTACCGCTAGGTGGCGCAGCTCCATGTACACCCAGCATTGCCACAGCCTGCCTGATCGATAACACTCTGGCAACCAATAACGGGGGCAATGGCAAAAGCGGCTACAGCTTTGCCGCCACCGGGTCGGCCAGCGGGGCAAGTCTCTTCAACAACCAATTTTACGTAACCGGCGCGCCCCTCAGCAGTTTGACGGGAACCCGTTCCTATTGCTCGTTTGAGGACATGGTGATTCGCCTTCAACCACCCGGCAACATTACCCTCGTCGGCAGCTATGTCGCCTGTCAGGGATTAGGTCCGATGAACAATTAGTAGCCGGAAAACTGGTGTTAGCCGGAAAACCATATCTGTTTCGCGTCATAGGCCCGCGAGTTAAGAGCAACTTCAGCCGCGAATCCTTGTCTCACGGCTCGCTCCGGTGTTCGCACCGGTGTCTCACTTAGAGACTTTTCGCAACCTGATCGCTCCTGCGTGCGACGGCAACGACGTAAGAGCGTTCCAGGTATTTACCTCTCACAACACAAGTAGTAACCGTCGTAACCTGCCACCGGGTACAAAAATGTTGCCGCGTTTCATATAATTTTTTAGGTAGCAATCTGTTCCGTTCTCTCGGAGTGCCATGCCGGCGATTGAAATTCTTGGCTTGGAAAAAACCTATTTCGTAGGCTTCTGGCGTAAGCGGCCGAAGTGTGCTCTCCGTCCTCTGCATCTCACGGTGGAGGATGGCGAGATCTTCGGCTTCCTCGGCCCTAACGGCGCCGGCAAAACTACAACCTTGAAGCTTCTGATGGGATTGGTCTTTCCTACCTCCGGGTCGGCGCGCCTTCTGGGCCGCGATTGGACCGACCCGGAAGTGAAAGCGCAAATCGGTTTCCTTCCCGAGCAGCCGTATTTCTACGATCACCTCACCGCCAACGAACTCCTGAACTATTACGCGCAACTCTCGGGCGTTCCCGGCAAGGAGCGCTCGCGGCGCGTCGAAAGCACGTTGCAACGCGTCGGCCTGACCGATGTAAAGGGCGTGCAGTTGCGGAAATTTTCCAAAGGCATGTTGCAGCGCGTCGGAATCGCGCAAGCCATTCTGCACGATCCCAAGCTCGTTTTCTTCGACGAACCCATGTCCGGCCTCGATCCCATGGGCAGGCGCGAAGTGCGCGACCTGATGGAACAACTCAAGCACGAAGGCAAAACCGTTTTCTTCTCCACTCACATTCTGTCCGATGCCGAAGCGCTCTGCGACCGCGTCGCGATCATCCACCAGGGAGAACTCCGCGGCATCGGCGCGGTTGCCGATCTGACCTCCAGCGTGCACGGCAAAGTGGAAGTGATCTGGCAAGGCACGCATGTGCCCGCCTCAATGAAGGCGCTGGGCGCCGAATGCCACGTCACCGGAGATACAGTGCGGGCCGTGATCGACGAAAATCAGCAGGACGCCGCCATCGACGCTCTGCGCCGCGAGCGCCTGCCTTTGATCGCGCTCACCCCCGTGCGCACTTCGCTCGAAGCCTATTTTGTCGAAAAACTGCAACGCGCCGAAACCACGGCTGGTTCAGGCAAATGACGACCCAATCTATCAGGAGAACAGCATGAAAGCGCGCATCGCGCACATTGCGTCCAACACTTTTCGCGAAGCCGTGCGGGACCGTGTGCTCTACAACCTCATAGCCTTCGCTGTTCTGCTCTCCGGAGCGGCGATCCTCGTGGGCCAGATTTCCATCGAGATCGAAAAACTGGTCGTCATTAACCTGGGCCTTACCGCGGTTTCCTTGTTCGGAATCGTGATTGCCATATTCATCGGTATCGGTTTGGTTTCCAAAGAAATTGAAAAGCGCACGCTCTACACCGTCCTGTCTCGTCCGGTCCGCCGCTGGGAATTCATTGTCGGAAAATTCTGTGGCCTGGCCGGCACGCTGGTGGTAAACACCTTCTTCATGGCCATCGGCGTTTTTGCCGCGTTGTTTTACGTTTCTCACAAATTCGTACGCGCCGACGCGCTCGTCCTGGTAGCTTTATATTTCATCGTTCTCGAATTCCTCATCATCTGCTCGCTGGCGCTTCTGTTCTCTTCGTTTTCTTCGCCCTTGCTCTCGGCCGTCTTTGCCTTTTCCCTATTCGTTATCGGCAGCTTCGCCGAGGACCTGCGCGGTTTCGCCGGCATGGCTCACGGATTTACCCGCTGGCTGGTGACCGGCGCGGCTTACCTGGTGCCGAATTTTTCCGCCCTCAACGTAATTAGCTCCATCGCTCATGAACAGCCCGTCGCGGCACAACTGATCTGGCACAACACGCTGTACGCCCTTTTCTACGCCACGATGGCTCTCAGCGGAGCCGTGCTCATTTTCGAGCACCGGAACTTGAAATGAAGCAGCGCCGCAAAGTTTCGCTGGTTGCCGGCGCCTGTGTTGTCGTTTCTCTGGCGGCCAGTGCTGTGACGCTTCATCGCATCGATCAGCTTCGTCCGCAAGCCACCATTGAAGAAGTTCTATATCTAAATTCACCCAAAGTGCTGAAGCGCGCCAGTCTGGGTTACGACGGCCTCCTCGCCGATATCTATTGGACGCGCGCCGTACAGTATTTCGGCGGACGGCACCACAACCACGCACTGAGCTACAACCTGCTCTATCCCTTGCTGGAGATCACCACGCAGCTCGATCCGCGGCTGATTGTGGCTTATCAGTTTGGAGCCAGCTTTCTGGCTCCGCCGCCTCCGGGCGGAGCCGGGCAACCCGAGCGCGCCATCCAGTTGATGGAATACGGCATTCAGAACAATCCCGACAACTGGAAGCTCTACTACGATCTGGGCTTCGTCTATTACATGAATCTTAAAGATTACAAGCAAGCTGCCGCGGCGTTCGAACGCGGATCGAAGGTGCCAAACGCGCATCCGTTCCTGCGGCTGCTGGCGGCGCAGATGGCGGAACATGCGGGAGAGTTTGATACGGCGCGCATGATGTGGTCGGCAACCTATCAGAACACGCAAGACAAACTCATTCGCCAGAATGCGGTGGAACATTTGCGCGCGTTGCGAGTGGAAGAAGACGTCACGCATTTGCAGCAAGCTGTAACGCGCTTTGGCGAGCGCACGGGACGATTGCCCGCAAGCATCGCAGAACTTGCGGCCGCAGAAAGCTTGCCCGGAATTCCGGTCGATCCCGATGGACATTCCTACAAGCTGTCACCCGAAGGCCGCATCGAAGTGCGCGTGCCGGACGATTTTCCCTTTGCCACCAAGGGACTTCCTCCAGGATTTAAACCGCATCCGCAGTTCGACAGCCAACCACAGTAATCGCCCATCGCTTATGATGGCGAAGCATGGATGGCAATCATGATGCCGCTTGCGCGCCGCAGACGATCAGCGTGTCGCGCTCGGCATGGCGTTGGTGGAAAAACCTTGCGGCGCGCGACGGGCGCGTTGCGGCCACGCGGCAACTGCTGAGTGCGCTGTTTGAATTTGTTCGCGACTCGACTCCGGAGCGGCGCCGGCAGCGTTACGGCGATGCCGAGTACGATTGGGATTATCGCGTCAACACCACCAGCGCTGCGGTGGGCTGGCGCGATCGCTTGTTGGGAGTTTTCCATTCGCCGTATCAGCCGACTGAAGCTGCCTTATTCCACGAAATGATCGCGGCTCTGTCGGCGAAAGCTCGCTTTGATTTTCCTGACTTCATATTCATCGACCTCGGATCGGGCAAGGGACGGACGCTGCTGATGGCTTCGGATTATCCTTTTCGGCACATCGTGGGCGTGGAACTTCTGCCTGCGCTGAACTATGCGGCCCAGGAAAACCTCAGCAAGTATCACAGCGAGTCGCAGAAATGTTTCGCGATCGAATCGATCTGCGCGGACGCGACCGAGTTCGCTTTTCCAGTTGAGCCGATCGTGCTGTTTCTCTTCAATCCCTTTCCGGAATTTGGATTGAGGCGCGTGATCGCGAATCTGGAGCAGAGCTTGCAAGAGCATCCACGAAGGGCTTATGTGTTCTATCACAATCCGCTGCTGGAGCATGTCGTTGCCGAGAGCGTCGCAATGAAAAAAATTTTCGGCACGCACCAGTACGCCGTGTACGCTTCAGATTAATCTGGATTAAAAAAATTTGCGGATCGAATCTGATGGGTGCCGCACGATTCCGGCCGGGACTCAATTCGCCTCGTAAAGTTTTAGGGGAAATGCTTTAGCGTAGCGGGCGAAGTCCTGATCGGCAGTAAATATTGCCCAATTGCGACGAGCAGCAATGGCGCAGATTAGGAAGTCGATGGCCGATCCAGCGATGCCCCTCGATCTGCATCGGTTGTTAATTTGCGCAGCGTCTTCGTAATCCGCAACCTCCAGGATTGGCTCGTCGAAGGCACGCAGGTATTCCCGTAGTCCTTCAAAGGTTTTTTGCTGGCGAACACCGGAAAGCAATTCCTGGCGGACCGGTCCCACGAGTTGAGCGCGCCCCGAGCGGATGAGTTCTCGCAAGGCGGCCGTTTGAATTTGCTCGCGGGAGTTTAAGTCCTTGACCGTCCGGCGCAGGGCCAAAGACCAGATAGGCGTGTCGACCAGAACTAGCATCTCAGGATCGCGTTCTGCGGCGCTCGGCTTTGTAATCGTACTTCGGATCGAAATCGATTGAGCCGAACGCCTCCAGCATGCGAAGCTGCTTGCGGCGTTTCACATACTCCGCAAGAGCGGCCGTGACCGCTTCTTTCTTGGTTTTGTGCCTGCCAACGCGACGGGCCTCTTCGATCAGATTGTCATCGAGAGCGAGATTGGTGGCCATGTGTAGATTGTTACACATGGTGGTGTGTAGATCAAGTCCGTTCGCAATGTTTCTGAGCGAATTCCAGGCGCTTGAGCTTGATGCGGTCGGCCCGGACTTGGGCAGACGGTCAGACTCCTTTCAGATCGTAAGGCGTTACGTAACGCAGGTCAATCGAGAATCAGGCATGCGGTTGATTGCCGATGGCCGTTGCAATGCGCGCGAGATCCCTCGCCCGACTGATGAAAACGCGGGGCTTCGGGATGACGGCCTGACGTAGAATCTTAAGAGTGATGATCAAGTTGGCCGCTGCAGTCCTTCTGCTCGCTCTTACGTCGTCGCTTGTCGCCGTGACGGAAGACGTCCACTCCATCGCGCAAGCCGTGGATGAGCACTACAACCACTTGCGCACCCTGCAGGCGGAGTTTACCGAGGAGTATCGCGGGGCGGGAATGGAGCGAACGGAATCCGGGACGCTTTGGCTGTCTAAATCAGGGCTGAAAAAACCTGGCAAGATGCGTTGGGAGTACCGTTCTCCCAGGGAGAAGCTCTTTGTGAGCGATGGGAGAGATGCGTGGTTTTACGTTCCGGACGACCGGCAGGCACGAAAGACGGATGCGCGGAAGCTGGATGACCTTCGTTCTCCGCTTGCCTTCTTGCTAGGTAAGAGCAAGCTGGAAAAGGAGTTACAGGGGCTGTCGCTGGCTCCGGATGTGGCTCCACTGGCTGCGGGGGACGTGGTGCTGCGGGGCGTGCCGCAAGCTATGGCCGACCGGGTGAACGAGATTTTGGTGGAAATCACACCCGGTCATCAGATTGCCCGGATTGTAATCAACGAAGTGGACGGGTCCACCACCGAGTACAGCTTTAGCGACCAGAAGGAGAATGTCGCGATCCCGGATGGGAAATTTGAGTTTCGTCCGCCGGCGGGGACGGAGACGGTGGAGGGTGAGGGCGGACCCTGAAAGTTGAAAGTAAAGTATGGTTACTTGCGATACTGGGAATGTAGCAAGTTGAGTTGAACAGACGTAGATATGAGAAGCGGGAATGTTAAACTGAGTTGAGAGGGTTGCCAGCCTGGCAGGAATCGAAAACAACCTTAAATGGCGGAATTTGTCGTAAAACTCGCGGACGAGCGGGGCCGAATGCACCAGCAAGTGGAACAGGGCTACTCGGTGGCCGAGGTGCGCGACCGCTTTGCCTCGCAGGGCTATCTCGTCTATTGGGTGAAGCCGCAGGGGATACTCTCTGGCGGGTTTTCACTGCGGCGCGGCCGCAAGCTGAAGCAGAGTACGTTTCTGGTGTTTAACCAGCAGTTTCTCACGCTGATCAAGGCCGGGCTGCCGATTCTCAACTCGCTGGATTTGCTGATCAAGCGGCAGCGGGATCGCAACCTGCAGCAGATTCTCGAGAACGTGCGGGAGCGGGTCAAGGGTGGAGAACTGCTCTCCGACGCCTTTGCCACCCACCGCATGGTGCCGAAGATTTATACGACGACGCTGATGGCGGGGGAGAAGAGCGGAAACATCGACGAGGTGCTCACCCGGTACATTAATTTTCAGCGGCTGGCGATGACGTTCCGCAAGAAGCTGTTCGTGTCGCTGATCTATCCCACGCTGCTGGTGACCGTGGTGACGATCATGGTGATGTTTTTGTTCACCTATGTCGTACCGAAGTTTGCCGAGCTGTTTGAGAGCCTGGACGCGAAACTGCCGGCCATTACGCTGTTCATGCTGGCGGTGGGAGAGAATGCGCAGAAATATTTTCCCTTCCTGATCGGCGGATTGGCTTTGGCGGTGTTTGTTTTCTGGCAGTGGAAGAAGACGGATCGCGGCGCCGACCAGATCGACCGGGTCATTCTCAGCCTGCCGCTGCTGGGCGACATTCGGCTGAAGCATCAGGTGGCGACGTTTTCCCGGATGCTTTCAACCCTGCTGCAAGGCGGGCTGCCGTTGGTGCCGTCGATGGAAACGGCGGGCACTTCGATGACCAGCCGGCGCATTTTGAAGGGCGTAATGCGGGCGAGCACGCGGGTTCGTGAAGGACAAGGGCTGGCCAGCAGTCTGGAAGAGCAGAATATTTTTCCCGACCTGGCCGTGGAAATGATTGAGGTTGGCGAGTCTACGGGAGCTTTGCCGGCGATGCTGAATTCCGTGGCGGAGTTCTACGAAGAAGATGTGCAGACGGCTTTAAACGCCTCCATGGCGCTGATTGAGCCGCTGATTCTAATGATCATGGCGATATTTGTGGGCGGAGTGCTGATTTCGCTTTATTTGCCGATCTTTACTCTGGGGGTCCACTAAAGAAGATTGAGTAATTGGGTAATTTGTAATTGGGTAATTTAAACCCGTCACAGATGGACGCGGGTTCTCAAATTACAAAATTACTCAATTACCAAATTGCCAAATGTTTTCTGGGATGTGAGAAATGGCGATGGCGGAGAAGAAATCACTTTTCGTACACGGCGAGAACGGCGGGCAGGTGGTGACGACGGGGAATCCGATCACCGACCTAGAGCGCGCCCAGGACGTGGCGCGGCGCTATCGCTGCGAGTTTGTAGATCTCGCCGACTTCCAGCTGCACCATGAGCTGTTCAAGAAATTTTCGCCGGAGCTGATGTTCCGCTACAACTTCGTGCCGCTGGAAGAGACTGCCGACGGCAAGCTGGCGATTGCGATTGCCGATCCCAGCCAACTGATGATGATCGATGAGATCAGCTTGCTGCTGCAGAAGCGGATCGTCACCAAAGTGGCGACGCTGAAACAGATCAGCGACATTCTCAAGAAGACGGAGCAGTCGCAGCGCGTTCTGGAAGAGGCCAGCGAAGGCTTCCAGATCATCCGTGAAGACGAAGCTACGGGCGCCGAAGAGACGCTGACCATCGACAAGCTGACCGCGGCGGGCGATACCAGCCCGATTATCCGGCTGGTGGATACGACGATCTTCACCGCGCTGCAGCGGCGCGCCTCCGATATTCACATTGAAACCCGGGACGACTCCGTCGTCATCAAGTTCCGCATCGACGGCGTGCTGACTCAAGCCATGCCGCCCATCGGCAAGGAACACCATTCCACCGTAATTTCGCGGGTCAAGGTGATGAGCGAGCTGGATATTTCCGAGCGCCGGGTGCCGCAGGACGGACGCTTCCGGGTGAAATACAACGGGCGCGCCATCGACTTCCGGGTTTCGATCATGCCGTCGATTCACGGCGAAGATGCCGTGCTGCGCGTGCTGGATAAAGAATCGATGAGCGAGAAGTTTAAGTCGCTCACCCTCGATGTGGTTGGTTTTGACGAAGACGATCTGCGCAAATTCCGCCGCTACATTAAAGAACCTTACGGCATGGTTCTGGTCACAGGGCCGACGGGCAGCGGCAAAACAACAACCCTGTATGCCGCGGTAAATGAGATCAAGACCGACGAAGACAAGATCATCACCATTGAAGACCCGGTCGAATACCAGCTGCGTGGCATCACGCAGATTCCGGTCAACGAGAAAAAAGGATTGACGTTCGCCCGCGGCTTGCGCTCGATTTTGCGCCACGACCCGGACAAAATCATGGTCGGCGAAATCCGCGACACGGAGACGGCGCAGATCGCGATTCAATCCGCGCTCACCGGCCACCTCGTGTTCACGACGGTGCACGCCAATAACGTGGTTGACGTGATCGGACGATTCCTGAACATGGGGGTCGAGCCTTACAACTTCGTTTCGGCGCTGAATTGCATTCTGGCGCAGCGGCTGGTGCGCTTGATCTGCGAGTCCTGCAGGACGCCGGTAACTTATCCGCCGGACGTGCTGGAGGCCAGTGGACTGGATCCGGCGCAGTGGTCAAAGGTGCCGCTGTATGAGGGTCCGGGATGCATCGAATGCGCGGGGACCGGCTTTCGCGGACGAACCGCGATTCACGAACTGCTGGATTTAAGCGACCGCATCCGAGAGATGATTCTGGCCAAGAAGCCGACCTCGGAAATCCGCCGCGCCGCGCGCGACGAGGGCATGCGTTTCCTGCGTGAGTCGGCGCTGGATAAAGTTCGGCTCGGCCTGACCACGTTGAAAGAGATCAATAAGGTCACCTTCATCGAGGCCATGCGGTAACAAGCAGTGGCCAGTGGTCAGTTTGACCCGATTTTCCGAACACTGGTCGCTGACCACTGGCCACTGTCTTGTAGTTCCCTTCCAGCTATTGCATTTCCAGCGGCAGGGCGTTTGAATTGTAGAAGAGTTTAATTTTGAAGCGAGTGAACGGCTTAAAATGAGTACTGGAAACACTTCGGCAAAACCGAAACTGGCGTGCGAAATTGCAGCCGACCGCGTGCTGGTGGGCAGACTCGGAGTAGATGGCCGGAGTCTGGAAGCCTGTGCCGCCCGCGAACTGGCGCCGGGCAGCGTGGTTCCGGACCTGGTGGAAGGCAACTTGCGCCAGAGCGAGGCGGTGAGTGCGGCCGTGCGCGAGACCCTAAGCAGCGTGGCCGGGCGATCGCACGACGTGATTGCGGTAGTTCCGGACGCGGCGGTGCGGGTGGTGCTGCTCGAATTCGATACCCTGCCTTCCGATTCCGAGGAAGCCGCCGGTGTGGTGCGGTTTCGCATGAAGAAATCCTTGCCCTTCGATGTAGATAAAGCCAGAGTTTCCTACCATGCGCAGAAAACCGGAGACGGAGTTCGCGTGGTGGCCGCGGTCGCACTGGCCAGCGTACTCGAGGACTATGAAACTGCCTTCCGGCAGGCGGGTTTCAGCCCGGGAGTCTTGTTGCCTTCCATGCTGGCCGCGCTCGGCGCGGCCCAAGGGCAGCGGCCTACTTTAGTCGTAAAAGTGGATGCCAGGACCACCAGCATCGCGATCCTCAACGCGGATCAGTTGCAGCTTTTCCGCACTCTGGAAAATACGCGGGGCGTCACCATCACGGGCGAGCAACTGGCCGAGGACGTTTATCCCTCAGTCGTATTTTTTCAGGATACCTATCACCTGAACATCGAAAAGATATTTGTAGCCGGCTTGTCTGACACAGGGAGCGCGGCGCCGGCGCTGCGCGCACAAACCGGCGCGGATGTGCAGGAACTGGTCAATTCATCGCAGTTGGGCGTGAGCACCGGAGGCTCGGTACCGCGCTGGAGAATGGCCGGAGTGATAGGAGCGTTGATTTCTTAGAGGCAGCCGCCAGTTGTCGTTGCCAGTTAAACCTACTGGCGGCTGACCACTGGCAACTGACAACTGGTTTACATTATGCGTCTCGATATCAATCTCGCCAGTCAGCCGTATGAAGATGCGCGGCAGTTCTGGTTGCGTTGGGGAACGGCCCTCGCTGCCGTGTCGATCCTGACGCTGGCGTTAGTCGCGACCACGATCTCCGGGTGGTATGCGGCCCGGCGCGACCATGCCCGGATCTCCGAGTTGAAAGCCGGTATCGCGCAGCGCGACCTCAAGCGCCAGCAAGCCGAACAATTCTTGAATCGGCCGGAAAATCGGTCGACGCGGGATCAGTCGCAATTTCTCAACGAACTGATCGAGCGCAAGTCATTTTCCTGGACGCGGGTGCTGGAAGATCTGGAAAAGGTGATGCCGGCGCGGGTTCACCTAGTTTCGATTCATCCGGAACTGGACGAGGACAATCAACTCAAGCTGAAGATGTCGATTGCGGGCGATTCGCGCGATCGGGCGATCGAACTGGCCCGTCGCATGGAAGATTCGCGGCGCTTTGCCCAGACCTACATCGAGAACGAGACCTTCAGCCCCTCAACCAATGGAGATCCGTTTAGGTTCAACATTGTCGCGACGTACGTTCCCGAGATAGAACCCGTACCAGCCGCGAAAACTGAGACCCCCAAGCGGAGCGGGCTCTGATGCCAGACTTACGTCAAACCCGAAAAAGCATTAAGACTGTGCTGGCGGTGCTGATAGCCGTGGATGTGGTGACGGTTGTCGTCCTGCTTTCACCGCTGGTGGGCTCGACCGAGTCGCGGCGGCTGGAACTCAACCACTTGTGGAGCGAGCTGCAGACCAAAACGCGGCTGGTAGAGCCGTTGACGAATCTGCCGGAAAAAGTGAACACTGCAAGCCGGCAAATCACGGATTTTTACAAACAACGTTTCCCCAGGCAGGACTCGCAGATCTTTGTTCAACTGGGAAAGCTTGCGAGCGCGAATGGCGTGACGATCGATTCCATCAAACAGAAGGCCGGAGACGCGGACATTGGCCATCTGCAGCCGGTCGAGATGGAAGCAGATCTCTCCGGCAATTACATTGCCTTGGCCAAGTTCATCAATGCCCTGGAACGCGATGACATGTTTTTTATCATCAGCAGTGTCGAACTCGGCGGCGAGCAGACTGGACCGATCAAGCTGCAAATGAAGCTCGAAACGTATTTGAAGGCGGGAACCTAGTGAAACTGGGAACCGAAAATCGCAGGAACACGATTCTAGCCGGAGTGCTGGGATTCGTGGCTGTACTGGCGGTCGCTTACCAGTTCATTCCGTCGTCCACCATCGCATCTACGGCGACCAGCGGGGGAGCAGTGGCCTCGCCGGAGAGTGCTCTTACGCGTCCGACCCCACATCGTGGCTCGGGGTCTGGATCGGGCAAGAAAGAGCGTGCGCCACAGAGCCTCGATCCTACGCTGCATCTGCAGCAGCTGGCCGCGACGGAACAGGTCAAGTATGAAGGGTCGGGAAGAAATATTTTTGTATCGCAGGCCGAGGTAGAGATTCCCAAGCCGCTCACCGCTGGTACGGCAAACCCCAACGAACCCGGGCTGTATCATCCACCAGCTGCGGCGGCACAACCCCCGATTCCCCTGAAATTTTTCGGCTTCGCGAATCAGCCGGGGGAGCCGAAGAAAGTTTTTCTTTCCAAGGGTGAAGATGTTTTCATTGCCGGCGAAGGCGAAATTATCGACCGGCGTTACAAGGTGGTGCGAATCTCACCCACCTCAGTGGATATTCAGGATGTGGTCGGCAGCGGTCCGCCGCAAAGCATTCCGCTGACGCAAGGCTAGGCGCATTTTGTAATTTGGCGATTTTAAGGCCCTGTCCGGCATCTAATTACCAGTTGATTTTGTTCGGAAATTGCGGAACTTCAATGGCTTTTTTCTCAGCAGCGCGTCCCTCACCAACCCGGCTTCGCCGCCGCGGGCAGGAGGGCTATGTTCTGCTCTATCTGCTTCTGATGGTCGCGCTCATGGGCATCGTCGCGCTGGCAGTGATGGTTCCGATTAAATTTGACCTGCAGCGCGAGCGCGAACAGGAAATGATCCATCGCGGAGTGCAATACTCGCGCTCCATTCGTAACTACTACAAAAAGTTCGGGCGATATCCCACGCGGCTCGAGGATCTGGACAACACCAACAACCTGCGCTACCTGCGCAAACATTACAAAGACCCCTTGACCGGGAAGGATTTCAAACTGCTGCACTACGGCGACCCTGGCCTATCGATGAGTGCCGGCATTGGCGGCGGAGGTATCACCGGGGCGAATACTGTGGGGCAGATGAACGGGTCTTCCCCAGGCAATTCTGCGTTTGGCGGATCGGGCTCAGGGTTCGGGCAGTCATCCAGCTTTGGCAGTTCCAGCGGATTCGGAAGCAATTCGGGCAGTAGCTTCGGAAGCAATTCAAACAACAGCAGTTTCGGAAACAGTTCGAGCAGCGGGTTTGGAAGCGGCTTCGGCAACTCGAATTCCTCCGGAACGTCCACTGGTGGGGCATCGAGTGGGAGCAGCACGAATCAACCGGCGGGAGCGGGTGCATCGCAAAGCGGCACCGGAGCTTCTTCGGACGGCAGCTCGACGCAGAGCGGTACGGGTGGTCAGGGAAACAACCAGGTATTCGGCGGCGGTCCGATTGTAGGTGTCGCCAGCCTCAGCAAAGACAACACGATTCGCGAGTTCAATCACAAGAAGAAGTACAACGAGTGGCAGTTTGTATACGATCCCACGACCGACCGCGGAGGGCTGATCTTGACCCCGTACCAGCCTTCGCTGCAACTCTCCGGCAGCCAGCCATTGAATGGACAGCCGGGCAGCACGAATACGAACGGCAACAGCAGTCCGTTCGGGCAGCCAACTGGATTTGGCAACAATAGCCCTGCTTCGATCGGTGGGCCAAGCGCGCCGCAGCAACCGCCCTCAAGCTCGTCGCCGCAGTAAGCAGTGCTATCCGATAGGCACTTTAAGAAAAACAAACGGCCTCACCCTGAGATGAGGCCGCTCTATTTCGCAGCGAAACTTCGGGAACGCCCTCGGGTCGGTACAGGAGGAAGGTAGCGGGGCGATGAGTGCTATCGGGATTCAACAATTTGCGGTGGGCGATTGACGGGGCGATGTAGCAGGAGGATAATCGCCGCTGCTTGCGAGGAGAACGCCCAATGCCACCAGCCGCGGCCCGCAAAACCGTCACGCTTCGTCAGTTCGTGCACCACGATCTGACCGTCTATGCGCTCGCCGCTAGCGCGGCTGGAGTAACCGTGCTGGCACTCACACAGCCAGCAGACGGACAGATTGTTTACACGCCCGCACACGAGCAGATCGGCCGTAACGGAAAGATGCTGATCGACCTCAATAATGATGGAATCACCGATGTCGTCGTCCGGGAAATCCCCCGCATTAATACGTTTCGCTCGAACTCACTACAGGCGGTACCTCGCCCAGTGGGCGGCATCAAACAGGGGAGCTATCTGGGATTCGCGGCTGCTATGAGGGCCGGTTCGAGAATTGGTTCTCCCGATGTGTTCGATTCCAAGATAGCTCTTATCGTGAATTGGACCCTCTATGGGGACTACTACCGCGGCTCGTGGGCGGGTGCTCCAACCTCTTACCTTGGAATCAAGTTTCCCATCAAGGGCGACACCCATTACGGCTGGGTACGGCTGAACGCGCAATACAATTCTCAAGGGAAAGACATCGACGTGCTAATGACGGGCTACGCCTACGAGACCCAGCCGAATACGGCCATCCGTGCGGGCGATGAGGGAGAAAAGGCGGGGAGCGCTCCTGAGAAGTCCGGCGAAACGGCCCCGCAGTCGCATTCAGCCGCTAAGTGCGTGATGACTCTTGGCATTCTTGCGCTCGGGGCCCAGAACCCTTACCTTTCCCGTTGCTCTGACTAACATCGATTCCGGCTTGCCGTTGTAATTGTCGCTAACAGGCGATTTCACGTTTTGACCCAATCTTGCCGTCCGCTAGCAAGCGATTGGTGATGGGGGCGTAGGCGTCGATGCGGGCAAGAGAATCCCGCGAGGGATTGGCTTTCGCGGAACCCCACTTCTCGCAAAGAACGCGAGAAACGGGCACCCGCAACAATAGCCCCAGTTCGATCGGTGGGCCAAGCACGCCGCAGCAACCGCCCTCGAGCTCGTCGCCGCAGTAAGCAGTGCTATCCCATAAGCACTAAAAAACGGCCTCATCCTGAGATGAGGCCGTTCTACCTGCAGCAAAACTTCAGAAATGCGCTCTAGACGCTGCGATCTATACGCTGAACGACGAGCCGCAGCCGCAAGTGCTCTTCACGTTCGGATTCTCGAACTTGAAGCCGGCGCCTTCCAGAGTTTCCACATAATCCACCATGCATCCGTTCAGATACATCACGGAAGTGGCGTCGACGAACACCTTCAGCCCGTCCATTTCGAAGGTCTTGTCCATCATGCCGGCGGCATTTTCGAACTGCATGGAATACGAGAAACCAGAGCAGCCGCCACCCACCACGCCGATGCGCAATCCGGCAGGCACGGGAGTCTGCTGTCCCATGATCTCTTTCACTTTGGCAACCGCGCTGGGCGTCAGCGTAACGGGCGCGGCCTTCTTGACTTCGGGAACGTTGGTGCTAACTCCTGGGACGGTGGTTGTAGCCATTTATATCTCCTTGGCTCCGGAATCCTTAAATTATACCAGAGGGGTCTAGCCGTGGCAGCCACAATCGCATAGCGATGAACCACTAAGCTACCATTACTTGGATGCTATCCGGCCTCCAGAGTCGCAACTTGCGACGGCTCAGTAAAGATGAGGCCCCCGGCGAGATTCTCCCGCAGGGCTTGCCAGGTGGGGATATAATAATTTCCGTTAGGACTCTGCGGAATTTCAAATGCGGTAGTTGGTCTACGTATTCTGGAATTTCGGAGAGTGCTGAAAAGCTTGCAATCTGTTCGAGGTGTGGCTATGACCTGGACTTGGACTCCGTTACTACTCGGGCTCGCGGCTGTGTGGGGCGTTTTCACCGTGGGACTGATCATCCTCCTGATCTATCGCAGCACGCTCACCATGCATGAGGAAGAGTCGTTGTATCTCGACGACGCGAGCCAGCATATGCAGCAGGAACAGACCGAATTGCTGGTGAAAGTAAACCGCCTCACCAAGCCGGTGTGGGTTTTTGGCGCTGGCTCAGGCGTGCTGCTGCTCGTGCTGCTCGGTATGTTCATCTATCAGGGACTGAACGCGGTCCAGTAAACGCCGGCGCGCTGCCAGCCGCCGCACGCCAAGAGCGTGAGCGCTGCATCTGCCGCGAAGAGTCGTGCCTTGCGTGCGGCCCTGCTTCGCGCCCGGAAACGCTCTAATCCTCGCGTCCTCCGCCCGCCATCAACTACGCCCTGTGGCATGCCCGAGTAGAAACCTCGTCGGGAAATCCCCGGCGCTTTGTATAATCCATTAGCATTGCGAAAGTGGCGGAATTGGCAGACGCACCAGACTTAGGATCTGGCGGGTAAAACCGTGGGGGTTCGAGTCCCCCCTTTCGCACCAAACAGTTCGGGGCCGATCTTGAATCGGCCCTTTTTCCACTCTGCCCAATTTTTTTCGCCGCCGCCGGATTATCGTTAACGTGCTTTCTCGCAAGATCCACCAACCCCGGAGTCGAGGAAAGGAAGCGGGTTACTTCTTCAACTGCGCCGGCCAGTTCTGCACCAGCGTAAAAGGATCGCTGCCCTCCTTCAGGCTTCCGCTGTTGATGAGAAACTTCTTGCCGTCGGCGCTCACATCGTACGGTCCATACTCCCGCTGGATTGCAATCGCCTGGAACAACGTGTGGGGAGCGCCAAGCTGTACCGCGCTGCCGGACGCATTTACATCGACCGCCACCAGATTGTCGGAAGGGTCGAGATAGTAAATCTCCTTGCTGTCTTTGCGCCATTTAGGCGACGCGCCACCCACGCTGGAGACCTGCCACTTCGCACCCCCGCCCGGAAACGCGGTGATGTAAACCTCCCAGCGGCCCGACTCATTGCTCTGGTAGGCCATCCATTTTCCGTCCGCCGAAACCTCGGGGTAACGTTCCTCGAAAGTGCTCTGAACGATGGGAAACGGCTTCCCGCCACCGGACTTGCCGTCGCCGGACTTGCCGTCGCCAAACAAGGGAAGCGCCCAAATATGAAAGCCAATTTCGCTCTTGGGGACCCTGCGTTCATAAACCAGATCACGTCCATCGGGCGAAAAGCTGGCAGGGATTTCGACGGTGTCGTTGCTTTCCGTTACAACCCGCTCGGGAGTGCTGCCATCGGCGGCCTTGGCTCTGATGTGAGGAAATCCCGCGCCGGAAGAATAGAAGATCGTTTTCCCGTCGGGCGACCACACGGGTGCGCCCTGGCTATAGGGGCCGAAGGTCAGACGGGTGCTGGTTCCGCGGGTCAGGTCGAAAGTCCAAATGTCGCCGATTCCCTGCGTGCCGGCGAAAATCTCCACCGCGAGTCTTGCGCCATCGGGGGAGAGTGCGGGAGCGAGATAATGATCAGACTGCGGGATTGCGCCGCTCTGTTTGCCGTCTCTGCTCCACCACACCAGGTTCCCGCCACCTGAGGTTTCACCGGCCTGGTAGATTAACGTGCCCGTATCCGACACGGAGAACATGGCGCGGACGGTTGATCCATTAACCGCTACGTGTTCTGCCATGGGCTGCGGTTCACCACTTAGCTTGAATCGGCCCGGATCAAAGGGTTGCGCCATCAGGGTCTGGCCGCGCAGAAACAGAAGGTAACCCGAGGCGTAGACGGCCATGGTCTCACTTTTCATGAGCACCTTCGCCTGCAAGGTTCCCAATTCCCCGATGTAGAGCACAGGCGACTGTCCTACGCGAGAGGTCCGCGACCAATAGAGGAAGTGTTTACCGTCGGGCAGGAAGGTAGGCCAGCGATGGCTATTCTCGGCCTGAGAAACATCCAACTTCGAAGCGGGGACGGGGGTTCCACCTTCCGCGGATACACTCAAGAGCGGTTGGTTGGAGGATGAAGTAAAAACGATCACCCCCGCCTTGTTCCACGTGCCACCCCGGCCGCTGATGCTATCGCACACGGTTTGCGCCGGGCCGCCGCTGGCGTTAATTTTTTTCAACTTGCCGGGAATGAAGAAGCCGATCTCCCGGCTGTCTGGAGACCAGAACGGATACGTCGCCTCCTCGGTGCCAGGCAGAGGCTGCGCCGACAGGGACGTAAGCGGCCGGACATATAACAAGACTTTGCTTTTGTCATCGCGAGCCGTGAATGCAATCCGCGTTCCGTCGGGCGAGAGCACCGCCGGACCCGATGCCGGCAGCATGGTCACAAACGACGTGCCCGGGGGCGGCAGGATCGACGATTGCACCACCGCCGTGGGCTTGGGCGACTGAAATATGTAGGCTGCCACAACGCTCAATGCGATCAGCGCAGCGATCCCCGCGACCAGCCACGGAAGACGCGAGCTAGCCGGAGCCGGCTTCGATTCTTCGGACACGCTGGCCGCTTGCGGATCAGCCTCCGCCAAAGCTTCCAACTGAATCCTGACATCGTGCATGCAGCCGTAGCGTTGCTCGGGATTCTTCGCCAGGCAGCGCCACACGGTTTCATCGAGTCGCGGGGGCGAACTCGGAAGCACGGTTGAGATGCGGTCCGGCTCTTTATCGAGAATCGCACCCAGCACGCTGAACTGCGACTTCCCCTCGAACGCGCGCCGTCCGGTGAACATCTCGTAGAGCACGCAACCGAAGCTGAAGATATCGGACCGGGCATCAGCTTCCGCGCCTTGCAACACTTCCGGCGCCATGTATTGGAACGTTCCAACGACTGTTCCTTTCTGCGTTAGTGGCGACGCGGAAGCGCTGAGTTCAGCCACCGTCACGGTCGGCGTACTCGGAGTCAATGGGCCGGCTCCCGAGGCAGAACTCAATCCCGGCGCAGGCTTGGCCAGGCCGAAATCCATCAGCTTCGGCCCGTTTTTCGTGAGCATGATGTTGGCGGGCTTCAGATCGCGATGCACGATGCCGCGCGCGTGAGCCTTGTCGAGCGCGTCGGCGATCTTGATTGCAGTCTGCAACGCTTCTTCCAGCGGCATCGCGCCGCGGTGCAGCCGGTCGGCCAGAGTTTCGCCGTCCAGATGCTCCATGACCAGAAAATCCACTCCGTCTTGCGAGCCAATATCGTACAAGGTGCAGATGTGAGGATGGTTCAGCGAGGAAATCGAGCGCGCCTCGCGCTCCATCCGCTGCCTTAGATCAGGATTCGAAGACAAATGCGCAGGCAGAACTTTGATGGCGACATCCCGCCCCAGGCGCGTATCGCGAGCGCGATACACTTCGCCCATACCGCCCGCTCCGAGCGGTGACTGGATTTCATACGGACCGAGCTTAGTGCCAGAGGTCAGCGTCATCGGTGCGCGCCATTATAACGTGCAAAGCAGGTTGCGGCGCTCGCGGCGATTGCGACAGCGTGGTTGGCGAATGCCCCCCCCACCCCCTGTAATGACAATTAGATTTTGTGGAGTCAACAGGAGGCACGGCGCAGCCTCTTTCGACAACCCGGATCTTCTGAAACTGGTCGAAACCGCTGCGGTGACGGAAGCTGAAATTCTGAGCGCCTGCCTGCCTCTCCGCCGAACTCCTTGACAGGAACTCACCGCGTTCCTAGAATCCAAGCAGGGCGCGCCGTTTGCGTCTTTTAGCTAAGTTTCTGCATCTAAATTACTTAGCTGGATTACTGAGCTGGAAATCCCAGATGGCTGCGAGCCTCGAAGACCCTTTAACACCAGATGCCCTCTGATCCCAATATCGGCAAGCGGGAACGTGAAGTTCTGACCGCGATCGTGGAGACTTTTATTTCCACCGGCGAGCCGGTCGGTTCGCGCACGCTGTCGCGCTCGAACCGCGAAGGTCTCAGCCCCGCAACCATCCGCAACGTAATGGCCGATCTGTCGGAGGCCGGATTCCTCGAGCAGACGCACACTTCCTCGGGCCGCATTCCCACCCCTGAGGCCTACCGCTATTACGTCGAGCAGATTACCGGATCGGCGAAGCTGGCGCCGCAGGAAGAGAGCATGATTTCCGACTCGCTCGCCGGCATCAGCGACGTGCAGGAATTCATGGAGCGCACCTCGCACGTGCTCTCCCTGATCTCGCGAAACGTCGGCATCACCGTCGCCTCCAGCGGAACCAAGAATGCGCTGGAGCATGTGTACTTCTCGCGGCTGGGAGATCAGAAAGTTCTGGCCGTGCTGGTGACGCGTTCCGGATTGGTGCGCGACCGCGTACTGCGGCTCGACTTGCCGCAGGCCGAGCTCGATCTCGCCGCCCGCTACATCAACGAAAATTTTCGGGGATGGACCATGGAGTCCATGCGCGCCGAACTTGGGAGAAGAATCGAGCAGGAGCGCAGCGAATACGATCGCCTGATGAATTCCATCGAGCAACTTTACAAACAAGGCGCGCTGGCTTCAGAAGCTGGAACGCAAGTGGTCTTCGTGGAAGGCGCGGCCAACTTGGTCACCGGCCAGGAAGATCGTAAACGCCTGCACGAGATGTTGAAGACTCTCGAGGAGAAGGAAAAAGTTGCGCAACTCCTCGGCGCCTATCTCGACGTAAAACAAGAGGCCGTGCGAGTCGTCATTGGACTCGATGACACGCTTCCCTCCATGCAGAACTTTGTGTTGATCGG
>PLUI01000200.1:35879-40484 GCA_003164855.1 Acidobacteriaceae bacterium
GAAAACACCGGCTTGGATCTGGAGCATGAACTCCCGGCATCCGACAACGAAACAGATACCTCCAGCAACCCGGCGGCGGTCGGGGAATCATCCGCTCCTCAGTCGGAGTTACAAAAATTAAAAGCGGAACGCGATTCGCTGCTCGACCGCCTGGCGCGCATGCAGGCGGAGTTCGAAAATGTGCGCCGGCGCAACGCCAAAGAACAGCAGGACTTTCGCGATTACGCTGCCGCCGACGCGATCCGGCCTCTGCTGCCCGTGCTCGATAGCTTTGAGCGCGCCCTCACCGTTAAATCCGACGCGGCTGAGTTCCGCAGCGGNNCTGATTTACAAGCAATTGCTGACTGCACTGGCCAAGCTCTCGGTGCAGCCCATTGCGGCGAAGGGAGAGCCGTTCGATCCCCATTATCACGAGGCCATCGAGATGGTGGAAACTTCCGACGCTCCCGATCATCAGGTGATCGAAGAATTGCAGCGCGGTTACAAATTCAAAGACCGCCTGCTGCGTCCTGCGATGGTGAAGGTGGCAAAAAATCCCGGGCGGTAAATCTCCGGCTCCGGTTTTATTTCTCCTGAAGGAAAGGCCTCAATTCTGACCACGAACGCAAAACGCGACTATTACGAAGTGCTTGGCGTCACCCGCACGGTGACCGAAGTTGAACTCAAGAGCGCTTATCGCAAGCTTGCCATGCAGTACCATCCGGACCGCAATCCGAACAATCCGGATGCGGAGGAGCGCTTCAAGGAAGTCACCGAGGCTTACGCGATTCTCGCCGACTCTGACAAGCGCTCGCTCTACGACCGCTTCGGCCACGCCGGCGTCGGTAACGCGGTCGGAGGTGGTGCGGGTTTCGATCCCACCGTCTTCCAGGACTTCGGGGAAATCTTTGGCGAGTTCTTCGGCTTCGGAGATGCCTTCGGCGGCGGTGGCCGTCGCCGCAGCCGCGTTCAACGCGGCGCCGATCTGCGGGAAGACATCAACATGGAGTTCGAGGAGGCTGCATTCGGCACCGAGACGCGCGTCATGGTGCGCCGTCACGAAGCCTGCGAAGACTGCCGCGGATCGGGAGCCGCCCCCGGCAAAGGTCCTACGACGTGCAAGTCTTGCGCCGGCCGCGGCCAGGTGCGCTATCAGCAGGGCTTCTTCAGCATCGCCCGAACTTGCCCCTCCTGCCAGGGATCGGGCAGCGTGATCACCGATCCTTGCCTCAAGTGCAGAGGCGAAGGCCGCGTTCTGCGCCAGCGCTCGGTCGATGCGAAAATCCCCGCAGGCGTCGAAGACGGCACCCGCATTCGATTCACGGGCGGTGGCGAGGCTGGCCCGTTCGGTGGCCCGGCCGGCGATCTCTATGTTGTGCTGCATGTAAAAGAGCACCCGTTCTTTGTGCGCGAAGGCAACGATCTCCACTGCGCCGTCCCGCTTTCGGTGGCGCAAGCGGCCATGGGCGCGGAGATTAAAGTTCCCACTCTCGAAGGCGAGCACTTCCTCAAAATCCCCGACGGAACCCAGCCCGGCGCCACATTCCGCATTCGCAACAAAGGTGTGCCCGTCCTGAACGGCCACGGGAAAGGCGATCTCTACGTAGAGGTTCGCGTGCAGATTCCAAACAAACTGACGAAGCGCCAAAAAGAACTTCTCCAGGAACTGGAGACCACGACGAAGATAGACAATCAGCCGCTAGTGCGCTCCCTGCTCGGAAAAGTGAAAGATATGTTCGGATAAAACAGCCCCCAGTTGCCGGTTGCCAGTTCCCAGACTCAAGCAAAATTGAGATCTGGCAGCTGGCCACTGGCCACTGGCAACTGAAGTGAATGACGCGCCGCCGCTGGATCGCCGACGAAGTCTCGGGAGACCGCGCCGCCCTCATCGGCGAGCACGCCGATCATCTCGTCCGCGTCCTCCGCGCTCGCGTCGGAGAAGATTTCGATATCGCCACCGGCCAATCCGTTCGCCGCGGACGAATCACTTCCTTAACCGACAACCGCGTCGACTTCGACCTGGGCGAAGTAATCTCGACTCCATCCTTGGTCGAGATCACTCTGGTTCTCGCCGTGTACAAGTTCGACCGCATGGAATGGGCGATCGAGAAATGTACCGAGCTTGGTGTCTCGCGCATCCTCCCGCTGATCTCGCGTCGTACGGATTCGCATCTCGCCACTGCTTCGGTGAAACGGGTTGACCGTTGGCAGCGCATCGCCCGCCAGGCCGCAGAACAATCCCGCCGCGCCGCACCTCCGCAAATTACCGCGCCCATGAAGCTCTCAGAAGCATTGAATCTACCCCAGCCACTGCGAATTGTCCTCGCCGAATCGGAAGAGCAGACTCTGCTCCGCGACGTGCTGAACCCGGAAGCCGCCGGTAACGAAGTTGCCCTGGCCATCGGTCCCGAAGGCGGATGGACCGAAGACGAGTTGCAATCGTTCCAGCAATCCGGATGGATTTCAGCCTCGCTGGGAAACACCATTCTCCGCGCCGAAACCGCCGCCATCGCCGCAGTCGCGGTTGCCGCTTCCCTGCTGTCCTCGCTCTGATTTTCACCTCGAGTGGGAATGTGGGTTTTCGTCGGGGTGATATCGATGTGTGGTTGGGAAAGTTGGTAGAGAGCAAGACCGCGTGAACCCGACGACCGAAAAGGTCGATGAGTTTAATGGCGATGTTCAACAAGTACGAAATAGCAGCTATAATCCGCGCGACACGGAGAGGTGTTCCTCTCATGCACTTCACACATTGCAATTCGCTTGTCAGCTCCGCTGAGGCGCAGCAGCAGCGCCATGCGCATCGAGCAGTTCATGCCCATTTGGCGCAGCGCCACGTAGTGATTGCCGGGTCTACATCTAATTTGCGGATAAGTTCAGCCACGGCATAAATCGGAATATCCCGGATGGCATTTTATCGCGCCTCCACCGGGTTGGCTAAGGCACCACTTGATACACCACGCCTGCACCGCCGCCACCCAGGAAAGTCACACCGTACAGGTTATCTTTTGAATCGGATATTACGCCGCTGCGTACGTCGTCACCATCGCTGCCGCCGGTAAAGCTGTAAAGAACGGTCTCGGTCCAACCCTGGTTCTTGGATGCCAACTCAAAAACAGTACCGCCGCCGACGGTTCCGCCAAACTCCGTTGTTCCATACAGCTTGCCCTTTACGTACGTCAATGTACCCAATGGCTTTTCTCCGTCAGGACCCGCGAAGGTATGAATCACGGAGAACTTATATCCGCTCTCCACTTCGGTTAGACTAAATGCTGTGCCAATATTATTGGCGCCACCTAGCCAGGCCACGCCGAAGACCACGTTCAGTTGTTTCCCGCCAACTTCATTGTGGACAAGGGTCAAACTGGCGTTGTTAGGATCTTCGCCGTCGCTCCCGTCGGTAAAGTTGTACAACACGGTTTCCCTCCAGCCAGCGCCTGACTTTGAAAGTTTGAACACCGTTCCGGAATTATTGCCCGTCCCTCCCTGAAAGGTAGTTCCATAGAGATTGCCGATTCCGTCAGCCGTCAAGCCGCCGTAAGGATACTCGCCATCCGTGCAACCGGAGTTGGAGCAGAAAGTGTAGAGCACGCTGAACGCTCCGGAAGAAATCTCGTAAACGACGCCACCGCTATATGTCCCATACATGGGCGTCGTGCCGTAGAGATTCCCTGCGCTATCCCGGATCACTCCGGCATACGGATTACCGCCGTCGCTGCCGCAAGTAAAACTGTACAGCGTTGTCAGCGTTGACCCGGAAAGGCCCCAGACGGTGCCGCAGCCGAAAGCGCCGCCGTCGACTGTGGTGCCGTAGAAAGTGCCTGCCGAATCGCGGATCAAAGCCCCGTAGGGGTTGGCCCCATCGCTGCCACAGAAATTGTGCAGCACGGTTTCAACTCCGCTGCGCGACAGTTTGAACACGGCCCCGTCGCCGCAACTGCCACCATATTCGACGGTGCCATAGAGATTCCCGTTAGTGTCGCGCACCAGTAGGCCACCGGTGTCGGCGGGATAACCGCCATCAGAACCGTCAGTAAAGGTATACAGAACCTTCTCCGTCGCGGCGCTTGCGCCCGCCGTTAAGATTACAACCAAGCAGAGCAAGACTACCAATGCTGCAAGTGATGATCGGAGTTTCATTTCTTTCTCCTCGCGGTGGGTCGCAACCCTTTTGTGAACCTATGCGAACCAATCAAAACACGACGCGACTATACCCTTTCGCTCGGCGAGTTCAATGAACCAGTGGTGCTATCCGCTGGCACTCACGAGCTAGGCCGAGAAGGTAGGGACTGACGGATTGACGGGAGTTTCCTATGTGGAGCGGGGAAGAGGAATGCCTCGATTCTCAAACGTGGAGTTGATGGCGAAGCGACTCAAGGTCTCGCTTTCGCGACTGTTCTGCGGTTGTGAGCTCTAGGCCGACAGACTGTAAACGAAAAATGCCAGCGTCCCGGACGACAAAGCCTCTCGACTGAAACAGAATTAGGTATATGGATGTTGGCTCGGCGACGATTCCGAAGGCGGCATAGCGGTCAAAGTAGTTCTCATCTTCTACACGTTCGACATTCATAGCAGCGACATTCCGTAACTGTCGTAACCAGGCGATTACACTCATTGACCGTGTGATGC
>PLUI01000049.1:0-5031 GCA_003164855.1 Acidobacteriaceae bacterium
ATTATCTGGTCACCAAGGTGTACAGCGAAGTATTCACGCAGTACGCCATGCTGCGTCCGGCGGGGATTACGGCTCCGGATGCGCCGACTGTCCGCATTAAAGTGTCCAAAACGCCGCAAGGCGCAGCCCTGCCCGGCTATACCTTCACCCAGGAAGGGTCTTTCTAGCCTCGAGCTCCAGCTTACTTCTGCCGCCGGTCGTGGTACCGCACTTCGGGGNNGGGGAGCCTTCCCGCCAATACTTCAGTGGGAAGTCCAGCCGTTAAAAAAGTAGTACGCGCCGTGAAGAATAAGCGCCACCGGCAACGTGAAGCGATAGTGGCGCTTGTGCAGCGCGGGCGGATTAAGGTAGAGAAAGCTTGCTCCCAACCCGACTTCAGCTATCCGTGCGATGGGGCTTCGAGCAGCGATCAAGCTTATGAGCAGGGAAGATATCGCGTAAGCCACAATGACACCACATGCTATGGCTAAAACCTGCACTTTGTGGGGCGTAGCCAGGGCGCAAAGCACGGCGAGGACTAAACAGCCCACGGCAACTTTAATATCGAATGCCGAGGCAGCGGGGGAACGTAGCTCCAGCAGCATGGCGACTCCTGAGCTGAGAGCAAGCGCAAGCAGGACGCCGAGTGTAAAGTCCCGATAATGGCTGGCGGTTGCGCGTTCGCCGTTCAGAGTATTGTTCATTAGGGAAATTGTAGGGCGCGTATCGCGATTTCTGTTTCTGACTGAAGACCCAACACCAAAGTTTGGGGTTACCACAACCTGTTACCACAACTTCTGGCGGTCGCCGCTTTAAGCCAAGCTGCGCGATTGTGATCCAGCGCCGTGGTAAGGTTTAAGAGGGTGCTGCTACGCACCGGACGGCACAACTACGTGCCCGAATCCACACACTTTACTTCATGACTGAAAAACTTCTGGCTGTCATCTTTGTGTTCATCAATTCTGTAATCAGCGCGACCGGCTACAGCGGCGTCGCGCTGCTGATGGCGATTGAATCGGCGTGCATCCCGCTGCCTTCGGAATTAATCATGCCCTTTGCCGGCTATCTGGTCTTTACCGGCACGTTCAAGCTGCTTTGGGTGGCGACGGCGGGGGCGGTCGGCTGCAATCTGGGATCGCTGATGGCGTATGAAATTGGATGTTATGGTGGGCGTCCGCTGGTGGAGCGCTACGGGCGCTGGATTCTGATGGGTCGGCGTGAACTCGACTGGGCGGACCGTTTCTTTGCGCGCTGGGGATATCTAGCCGTGTTTATCGGGCGTCTGCTGCCGGTGATTCGTACCTTCATCGCGCTGCCGGCGGGTGTTGCGCGCATGCCGCGGGGACGGTTTCATATCTACACATTTCTGGGATCGTGGCCGTGGTGCCTCGCGCTGGCGTATTTCGGGATGAAGCTGGGCCAAAACTGGCGCGAACTTGGGAAATACTTTCACAAGTTCGATGCAGTGATTGGGGTGATGCTGGCTGTTGGTGTCGCATATTTCGTATGGAGCCACTGGCAGAATCGGATGCGCACGGCGAGCTAGACGGCAGCGGAGGAGCGGGCGGGTCGTCGGTGCTACGTTGGCTTGGCCAGCTGTGATCCCACGATCTGCCACTTTCCCTTGCGCTTCATAACCACATCCATGTAGATGTAGCGAACGGGGAAGCGTCGTCCGGCTTGCTCTACGTCGTCTTCTTCCGAGCCGTGGACGATGGCTACGTCTTCGCGAAGGATGCGGATTCGGCGGCCGGTGGAGATCATCGAGAGGTAGTGGATTTTGCCGGACTTGAGACTTTGTAGCAAGTCTTCCTTCGTATGCGCATCACCTGATTCATCGTACTGGATATAGTCGTCGGCGAAGATGCGCGAGAGTTCGGCAACATCCGCGGCAATCAGGGCGCGGTCGCCATCTTCGAAGAGCTTCACGATTTCTTGCTCGTCGTTTTTCAATTCGTCTTCTCCCGCTTCGATGCTTTGCCTCGGCCGTTTTGATAGTGTACAAGGTGAAATTCAAAAGGAGGATTCTGTGATTCGAATGTCCCGCACTTTCGCTACGTTGCTGTTTTTCGCCATCGCTGTACCCATCATTTCCCGGGCTCAAGCCGCACCGGCAACTTCCGACAAGCCCTTTGTAGTTGAGTATTACTACAAAGCGAAGTGGGGGCATGCGGATGAGTTTCTNNCACACCACCGAAGACGGGCGCTGGGACTTTCGCGTGACCATCGTCTTCAAGAATGCGACCGTGGCCAACGAGTCGGTCGATGAATCGGCGCTGCAGAAGCAGATGTATCCCGATCAGGAGACGTTTCAAAGGGAAGAGCAGCGCCGGTTCGAGATTCTCGACGGCCACTGGGATTTGCCGGTGAAGACGGTGGATTTGGAGAAGTAGTACCGGCACCGTGTGCCGAGTTGCGAGTAGCCGATCCGGTGCTCTCGGTCCTCGCAACGACGCATTACCTCCGCAAAGGATGTTAAATGACGGTGACAATCACGCGGGAAATTCTGCATGCGAGTCATTGAAATTTAACGTTAGACACCACCTTGGCAAGGTCCATACTGTTGACTATGGACTCATTCATATCGGTGGAAGAACTACACGTTGATTTGCTGCACGAGATTGGCAATCGGCTGGCAACGGCGGATGGCTTTCACGATGTGCTGACTCGTGTGGTCGACTTTGCCTCTGCGCTGGTGAAGTGCGATTCCTGTCTGATCTATGTTCTGGAGGGCGAAGAGCTCGTTCTGCGAGCATCGAAGAATCCGCATCCGGACGTGGTGGATCGGCTGAAGCTGCGCGTGGGGCAGGGCATTACGGGATGGGTGGCGGAGCATCAAGAGCCGGTGGCGGTTTCCGAGAAGGCGGCGCTGGATCCGCGCTTTCAGTTCTTTCACGAACTGCCTGAGGACAGCTACGAGGCGTTCCTATCGGTGCCATTAATGTGCCGTGGCCGCGTAGTGGGAGTGATTAACCTGCAGCATCGCCAGCCTCATAATTACCGGCGGCGGGAAATCCGGTTAATTTCGACGGTGGGCTTTCTGGTGGGTGCAGAGATCGAGATGGCACGGCTGGAGGATGCGAACTCCAATCTGTCAGAGCAATTACAGACGCGCAAAGTGGTGGAGCGCGCCAAGGGAATACTGCAGCGCGAACTGGGATTAAGTGAAGAACATGCCTATCTGGCATTGCAACGGCAGAGCCGGCAGAAGCGCAAGCCGATGAAGGAAATCGCCGAAGCGATTGTATTGAGTGACGAAGTGAAAGGGAACTCCCGGACTCCTGGTCCTTCGTGATCTGTCGTGAAACACAAAAAAACCGGGAGCAGAATCTGGGCAGATTTGCTCCCGGTGCGCCGAGCGCTATCGGGCGGAGCTTGCGGCAGAAGCGGTGTGCATCTCCGCGACTTCTTTCCCTGAGGTTGCGGGCGCTGCGAAGTGCAACGTGACTTCAAACTGGGGAAGGTCCATAGCGCTGACGTAGCTTGTACCGAACTTCGACTGGATTACGAGGCGTGCTGTCCCGGAACTCGTGGCAGCTTCAATGTCTCTTGCGAACAGAATGAACGACGCTGGCTTGCCCGTGGTTTTGGTTAACATCAGCATTTCCGACGGGCCCGTGGTTTGTAACGAGAACCGGTAGTCTCCTGCCGGAACCACAGCGTTCTGCCAATGTACTTCGTGGGGCAGCTTGAAAGTTCCGCCCTCGTCCTGGGCGGAAGCCAGGCTGGGTGCGAAGTTCAGGGCACTCAAAGTCAAGACGGCGGCATAGGCGAACTTGCGAATCGATTTCATTGGAATCTCCTGTTGTTTTGTGGCATGTCCGAGACCTCGCACCCGGCGGTTACCGAGTGACATGGGCTCAGATTGAGTGGAGAAAACAACGGGGTAAGGAGAATTGCAATTACCGACGGCGTGGCCGGCATGCAAACATCAGCTTCGCGTGACCGGCTGCAGAGCTGGAGGCGAAGTGATTCCACTATGCAGGATGCTCGCGCTAGAGTCCAACGCAAAATATTTATTGGTCGCATCAGAAGATGCGAGCAGCGTGGCTGGGACCGCTCGGCTGCGCTTTTGCGGGACGGCCGAGGCGGCGGTCTCCACTCTACCGGAGCTGTGTCTCAGCTTGATGATGCATATATGCCGTTGAATTGATTTTTCTGCAGGTTTGGCCGCGCGCGTTTGCCAAAGGGCCGCCGGATACGAGAACATACGAGGTTTGCACATCCATACAGATTCTTACTGAGGAAGCGGCCAACATATGGCGACACGGAATAAGTCTGCAAAAGCGGCATCGAAGATACCCTACATAGAAGTGAAGTCCGAAGGGAAGGCGCGCAGTAGTTCGAAGAACAATGGCACAATCCAGCCGGCGAAAGGGAAGCTGGGGGTGATGATCCCGGGCATGGGCGCGGTGGCGACGACATTTGTCGCGGGCGTGGAGGCGATTCGCAAGGGGCTGGCGAAGCCGATTGGGTCGCTGACGCAGATGGGAACGGTGCGGCTGGGCAAGCGCACGGATGGGCGTTCGCCCAAGATCAAAGAATTTGTTCCGCTGGCTGGGCTCGACGATCTGGTCTTCACTGGCTGGGATATTTTCGAAGACAACATGTACGAAGCAGCCTCGAATGCGGGCGTGCTCGACCAACGGTTGCTCGACCAGTTGAAGCCGTTTCTTTCTTCGGTGACGCCGCGCGCGGCGGTGTTCGATCACAATTACGTAAAGAAGATCGACGGGCCGAATGTTAAGAAGGGCAAGACGAAGATGGATCTTGCCGAGCAGTTACGGGACGACATCCGCGATTTCAGGAAGACCAGCGGGGCGAGCCGGTTGGTCACGATGTGGTGCGGGTCGACGGAGTCCTATATCGCGGCGACTGAGGCGCATCAATCGGTGAAGGCGTTTGAGAAGGCGCTGCGCGAGAACGATGAAATGATCGCGCCCTCGATGGTTTACGCTTACGCGTCATTGATGGAGGGTGTGCCGTTCGCCAATGGCGCGCCGAACCTGACCGTGGACTTGCCGGTGATGCTCGAACTCTCGCGGCAGAACG
>PLUI01000049.1:5039-5244 GCA_003164855.1 Acidobacteriaceae bacterium
GGTCGTTCAAGACCAAGGAAGAGTCGAAGCTTTCGGTGCTGGAGCACATCCTGCAGCCGGAGCTTTATCCCGAACTTTACGGTGACATGTATCACAAGGTGCGCATTAATTATTACCCTCCCCGTGGTGATAATAAAGAGGGTTGGGACAATATAGATATCTTCGGATGGCTGGGATATCCGATGCAGATCAAAGTCGATTTCCT
>PLUI01000228.1 GCA_003164855.1 Acidobacteriaceae bacterium
GCAACGCGACCGTCGGCACGATGATCACGCTGCTGGGCGCGACGCCCGAGCAGGCCCGCGAAATCGCCACGGCCTGCAACGTCGATGTGGCCAACCTGAATTGTCCCGGCCAGGTCGTCCTCTCCGGCGGCGTCAAGGAGATGGAAGGCGTTCCGACGCCAATGACTGCCGTTGGCATCCCCAACGCTAATCTAACCGGCAGCCAAGCTCTGTTCACATCCGGTTGGGGTGGCTTCCTCTTCAACCAAACCCCGTCCACGAGCTCCAATAACGGCGACGTAACCTTCGGCGACGGTTTGGGCGTCGGCCGCTGTAATTGCCCTTTGCTCGAAAGTGAGCAGCAGTTCCAGTGGGTTGGAAATATAACCAAGACTCACCGCAACCACACGTTCAAGTTCGGCGCCGATGTTCGCTACGCACAAAATCTACGCGTCCCGAGCGATGCCGGACGCGCGGGGGATTATTCTTTTGACTACCAGACCACTTCGAATGGAGGTAATGGCGGGCTTGACTGGGCGACATTCCTCCTAGGTGACGCCACTCAGATGAGCCGTTACGTTAGCAGCAGCTTGAACGCCGCGGAGCGGCAGCATCGCATGTTCTACTACGGCCAGGACACCTGGCAGGTCACATCCAAGCTCACGCTTAATTACGGACTGCGTTGGGAGGTTTACTTCCCCGAGTACGTGAACGGTAAGGAGCATGGGGGATTCGCCAATCTCGTTCAGGGGGTCGACCGGGTGGCTGGCGTGGGCGGCATAGGACTGAACGGAAATATCAACAACGACTGGCATTACTTTGCACCGCGTTTCGGTATCGCCTATCGCGTAACGCCCAAGACCGTCGTTCGCCTGGGTTACGGTCGCAGTTATGACATGGGTGTCTTCGGCTCCAACTTCGGGCACACGGTCACTCAAACGTTGCCGGTTTTGGCGGCTCAATTGGCGCAGGGCGCAAACCAGAACGTACCCGCGTTCAACCTCGCAGCGGGACCTCCCATATTTACGTTCCCAGCGATACCCTCCAATGGATTGCTTCCGATCGCGGGGCCAGCTTGCTACCAAAATCCCTACATTGACCCAATCACTGGGCAAAACGACCAGCTGTGTATTCAACCGCATATCCGCCCGACGTTCCAGCGACTGCCCGAATTGGATGCGTGGAACGCGACCGTTCAACAGCAAGTATCAAAGTCCACCGCAATAGATATAGCCTACGTCGGCAACAAAGGCACGCACATCTTCGCCGGCGATGGCCCGACCTACAACGTCAACCAGCCGCGGGTTGGAGCGGGTGCGGATGTTGGCGGTGCGTACGTCCCCGATGTGCCGTTGAATGCACGACGACCGTACTACAATGCGTTCAGCTATCCGGGTTTTACCGACCTAAGCACCGGTGGGACATTGATGTGCTGTTCCACCGATCAGGGCAACTATCTCGGCAACGACGCCAGCAGCATCTACAATGCCTTCCAAGTGAAGCTTGAGAGACGCTTCTCTCAGGGATTGCAAATCCTCTCCCACTACACTTTCGCCCACGCCAACAAGTACGACAGCAACTACTACACAGATGATCCCAAGGTTGCGTACGGTCCCAGCGACGAGGTTCGAAACCATCTTTGGGTGAACAATGTGGTGTACGAATTGCCGTTCGGCCGGGGAAAAATGTTCGCGGGGAACTCGAACCGGGCCGAAGACCTTCTGGTCGGGGGTTGGCAGATTGCCGGGACCACAACTTGGGGCAGCGGCCTGCCTTGGACGCCGAGTTTCAACGGTTGTGGNNTTGGATGAAGACGTCGGTGTTTGCCGTCCCAACAAAGGCACCGGCTCCTTCGCCACTGGCGCAGGCTCCTTTAATCCGATCACGCACGAAGTGCCGTTCTTCACTCCCGTGGCCCCCATTGGTCCGGGTACTGGCGGTCCATTCACCGATCCGGGAGTTGGAAACCTGGGCAACATCGGCTTCGATAGCTTTCATGGCCCGCGCGTGTTTTACGCCGATGCTACGCTCATGAAGAACTTCTCCATCACCGAGCGGGTGAAAGCTCAATTCCGTATGGACGCATTCAATGTCTTCAACCACCCAGTGCTGGGTTTTACCGCAAACCAGACTGGATCGGGAGCTTGTATCGACTGTTCCGGAAATGGCCAGATCACGGACATCGAGCACGATGCCTCCCCCGGTTCGGCGACCGGTATGCGTCAGCTTGAATTCGCGCTACGGTTCAATTTCTGACAAGCACCCTACCTGCGCGGGGAGTCCTTCGGGNNAACAGGTTCCCAAAGCCTGCGGAACCCGTTATGGACAGGCGAGGCACGGAGTCCTAGAATTCGAGTTAGAACAAAAGTTTGGAAATCTTATGTGTGGTCGGGGCTGGCCATTCTCGGCAAATCTCTTCACCGTGGGAGCACTTCTCTTATTTGGTCTGGTGGCCTGTGAATTCGCGCTGGGCCAGCACAATGCCTTCGATCTCGACGGCAAGGTAGTTGATCCTCTCGAAGCAGCTTCTGGCAAAATCGTAGTGTTGGTTTTCCTCAGGCGGGACTGTCCGGTCTCTAGCCGTTACGCCCCTATCATTCGGCAAATCAGCGCGCAGCATGAGCGNNGCCAGTTTCTGGCTGGTATTTCCCGACAAGACCGAGACCTCACAAACGATCCAGCAGTATCTTCACGAATATTCTTACCGCCTACCGGCGCTACGCGATCCCGAGCATGCGCTGGTCAAACTGGCTCAAGTGCAGATCACGCCGGAGGTCGCGGTATTTAACCGGAGCCATCAACTCATCTACGACGGAAGAATTGATAATTGGTATGTGGATCTCGGCCGCTCGCGTGCGGCGCCATCCACACACGAACTCGATGACGCCATTCAAACGGCGGCGGCCGGGAAAACGCC
>PLUI01000071.1 GCA_003164855.1 Acidobacteriaceae bacterium
GGCGGCATGCGGTCGTTTAGCAACGAGATTACTGTGGACGGGGCCGATTTCGTGAACACGATCAGCGGTGTGCAGCGGGCCACGCCGCCGCAAGATTCCGTGCAGGAATTCCGCGTGGTCAATAACAGTTTTGGAACCGAGTATGGCCGGGCTTTGGGTGGCATCGTCAACATCGTCACCAAATCCGGCACCAACGATTTCCATGGTTCGGTTTATGACTATCTGCAGAACAGCGCCCCCGATGCACGTTCGCTTCTCCAGCCCGCACCCCTGCCTCATGCCCTGCGGCAAAATCAATTTGGTGGAACTCTCGGAGGCCCGATACGCAAAGATAGGACATTCTTCTTCCTGAACTACGAGGGCAGAAGAACCGGTGAGTCACCCACGTATGCCCCCGACCTGCCCAACAATATTGCGAATATCGATCAGGCCAAAGGTTACTTGGGACTTTCCCCGGAAGGCTGCAACCTTCCTCCCGCGCAATGCACGGGCTCGCCTTTCTCCTATCTGCAGTCGGTTCTGAAGACGGTGAACAACGACTACGGTTTTGCCAAGCTCGACCATCAGATCAACACCAACAACCGGTTGAGTCTGCGNNCGCTACGTGGTGGAAGATGCTCGGGACTTGGGTGAACTGATTGGCAACACGGAAGATGGCGGCGGCGTTGGTTCTCCGAGCGGCGCGCGCAATCTCTTCATTCGCGACCAATCTCTGGTCGGAACTTTGAACTCGGTGCTTAAGCCGAACCTGGTTAACTCGGTCATGGGACAGTATGCCCGGCGGCATTACAATTTCCCCGGAGCTACTGGCGAGCCCGACCTGAGCGTGGTCAACGATCTGGAAATGGGCCACAACTTCGGCACCTATGATGCGATCTACGAGAGTCGGGCACAGGGATCTGAATCGCTCGCCTGGGTCAAAGGCAAGCACGTCGCCAAGTTCGGATTCGATGGAAACTATTTGTGGAGCTACAACAACTATCCAGGATTCACCCCAGAACGGATACTACTTCCGAATCTCGATTGCATGTACGCATTGGGCGACACAATCAGCCTCTTGACGACCGGCACGTACGGAACGATTCCTGAGAACTGCGCGCTCGGGCCGCAAGCGGACGGGGTGGCGTTTCTCTACTGGGGAGATGCGGTTCCACGAACCGGCTTTACGAACGGCTTTCAGCCGCTCCCGGCGACCGGCGGTGGGTTTGGCAGCGGCTGGCCCAATGCATTTCCGACGAATCAGTATTCCAACTACGCTTACACCTTGAACCACGGCTATTGGGGATTCTATGGGCAGGATCAGTGGCGAGTCACTCCCCANNGGCTCCGGGATATTCTTCGATCGCAATAACCTGACGTTCTTCTTCACCACGGGGAACCAGAAGACGCTTCCCGGCTACTTCTGCAATCCACCAAGTGCAGACGCGAGTTGCGCCGCAAACGGATTAGGCGCAGTGAATGTTCCGATGATCCACAACGGAGCCCAGAACGGCGGCTGGCAATTGTCAGCAGAGCCAGGCTACCCCGGCACGCCTTCCCTGCCCTGCGCGGCTTTGGGTTTGCCCCCCACCCTTTGCGCGCAACTTCCCGGCACTCCAACGCAACAGACCATAAGCGTCGCAGCCCTAACCGCCCTCGGCATCCTCGGCGATGGTCCCACCGCCTACCCGACAGTGACCCTAACCGGGGCTTGCACGGCGAACCCCATAACGGGAGCCCCGACCGGAGCTTGCGGCGTTGGCGCCGGTGGCATCCAGCGTAATGCCCGGCTTCCCTATGCCGAACAGGCCAGCTTCGAGATTGATCGTCAAATCGGCGGAGGACTCACGCTCCAAGTTGGATATCTTTTCGTGTCCGCGCACAAACTCGTTCGTGGCAATAACATTAACGTCCCGTGTCCTTACGGCACAGCCAAGCCCTCCAATCCGTACTATGCTCAAGGGCTGCTCGATCCGAGCGGCTCGCTCACTCCGTGCGGTGGAACACCGATTCTTGGGCCATTGGGCTTGGGCCCATTTTTCGACTACCTGGGCCCCGCAAGCCCGATTCCGCCAGCTTTTGCACCCCCCAACCCGCTGCTTCCCGTCAATCCCAGCGGCTTGGAATTTGGCGTGCCCGGAGGAGTTGGCGCTCCGGCGACGCTGAGCGGCGGCCTTCTCGACTACAACAACGACGTCGCCAACGCCGCCTACAATGGCCTGACGATTACCGCCCTGGAGCGCATCGGCAAGCTGTTCAGGTTGACCGCCAATTACACTTATTCTCACACCATTGACAACGGCAATTTCACCACCTTCATCAATCTGCCGCCCAACCAATTCGACTATGCTTCGGAACGCGGCAACTCCAATCAGGACCTGCGCCATCACCTGGTAACAAATTTCACGGCAACCGGTCCCGATCACGGTTTTGCCAGGAACTTCGAATTCAGCAGCATTATCACTCTGCAGTCTGGCCGGCCTTTTACGTTGTTTGCTGGGGAGAACGTGCTTGGGGACGTGGCTGGCCTAAGCACGGATCGCGTCGGAGGCCTGGGCGGCGTTTGCACGAACGTGTCCAATTGCGACACGATGATCGGTCGGAACACCTACATTGGCGATCCTTTGTATTCCTTCGATCTGCGTTTGTCGCGATATTTCCAGATGCGTGAGCACTTGCGGCTCGATTTGACCGTGGATGCATTCAACGTGTTCAACCGCCCGAACGTGGACGAAGTGAACTACATCTATGGCTCGCCGGCATTCTGCGGCGCCGTTCCCAAGCACTATAAAGACGCGACCACGCGGGCGATTCAGAGCGGTGATACGTCGGTATCTTGCGCCGCCGAGCAGGCTGCGGCAGCACCACCGGCATGGCTTGCCTTGGGACTTTTGCCGGTCTCAGTTCCGAATTCTCCAAATACAACTTTCGGCGAGCCGAGAACCATGCTCAACCCACGCCAGTTTCAGTTTGCCGCAAAGTTTTCATTCTAGGGCGGATTTTGAGGCGGCTGGCCGATCGGATTGCGGACGGCCGGCCCTTCAACGCTGGGTGCGGGTGTATGCTTTACTGACTCCACCTTGAAAAAGTTTTCAGTGGACTTGGAGGCGATCATGAGCGTTGGTCGTAATTTATGGATCGCGGCATTCGGGATTGCAGTTGCCATGTTTTCTCAGGCGCAGGACCAGAAGCCCGTGATCAAACGCGCACCGGCGCCGGTCACATCCGCCGCGTCAGGAAAAGAGATGTTCAATGCCTACTGCGCCGCGTGTCACGGGAAAGATGCCAGAGGCGATGGACCCGCGGCAGCCGCCCTTAAACAAACCCCGGCTGATCTCACCATGCTGGCCAAGACCAATGGGGGCAAATATCCGGCCGCCAAGGTGACTGCCGTCCTCCGTGGGGAAGCCACGCTGGTTGCTCACGGCACGCAGGAGATGCCGGTCTGGGGACCAGTGTTCTGGAACATGAGCCAGGGCCACGAGGGTGAAATGCAACAGCGAATCGCCAATCTGAATAAGTACATCGAGTCTCTCCAGGGAAAGTGAGAATTACACTCGACCAGTGTTGGCGAGGTTCTCAGCTCTCCCACTGCCAATCCCGGTAACGCCGCCGGAGCTCCGCCTTGAGAAGTTTTCCGGTGGAAGTGTGTGGCAACTGCTCTACGAATACGCACGCGTCGGGCAACTGCCACTTGGCAAAACTGCCTTCCAGGAACTCGCACAGGTCTTGTGAAGATGTTTTCGCGCCCTCTCGAAGCACGACCACCGCCACCGGCCGCTCTTGCCACTTCGGATGCGGCACGGCTATCACAGCGGCTTCTCGCACATCCGGATGAGCCATCAGAGCGTTCTCCAGATCCACGGAGCTGATCCATTCACCGCCCGACTTGATCATATCTTTCGTCCGGTCTGCGATCGCCAGATATCCCTCAGGATCAATCGTGCCAACGTCACCGCTGCGGAACCACCCATCTTTTGTCCACTTGTCTTTCTCTTCCGGAAGGTTGTAGTACGAAGCAGCCACCCACGGTCCGCGTAGCTGCACTTCGCCCATCGTCTTACCGTCTGGCGGAACCTCGCCGGACTCATTGACCACCCTCAGATCGACCAGCGGGACCGGGATTCCCGCCTTCGCCTGGACCTCGTACTTTCTCTCAGGGGGCCAATCCTTCATATGAGCCCTCAGTTGGTTGGTTGTCGCCTGCGGACTGCTCTCGGTCAGGCCCCATCCTTGCTGCACTCTCAGGCCGTATTGGTCCAGCTTGCGAATCAGCGCCAGCGGCGGCGCCGCTCCACCAATAATGATTCGCATGAGGGGCAGCTTCCAGCGGCCGGGGTGCTTCTCCAGACAGTCCACCACGTTGAGCCAAATTGTGGGTACGCCTGCGGCAGCTGTGGTTTGCTCTTTTTCAAACAATTCCAGAAGGCTCTCCGCATCCAGATAGGGCCCGGGAAGCACGAGTTTGCACCCCACCATGCTTGCGGCATAGGGAAATCCCCAGCCGTTTACGTGGAACATCGAGACCACCGGGGCAAGAACGTCTGCATGGCGAACCGCGAAATTGTCCGCCATGGTCAGCAGCAATGTGTGCAGGAACACTGAACGATGTGTATACGCAACTCCCTTCGGTACGCCTGTGGTGCCTGAGGTGTAGCACAAAGACGCCGCGTCATTTTCATCGAGCTGCGGATATTGAAAATCTCCGCTGGACGTGTCTAGAAAATCTTCGTAGTTTTCGGTGTTCTTCGGAGCTGCATTCTCACTCAGCGTCACCACGAACACCCGCTCGAATCGAGTTGACTCCCGAATCTGTTCATAAAGCGGCAAAAGCGAGTCATCCACGATGAGAAAGCGGCCTCCCCCATGATTGGCAATGTAGGCGATCTCCCGCGGCGCCAGCCGCAGATTCAAGGTATGCATCACTCCACCCGACGCCGGAATGCCCAGGTACGCTTCCACATGCGCGTAGTGGTTCCACATTAATGTCGCCACGCGGTCCCCAGGGCGCAGTCCGGCTTTCTGCAAGGCTTCCGCCAGGCGGCGAGCTCTGCGATGCACCTCGGCATAGGTGCAACGATGCAGGGAATGATCCGGCAGTCGCGAAACGATCTCTTGTTCAGGGAACAGGCGGCCCGCGCGCTCAAGAATATGAGTAAGCGTCAGCGGATATTTCATCATGGTACCAAGCATTAGCGCCTCTCCTGAATCTTTAGCAACAGCGAAGCCAGAAGCCACACGCTCTATCCCGCCTGTTTCTGCGATTGAATCGTATAATGATCAATCGTACTAACTAAGCGTGAAGAGCTTTTTCGCCTGCAAATTATAACGGACGTTCGCTAGTGCGCCGGGCGAAGAAGATATTTTGGCGAGCGTAGCGATGCACTCGTTTGAAAGACACGATCCTCCCCAGACCCTTGCTCGCTCTGGTTGGGTTATGTTAAATTAACGAACGTTCGATAGGATGAATAGCGGCCCTGCTACGCCCGGCATCCCTTCATCGCGCACTCCTACGCGATTTGACCGTCGCTTGTCCAAAATCCTCGACCACGCGACCGCTGTGTTTTACGAGAAAGGTTATGAGGGTGCCTCGATGCGCGACCTGTCGCGAGTGACCGGTCTCTCGCTGGCGGGCCTTTACTACTACTTTGAATCAAAAGAAGAGCTGCTCTGCATGATTCAGAAACACTACTTCACGGTGGTGGTGGAGCGGCTGCAGGGACGCCTCAAGGATGTAAGCGATCCCGAAGCCCGTGTTCGAACTTTCGTTCTCAACCACTTTGAATACTTTCTGGCCGAGAACTACAAGGCCACGAAAGTGCTTTCCAAGGAAGATGACGTGCTCGCCGGCGACCTTGGCGCCGAGGTTACCGCCCTCAAGCGGCAATATTATCGCAGTTGTTCCGCACTGGTAGAGACTCTGAAGAAAGAAAAAGGGCTGGAGTTTAACACCCGTGTCGCTGTGCTCAGCCTGTTCGGCATGATGAACTGGATTTATACCTGGTATAAACCGCACGTGGACCCAGGAGCCGAAGGTCTGGCCCGCCAGGTCGGCGACATATTCCTGTCGGGCATTAAGTCCTCGGTGAAGCGACCATGAACAAAAACGCGGCACCTGAAACGGACAGTTCGTTTCGGTTGACCGGCTCGAGCTGACGAACTTGATCACCGACTGCCACATCCACATCGCTCCAATGGAGATGTTCCGTCCTGACGCTCTGGAGTTGATCCGGCGCAAGCGGCATAATTTCGATCAAATCTCCGAGTTTTGCCGTTCCCCCAAAGCCTTTCTTAAACATATGGATGCTGTGGGCCTTGATCGCGGCGTGCTGATCAACTACGTAGCCCCGGAAGTCATCGGATTTACCTCAGAGGTGAATCAATGGATCGCCGATTACGTCAAGGAAAATCCTGCTCGTCTCATATCCTGCGGCGGCCTGCACCCTCGTCAGAGCCACAACATTCTTGCCGATGTTGAGCAAATCTTGCGGCTCAAGATCCGCATGATTAAGATCCACCCTCCCCACCAGCTTCTCTTTCCGAACGATTACCTGAATGGAGTAAAGGAATTGGAGGTCATCTACCGGGCAGCCGAAGCCAATGGAATCCCGGTTATGTTCCACACTGGAACGTCGATCTTCCAGGGAGCGCGGAACCGTTACGGTGACCCCATCTTCGCTGACGATGTCGCTGTCGATTTTCCCAAGATGAAGATTATCCTCGCCCACGGCGGACGCCCGCTATGGATGCACACCGCGTTCTTCCTGCTGCGCCGCCATCCCAATGTTTACCTCGATATCAGCGGCATCCCGCCGAAAGCTCTTTTGAAATATTTCCCGCGGCTGGAAGAAATCGCGCACAAGACGCTATTCGGCACGGACTGGCCAGGTCCTGGCGTCCCCGATATCAAAAAGAATCTTAGTGATTTTCGCGCGCTGCCTCTGAAAGAAGAGGTGAAGCAGCAAATTCTCGGCAAGACTGCACTGAGCATCTGGCCGGCTTAGAAAGCCTCTAACCTGGAACGGCAGGTGCGTTTTCCACTAGCAGCGCAATTCCCTGCCCGCCACCAATGCAAGCCGAAGCGATGCCATACCGTCCGTTCGAGCGCTTCAGTTCGCGAGCCAGCGTAATCGCCAGACGAACACCCGTTGCTGCCAGGGGATGGCCGATGGCGATGGCTCCGCCGTTCACGTTCAGCTTGGCATGATCCAAGCCAAGTTCGCGCTCGCAGGCTAAAGTTTGCGCCGCGAACGCCTCGTTGATTTCGAAACGATCAATCTGGTCCAGGCTCAGGCCGCTGACTTCGAGAACCGCCCGAATCGCTGGAACCGGCCCTATACCCATAATTTCCGGAGGCACGCCCACTGCCGCGCCCGCGACCACCTTCGCCAGTGCTGGCCTATTGTGTTTGCGCACAAAATCGCTGGAAGCGACCAGCGTCGCAGCTGCGCCATCCACGATGCCCGAACTGTTCCCGCCGGTCTGAACTCCGCCGAATGCAGCCGGCAGCTTGGCCAGCACCTCAATCGGCGAGGGCCGAATGTGACTGTCCTGGCTGAACGATTCCACTTTTTTCGGAAGTCGGATGCTGCGTGCGTTGTATCCCTCACATTCGAACAATTGGCTCACCACCGGCACAATTTCTCCGCTCAGGAAACATCTCTTTTGCGCGTCTATCGCCCGGCTGAAACTCTCGGCCGCAAACTGGTCCGCTTCTTCCCGCGAAATCTTATACTGCTTCGCCAGCGCCTCCGCGGAACCGCCCATGGTCACTCCTGGGCACGTGTCGAGCAACGCCTCCCACAAAAAGTCTTTGAATTCCACTTGTCCCATGCGAAAGCCACCGCGGTGCGTGTAGGCGGCAATCGGATTCCTCGACATCGACTCCGTCCCAACCACCAGAGCCAACTCCACCTTGCCTAGCTTGATGGCATCCGCAGCCTGACAAATCGCCTCGATTCCCGTTCCGCAAACCCGCTGCACCAGATGCGCCGGTACTTCGATGGGCACTCCAGAATAGATGCCGATGTGGCGCGGCAATACGTAGGCATCGAACGACGCTTGCGCCATGTTCCCGGCCACAACGCTGCCAACCCATTCCGGCGAAACTTCGGTACGGCGGAAAATTTCCCGGGCGACCTTAATGCCCAAGTCAATGGGTGAAACCAGCCCCAGCACGGTGTTGTAGTCAGCAAACGGCGTGCGCACGCCATCCACCAGCCAAATGTTGTCATACTGCGATCGGAGTCCCCGTCCAGGGATGTTCGTTTCCATACTGTCCTTCGCGATGCAGCCTTCTAACCTTGGGCTTCCGCGACCCGAAAAATCAACCGGCAACCAACTCCACGGGCGGGGCCGCCGGCCGTTTAACGCTAGCGGAGTTCTTCGAAGCGCCGGCCTTCGGCACTCCATACCTCGTGCGGTGCCTCGTGCCCCATGCCGACATCAATTTGAGAATCGGTTTCAGACTTTCTCCGTGACGAGTCAACGAATACTCCACTCGCGGAGGCACGACCGCGTACACCTTGCGGTGCACAACTTGATCGCGCTCCAAATCTCTTAGATGTTGCGTAAGCATTTTCTTGGTCAGGCCGGGAATGCGCTTCCGCAGCTCGCCAAAGCGCTTGGTTCCGCTCTCGAGGTAGAACAGAATCGACGGTTTCCATTTGCCGCCAATGACGTCGGCGGTCAACTTTACCGGGCAGGAGAATTCCTCCATCGAAAAGCCTCCGAAAGGGTGCTTGGTTCCAAAAAGGTGCCTACCAGCAATAAAGATACTTTAGCCTACAATCGCCTCCCGGGCCAGAGCCTGATCGTAGATGCAAGCCGGTCGGCATGGCCGAGAGCAGATGGAATCGCCCACGCTACCGCGGGAATAACTTATTCTAAGGGCAGCGGATAAGTTATGAAGGTGGCGTTCCTGGTGATTCCCGATGAGCCGTAAGGCGTGCGTAATTGGCGCCGGTCCGAATGGACTGGCAGCGGCCATCGTTCTGACCCAAGCTGGACTGAAGGTGGACGTTCTGGAGGCTGAATCGAGCCCGGGCGGGGCCGCACGCACGCTGGAGTTGACCTTACCGGGCTTTCGGCATGATTTCGGATCGGCAGTTTTCCCGCTCGGCGCGGGGTCGCCATTCTTCTCGTCGCTGCCCCTGATCGACCACGGCTTGGAGTGGATTCACTCGCCGGCTGCTTTGGCGCACCCTCTCGATGACGGCACGGCAGTGATGTTGGAACGTGACCTGGATGCAACCAAGGATTCCCTTGGGATCGACGGCCCGGCCTGGGACAAGCTCATGCGTCCGTTCGTCGAGCGCTGGACGGAATTTGCTCCCGAGATACTGCGCCCCGTTTCCTTCATCCCCAGACATCCATGGCTGATGGCGCGCTTTGGCATGGTCGCGCTACAGCCGGCCCGAGCTGTCGCTCGCCGGTTTCGTGAGCAACGAACCAGAGCACTATTTGCGGGCTTGGCCGCCCACTCTTTCCTCACCCTGGACGAACCGTTGAGCGCGGCGTTCGCAATTCTGATGGCGGTGCCGGCACATGCCGTTGGTTGGCCGATTCCGCGCGGCGGCGCGCAGTCACTCACCAAAGCGTTATGCGGGGTTCTCTCGACTTTCGGAAGCAAGGTGACCACTTCCTCGCCGGTCCAGAGTTTGTCGTCACTGGCGAACGGATTTCCGAACGGATTTCCGAAATATGACCTGCTTCTCTGTGACCTGACTCCGCGGCAGCTGGTCAAGGTTGGCGGGCAAAGCTTATCTGACAGCTACAAGCGGCGACTGGGAAGATATCGCTACGGAGCCGGTGTCTTCAAAGTGGATTACGCACTAAACGCACCCATTCCGTGGAAAGCCCCCGGTTGCTTGCGAGCAGCGACGGTGCATCTGGGCGGAACCTTTGAAGAGATTGCTGCTTCGGAAAAGGCGGTCCGAATCGGACACGTAGCCGATCATCCGTTCGTCCTGCTCGCCCAGCCCAGTCTTTTTGATAGCTCACGCGCTCCCGAGGGTAAACACACGGCTTGGGCTTATTGTCATGTACCGAANNGAGGCGATATTGGAGGCGGCGTCATGGACATTCGTCAGTTTCTCTTTCGCCCGACATGGCGGCATTACGCCACTTCGGCTCGCAACATTTACATTTGCTCCGCATCCACTCCGCCCGGTGGGGGAGTGCATGGCATGTGCGGATATCATGCGGCAAAGGTGGCGTTGTCCGGGTTGTGGAAGCGGAAGGCGTGAACGCGAAGTGCCTCGGTGGGAGCCCGGCATCGGTAGCCAATCGCTGCGTTTGCTGTGTGTAGCCATCACCTCATTCCTTTCTGCTCTAGTTTTCAGGATCAGGGCGCATAACGAGTAAAGACAAGGT
>PLUI01000174.1 GCA_003164855.1 Acidobacteriaceae bacterium
GTTGACGAAATCAGGCGTTAGCACAAGCGTGCGCTTTTGTTTCGCCTTTCTTGAATGTCAATGAGTGACACGGCGATTTTTCAACAGTTATCGGATTCGTTAAGTTTTCCGAGGGGAAGAACAGAGCCGCAAGCGGCCGTGAGCAGATTCATGCATGTTGACAATGACTCCTTTTGGGCGCACTGTTGCAGCCACATTTGTGGGGAGCCGCTTCCTAGCCAATCTCTTTCGTTCCCATGTTCTGGCTTTCGAAGGCGTATCGGGCCTTTCACGTAAGGCTCAGTGATTGAGGACCGCTGAAAGGTAGCAGCGGTCCAGCATCAATCAAGCCACTCACGTAAGGAGGACGGCATGGCCGCAAAATACCTCTCTGCAATTCTTATTATCACGCTCAGTTTCGTTCTCTGCATGTCTGCGGAAGCGCAGATGCACCTGAACCTACCAGGTCCCAGCGGAGCGGAGGTCGCCGGCGCAATTGTGGGAGCAGCGGCGGTAGTGGTAGTCGTCGTTGTCGTGGTTATTCACTATTCGAAAAAGCGAACGATTACGGGATGTGTCAGTGCGGGAGCGAATGGGATGACCGTCACAGAGGAAAAAAGCGGGCAGATTTACGTGGTATCTGGCAACGTAGCAGGCATTAAGCCGGGCGATCGGGTGAAGTTGCAGGGCAAAAAGATAAAACCGGAGGCTCCCGACAAGACGCTTGCATGGAAAGCAAGAAAGGTAACCAAGGACTTCGGCGTCTGTCAGCCATAGGTGCCATCTCGGCGCGCCGGTCTTTCATAACATTCTCCAGCTAATTAGCGTGATTAGGCCCATTTCACTCTTTGCGGGGTTTTGAGTGTAAAGGGGATGTTTCGCCAGTCATTGCTGGATCGCGGCCTACGATACCTCGGCGCAAACCATTAGGGGCGCTCAACCGGGATCGACAGACACCAAGAGCACCCGCTTATCTGTTGCAAGATACGCGTATCAACTGGCTCTCACTTGGTAAAAATATCGTGATCTTGGTCATATTGTTTCTCGACCTTCTGAGCCTCGCCCGCCATTTCATCTGCGTCTTTCTCCAACCGCTCGGAGATGGCGGCCTCGTCAGAGCGATGTTCGTTTGATGGCTGCAGCGGTGACCTTGTTGAATCCTTCTTGATATCCGGCATAGCGCACCTCTCGCTTGATTATAAACAATTGACCGCTGGTCAATGAGTGAGATGGCGATGTTACGCCAATTGAGAACGGATACGATGGGGGCAGAAGGAAAGCTAGCATTGTCCACCGCACTTCAAGGGGAAGTAGGACACAGCTAAACATCTTCTGCCCCGGCGGTTATTGTGCCACAACAACTATCGTTGATAGTAGCTCAAAAGAGCAGTGCGATGGACGCCTGCTGCCGTCCGAGTTGGGAGTGAGTTCGAAGACCATCCGGCGGTCGGACGGTCACCGCTCCCGCGCCCTTTAAAGCTGTAGATAACGGTCTGTTGCCCAGCCGGGTTCAGCTTGAGTGCGATTCCGCAGCCATCTCCTGCACACGGTGCGGCGTTGAAATAGCCGCCATAGAATGTGGTTCCGTAAACGTTGCCAGCCTGGTCCAGGCTTACGCCCGCGTAAGGATAATCGCCTGCGCCCTTTCCAAAAAAGCCGTGCAGCACCTCAAAAGTCTGTGCCTGCGCCGGGGACGTGGTAAAAGCGGCAAAAAATATGACACCGGCGATCACTAACGCCGATAAGCCGCTTTTAAAGATTGAACGATTTCCTCTGTTCACGTTCGCGAGGTCATTGTTTGGAGTCATGTACGCTCCAGTGTTGCTGCGATTCGGGGGGCGATCAGGTGCCAGCGTATCAGCCCTGAGTCGGCAAACATTGTACCCTGCGCCTATATCCCTCGTCTTTGCGTCCGCAAATGAGGCTTTGGTGGACCACGACCGGCCAAATCTACAAACTAATGTCGAGCGCGTATGAAAATTCCAAAGGCCAGTAGCGTACCTGCGAGAGCCGGAAGCGGGAGGATGAATACCAGGAGGACGGCGCAGACGAACTGTGTATTGAAACAACGCGAGCCTTGAGGCGGGTGGCCACATAGCTGTGATACGACGACGCATAGAATCAGCAGAAAATGTGGTGCAAGGAGGAGAAGACTGGCAATTCGTTTCCTGAGCCTCATTTTTCGCCAGGACAGACAGGCGAGATACACAGCCCCGCAGAAAACCAGAACAACTACACAAGGCAAGAGCAGCCAGATCCGTTGCATTCCAGCACTATAGGAAGGTTTCTATACTTCCCGCAAGATTACCATCGGCGATCTACAAGTGTGACGGCTCGGGGTGGGACGGGGAACCTTCCCTTGGCCGTTTTTCTTTGCACGACACTCCGAATGTGGGAGCACAATGATTGCCGTTAACAGATGGGATGAGAAGGCGATTACACGTTTTGGCCGCAGACCGAGCGGGGAAATTCCGATCGTGCCGCAATCAGAAGCAATCCGCCCAGGTCCGGGGGAGTATGATCCCGGAAATTAGCTTCTGGTCATACAAAACGACGAAAAATAGTTGTCAAGGGGCAAAGAGGCGGGGAAGTGAGTCAGGTTGTTCAGGAGAAAGGGAATATAAAGTTAGCTAATATGTCCCATTTACCCTATGCGGCATGATATAATGTAAGCATACAGTCAAAATTGACAAGGCGGTAACAGCGGATTCCTCCTTCCGGTCGGAATGACAAGGCCGTGAGGGTGAGAACGACTTAGGCGGTAGAGATCCTTCGACTGCGTAAATGCTTCGCTTCGCGAAGCACTACTCCGCTGGATGACAACCCGCTCAGGATGACAAATCGGAATGGTTCAAACATCGCGGCCTTATGGGCTGCGATTTTTATTTTGGGAAAAAAAGGAGCGAGGCGAGCGATGAAACACCGGAAGATTCTGGGGTGCCGGATTAAGGGAACCAAGGAACGCGGGGCCTGGGCTGAGATGTACTTTATGGTGCTGGCGATGAGTTATGGGCTGAGGGTGTCGAGTCCGTATGGAGGGCTGGGGCCGTATGACGTGGGGGTGGAGAACGGCACGGGGCCGATTTTGCGGGTGCAGGTGAAGTGCACACTCTATCAATGTTGCGCGGGCAGCTACTGCATGAGCGTCAACGTGAAGGATGGGTCGAGGGGGCGGCGCGGATATGCTCCGGGGACGGTGGACTTTTTCGCGATTTATATTATTCCGACCGATGACTGGTACATCGTTCCTTATGCGGTGGTGGGAGATCGGGATGCGAATTTGTATTTCAGGCCGGGCATGAAGGGGCAAAAATATGGCGAGTATCGCGAGGCGTGGCATTTGCTGCTGGATGCGGCGAAGAGTCGAGGGGCGGGGACGGTCGATATGCAGGCGTGCTGGGATGAGGGTGAGGCAGAGGACGCGAGAGAATTGATGCGGCAGGCTGCGGTTCGAAAGATGTTTCGGGGAGTGTTCCAAGGGCAAGCTGACAATCCCACTTCTCGCTGACAATCCCACTTCTCGCAAAAGACGCGAGAAAACACCCGGCAGAAGGTACTCCTCAGGTGAATGTCTTTGTGGCCCGGGGAATAGGAACTGGGAGAGTATAGCAGCGAGGGTGCGTATGTGGCGTCCCATCGTCGTTTCTCTTTCGCCCCGCTGGGGCTCGCTAAGTCGTCCGACACTTACCCACGGCTTGCGCCGTGGGCTGCATTCTGCCGCCGCTTCGCGGCTCGATTTTCGTCTGTGAAAGACGATGCCAAAATCTTGTCAATAGGCAGGAATTACACGGTCGAGGCTATGTGACGCAAATGAAAGGAAATATAAATTTCGAATTTCGAGTAAACGTGTCCCATTTACCTATAGCAATGTGATATAATAGTTGTAGAGTCGAAAATTCGAGGAAAGAAAGGCGCGGCCTACGGGCTGCGCCTTTTGTGTTTTCGGGAAGCGGCTTTCGTGGAGATGCATAGAAACAGCAGGTTCCTCCACTGCGGTCGGAATGACAAGTTTTAAATTGTCGGAATGACAAGTTTTCAAGGTATGGAGAGAGGGATGAGATTACGGGATCGGACTAAGTTTGCGAGTTACAAGCGGCGGGGGGAGTGGGCCGAACTGGTGTTTATTACGGTGGCGCAGGGGTTGGGGTTCAATGTGGCGAAGCTTTGGGGCGATACGGCGCCTTATGATGTGGCATTGGAGATGGATGGGCGGTTTCTGCGGGTGCAGGTGAAGTCATGCGCGCGGAGGTTGCGGGGCATGTACGTTTGCCAGTTGAGCGGAAATGATCACCGGTTATATACGGCGAAGGACTTTGATTATTTTGCATGCTATGTGGTGCCGATGGATGCCTGGTATATCTTTCCGGTCCAGGTGCTGTTGGGGAAGGCGACGGTGTCGCTGGCGCCGGATCGCAAGAGACAAAGGTACAAGCGATATCTGGAGGCGTGGTGGTTCTTGACGCGGCATCATTTTCGGCGAGGGAGACGGACGATGGTGCCTAGCGAGCTGAAGACATTCAGTTCGATGGGGAGGTTGACGCGGAGGATTGTGGAGAGGCTGGAGGGGTGGGAGCGGCGAGCGTGACGGGAGCGGAAACCAAGGTCTCTCGCAAGTCCTTATTCTTTTGACTTCAGAAGAGTCTGGCAGTTTACAACGAGCGAGCGCCGGACTGCGACCTTTTTCCACGGGTCAATCCGCGCGCAAAGAGAGATGCCGGGCGTGGCGCCGCCCGCCGTCGGCTTTGCGCTTAGCTTTCGACACCGGCGGTCCCAATGCCAGGACGTCTTCGATCTGCTCCCGCAGCCAGCGGTTTGCCGGGTCATTCTCTACGCTTTCGTGCCAATACAAGTGGGCTTCCAGACGGGGCGCGGGAAGCGGGAAAGCGTGTATCTGGTTTGTCGGCCCGGTGTTCAGCAGCCGCGCGTGGCGCTCGGGCAAGGTCAATAACATGTCGGTCTTATTTACCACCAGGCACGCTGTGAAATTGTGCTGGCTGCGCAGAAACACCTGGCGGCGAAGGCCGCGCCGGCTAAGTTCGATATCGATCAGGCTGGGACCCTGGCGCCGGGAGGACACTTGAATGTGGCGCTGAGCCAGGTAAGTATCCAGGTCGAGAGTGCGCGCGATCGCGGGATGGCCCTGACGGCCAACCACTACGAACCCTTCATTCAAAAGCCATTTCTGCCGAATGCGATCGCTTGTCGTCATCGGGATTTCGATGGCCAGATCGACGGAACCACTGGCCAGTTCGGTCTCAAGGTCCCTGCGTTTGACCCGCGATGTCGTGATCGACATCCCCGGCGCGGCGTGCGCCAAACGGTTCAACAGTGGCGGCAGGATCAAGGCTTCGAGATATTCCCACAGCGACAAGTGAAAACTCCGCCGGGTATGTTCGGGAACAAAGTTGTGACTCTGGCTGAGGTTTGCCTCAAAGATTTGCAACGCCTGCCGCACTTGTTCAATCATGTTGCGGGTGAAGGGAGTCGGCATCATGTGCGCGCCCTGGCGGACGAACAAGGGGTCCTGCAGAAGATCGCGAAGCCTTTTCAGCGCGTGGCTGATGGCGGGTTGGGTGAGGTTCAGTTGCTGGCCCGCGCGAGTGATATTGCCCTCGCGATAGATGGCCTCCAGCACCACGAACAGGTTCAAATCTACCTGGCTTAAATGCACGCTGCATATATTACAAGATTCGTAGAATTCATTTGGAGAATTATGCGGGACTGTTTAGGCTAAGTTGCTTCGGAGAGAGCCGGTTCCCATGGATTTTTCTTCGTCACCGAGAGCCCAAAGCTATGTGCAGCGACTCTCTGCGTTCATGCACGAGCAGGTATTGCCGGCGGAGCCTGAGTATTACGTGCAACTGCAGAATGTTCCCGACTGGCGCAGGTGGAAGCAGCCTCCGGTGATGGAGACGTTGAAGGCTAAAGCGCGGGCGGCTGGACTGTGGAACCTGTTCCTTCCCGATGGGAAATATGGCGCGGGGCTAAGCAATGTGGAATACGCGCCTTTGGCGGAAATTACCGGGCGATCTTTGATCGCGCCCGAGGTTTTCAACTGCAACGCTCCCGACACGGGCAACATGGAAGTTCTGGTGAAGTATGGATCGGAAGCGCAAAAGCTACGCTGGCTTGCGCCGCTGCTGGCGGGCGAAATTCGCTCCGCATTTTGCATGACAGAACCGGATGTGGCTTCCTCGGACGCCACCAACATGCAAGCCACGGCTCTCATTGAGGGAGACCAGGTCGTCCTCAACGGCCGGAAGTGGTGGAGTTCAGGCGTCGGGCATCCTCACTGCCGGCTGCTGATCTTCATGGGGTTGACTGAACTTTCTGCTCCGAAATACGAGCGCCATTCAATGGTCCTGGTGCCCCTCGATACTCCCGGCATCAGGATTGAACGTATGTTGACGGTGTTTGGATCTTATGACGAGCCTTTCGGTCACGGCGAGGTTAGCTTCAGCAATGTTCGGGTGCCGCGCGACAACATTATTGCCGGACCGGGCCGCGGCTTCGAAATCGCGCAGGGCAGGTTAGGTCCCGGCCGCATCCATCACTGCATGCGCACGCTGGGAGCGGCGGAACGCGCGCTTGAACTCTTGTGCCGCCGCTCGCTGCAGCGCGTGGCCTTTGGCCAGTCTTTGGCCGAACTGGGTGGGAACGCCGACGTGATTGCCAATGCACGAATCAAGCTGGAGCAAGCCCGGCTTCTAACCCTGAAGGCGGCGTGGATGCTCGATGAAGTTGGGACCAAAGGCGCGCGCAGCGAAATCTCCCAGATCAAGGTCGCTGTTCCGAACATTGCTCTGGAGATCATCGATCAGGCGATTCAAATGCACGGTGGCGCCGGCGTCTCTGCCGATGTTCCCTTAACCGAATTGTTTGCCGCGATTCGCACCCTACGCATTGCGGATGGGCCCGACGAAGTGCATCGCGCTCTGATCGCCAAGCTGGAACTGAACAAATACAAACCTCGGATTACGGCTTCAGTCTGAGCACAACGAGAGTCGTTCAGTCTGTAAGACGCCCACAAGCGGGTCTGAGTTCCCCAGAGGCCTTCCCCCAGGTGGGGAACAATTTAACCGGTTCTCACGTAGAACCAAGTGCTGATACCTCGCAGAGAAAAGGATTCCTCCGTGAAAAAGACCTATGCTCCGCTGCAAGCGCTTCTCTTTACAACGCTGCTCGCTGCACCACTTGCTCACATCCGCGCACAGGTCGCGCCCGCGCCTGATCCGCTCTTTCAAACGATCCAGACGTTGGATGCTAAACTTTTCGACGCCTACAACCATTGCGATTTGGAAAAATTGGGATCCATGCTGGCTGACGATCTGGAGTTCTATCACGACAAGGGCGGCTTGACCATCGGACGGCAAGCTCTGGTTGAGGGTGTGAAGAACAACATCTGTGGCAAGGTGACCAGAGAACTCGTTCCCGGGACGCTCGAGGTATACCCGATTGCCAACTATGGTGCGGTGGAGATTGGTGTTCACCGTTTCCACCATCCCGGACACGAGAATACCGAGTCTGTCGGCGAGGCGCAGTTCATTCACCTCTGGCAAAACAAAGACGGAGTATGGAAGATCACTCGTGTCATCAGCTTCGACCACCATTCCTTGCCAAAGTGACCGGCAGACTTGCGATGCCGTCCCGAGGTTCAGTCGTGCATTCTCGGCTCACGCCCTTCGCGAGCAGATAAGCGCCCTCCTCAGAACGATAAGCGCACGCCGAGCTGGACCTGGCGTTTCGGGAAAGCGGAAGTGAAAGTCAGCGGCGTGCTGGGCGTAGCTGCTTCTCCATTCACAATGGTGCCGGGCCGAATCCCGCTCACGTTGAAGGTGGTGAACCCCGGGGTCAAACCAAAAAGCGGGCTGACCTCATTGTTTACGCTGGCAAAATTCGTCCGGTTCGCAATGTTGAATCCTTCCGCCGTGAACTGCAGGTTAGCCTTCTCGCCCAGTTTGTGCGCCCAAGTCAAGCGCATATCAAAGTCATAGTAGTCGGGTCCCAGACCTGTGTCTCGCGGGGCTCCGATGGGACGTTCATTTGTCGTGTGGTTGTCGCCGTTCACTTCTCCGCCCGCCAGCAAGTTGAAAGGATGCCCGCTGTGGGCCGAAAAGATTGGAGCCAGCTGAAAGCCCGACAAAATATTCTCTTTCCACGGACTGTCGAACACACCCGCAATCACTACTTTGTTCCGCTGATCGAACTCGGAAAGGCTGCGATCCAGGTTGATGTTTGTCGGATCTTGTGGACCGTAATCGGAGTTGTAATCCGTAGAAGTGTCATAGCCTTTGCTGAATGTGTAATTGCCAAACAAAGTGAAGTGCTGGCGGAAGCGCTTCTTGACCTCCACAATAGCGCCTTCGTAAAGCGCGTAGGCCTCCGAGCTATACTGGTTGTTCTGCACGACCAGCGGATTTACAAAGCACTGAATGTTTGGGTTATCACAGGGCAGGCCGCCAGGCTCAGTTCCCCCCAGTGGGTCGGCGCCCGCAGCCGTCGTGTTCCAGTTGCGATAGGAAATCGTTTGACCATTAGCCAGAGTCAGCGTAGTGAAGGGCGCCGGCAGCAGGTTGGTATCGATCGCGATCGGGAGCCTTTGCGTGTGAGTATAGATTCCGCTCACAGAAATTGAGAACCCGGTTCCGAGCTCACGTTCAATTCCAAAGGAAGCCTGTTGCGCGATGGGCGGACGATATCCGGGTTCATTCACGAAAACTACCTGCAGCGGACCGACGGGACCGCTATTCGTAACATTGATGCCAAATGGGGCCACAGCTTTCGGCGTAATGCAGGCCGCATTTCCCGGGGTCGGGGTGGTGCACTGAATCAATCCCTGCGCAAACAGTGTCTGGAAAACGGTGGGCGCGCCCGCTAAACCTAAAGCTGGAACCCCGGCGATGGGATCCACGTAAATGGAAATTTCGCGGTTGCACGGGCTGGAGCCGGTACCGGGGATTATCGGCACACCGAACTGGGAGAATCCGCAAGTCGCCGTCAGATTTGCGACCTGGCTCGGTCCTCCAATGTTTTCGACCGCAGACTTATTCTGGTTAACCACCCCCAGGCTTAAGTCGACGTCGGGAATTTGAACGTCCACGGGTCCGTAGAAAATTCCGTACCCGCCGCGGACCACGGTCTTGTGATCCTTGAATGGATCCCAGGCGAATGAAACCCGGGGCGCAAAATCTTTCTTAAAGGTTGTCAATGGGGCGAATTGCGAGTCCAGTTCGTAGCGCAGGCCGTAATCGAGAGTGAAGTTTGATGTGACCTTCCAGGAATCCTGCCCATAGAACGCGGTCAGCGGCCGACTGTAATAGGGGTACGTGGGATCTCCGAAACCTTGCTGGTAAACCTCAGGCAGGCCAAACGACGCCGATTGCAGCGGGTTGATGGTGGTGGTTGCTAGCTGTGGGCTGATCAGAAATCCAGGCAGAGAACCGAACACGAAACGGCCGGGAAAGAAAGTGTGCGATTCGGTGTGATTGCCGCGGAGTAGTTCATAGCCGCCAAACTTGAGATTGTGATGGCCGCGGGTAACGGAGAAATTGTCCGCAAATTCGTAACGCCGCAGGATGGTGAGGTTGGGTATGAAAATGTTCGTTCCCAAATTATTGATGAAGCTGGGAATCTGAAGCCCGACCTGTCCCGGCTCGTTCGGAATCACATTAAAGCTGTTGTAATCCCATTGCAGCCGGGCCTCGTTCCCTGCGGTTGAACTGAACTGGCGATACCAGGCGGCTTGCAAATTATTATCGTAGGTGTGGAGCGAACTTCCCGCCGAATAAGCGGTCAACGACTGCACATCTGGAGACTCTTCGAGATCGTGCCCATACCGGTACGTTACGGAGATCTCGTTGTTCGTATTGAAGCGGTGATCCAGGCGGCCCGACGCCAAATATTCCCGCGTGTCGTAGGGGAAAAGTCCGCCCTGGGTTTCGAACTGATCTATCAGAAAGCTGTTCAACGCGCCCTGCCCCGCAGTTATGAATGGGTTCGCACCTCCGGGATTCGGGTTGACCGTCAAAATGCTCTGCAGAGCAAAGCCGCAAACACCCGGCGGCAGGGGTACGCCGGGCAAGCAAGGCCCCGGCAGCGGTGATGGATTTGCCTCCAGCGTGCCAATAATGGCATTCTGCGCCGCCGTCGGACGAAAAACATTCGTGTCGGTCAACAGAGGAACCGCGTTCTGCGCATCTTGCCGCAAGCCCTCGAATGCGGCAAATAGAAACGTCTTATCTTTCTTGATCGGGAAACCCACCGTCCCGCCGTATTGCTGGCGGCTCAAAGTATCCTTGATCGGCGTTCCTACAGTATCGGGGTTGGCAGGATTGAAGGCCTGCCCGGGCTGCAATGCCTGGCTGAAGGAAAACGGATTTTCGGCGTCCAACGCATCGTTGCGGAAAAACCCATAGAGCGTGCCGTGCACTTTGTCGGTGCCGGACTTGGTCACAATATTGATCGACGCCCCGGTGGCTGCGCCCAGGTCGGCAGCGTAGTTGCTGCGGTTGATCTGGAATTCCTGTACGTCGTCCTGGCTCACCGTCAGGCGCACGCCCCCGCTATCTCCCGAGGTCTCGCCGCCATCCACCGTAATGCTGTTTCCCCGGCCATTGCTGCCGTAGAAGGACAGTCCGCTTTGCGGTGTTTGTTTGACTCTAAAATCCTGGTCCCCGGCCAGCCGGGTGGCATCGGAGACCCCGGGCGCAAGCAAAGTAAACGTAAGGTAATCGCGCCGGTCGATCGGCAGGTCGGCGATGTACTGTTGCGAGATTCTGTCCGCCTGGCTGCCTCGTTCCGTCTCCACCTGCGGAGGTTGATCCGTTACCTCGACCACCGTTGCAACCCTGGAAGGATTCAGTTTGAAATCGGAGATGACGGTCTGCCCGACCTCGACGGTGACTCCCTTTCGAATCTGTGCGCCAAACCCTGACATTTCCGCGCTGACGTCGTAGGTTGCGGGGGAAAGTCCGGTTACTCGGAATTGACCGGTGGAATTCGTCGTGGCGGTGCGCTTCAGACCGGTTTGAGTATCCGCCACAGTGACCGTAGCTTTCAGCAAAACGCCGCCCGCAGAGTCGGTCACCGTCCCGGTAATTTCTCCCGAAGAGCCCACGCCCTGTGCGTAAGCCACAGAGGTTGCGAGCAAGAAGCACGCCAGGATCAGGATACCGATCCGTGAGACTGCAGCGATGCAGGGATGGAAAAATCCGCGTTTCCAGCAGCGCGTCCGTTGACCTGAAGCCGCACAATTAGCAATACTGCTCCGTTCGAGACTCATATTCCCTCTGCCTCACCAGGCTTGTCTTAAATCGCAATAAAGATTCCCCGGCGGCTCTACCGGCGACCGGACAGGTTTCTTCCCACCTGACTGCTTTCAGGACAGAACGCCTTTGCGCTTCTTCTTTGTTTTGTTTTGTTTTGAATTTGCTGAATGAGAACGAACAAAAACTTCCCACGCTCCTTGCTTCAGGGCGCTGTATCTGCATGATGGCGCGTAGCGTATCCGCATTCGCAAAATTCATCAAATGAATTGTTTTGATAATGCAGTATGCTTGCCGAGAATCTGGATGGGGATTGGTTTCGCAGCGGAAAATTGGCTCATGACGTTCCTGTTCGCGGGATTAACCCCTTTCCGCGTGCGACCAAAGGAATTCACGAATATGGTTGTGAGCCACCTGAGTCTGATCCGTGAGAAACAGATGACTCGCATGGTCGAGCAAGACGAGCTTTGCACCGGGAATCCGCGCCGCAATCAATTCCCCATTACCGGGTGGCACCAGTGCATCCGACTTTCCGTGGAGAACCAGCGTCGGCGCCGTGATCTGCGCAATGCGGCTGTATGCCTCCCACGCCAGAATTCCCTGCAGTTGAGCGGTGTAGCCTTCCAGCGAAGGCAGGCATTGCCGGCGCAGGGTCACATCTTCCTCAATTTTCTCTCGCGGCGTATCCGCATCGTAGATGTAGGGAAGGATGGCTTCCCGTGCCTGCTCCAGCGACATGCCACGGGCCATCAGAATGTCGGACACTTTGCGCTCGGCCCGCACCGCCAAAGGTCCGCCGGGCGAAGTACAGCCGAGAATGAGTGAGCGTGTCCTCGCCGGATATTGCAAAGCGAATTCTTGTGCAACCATGCCGCCCATCGAGATTCCGAAAATGTGGGCGTGGGAAACTCCGGCTGCGTCGAGAACCGCGGCGGCGTCCGATGCCATGGTGGAAATTGAATACGGACCGGGGGGGACATCGCTCAATCCCACGCCTCGATTGTCCAGCGCCACCGTGCGGAAGTCTTGTGCAAGCACCGGTCGTGTGCGATGCCACAGGCACGAGGGGTATCCCAGGCCCATGATCAGCAGAACCGGTTCCCCTCGCCCTTGTTCGTCCCAATAAAGCTTCGTTCCTTGATTCTGAACGAATGACATCGAGTCTTTCCCTCAAACCGTATACTTTTCGCTGGCCAGCAATCGCCGCGCAATTTGGCGCCGCAGTTCGATCGAATTCACCGGATCGTGACTGGCATAGGCGCGCAAACGGGAAAGATTCCACCGCAGTTCTTCGCCTTGGGAACAGGCGCTCAGCACCGTTCTTGACGAGAGTTCGATTTTGCCGATGGCATCACGCAAGTACACGGCGCAGGCATCCGCCGCGTTCGCTCCCCCACCAGCCGCCGCCAGTTTCCGGCTGCGCAGCAGGCTCGACTCCATGGCAAACACTTGCATGATGATGTCGGACATATTCATGATGATCTCCTGCTGCTGTTCGAGCTTCGCGCCATGCTTCTGGTGTGCGATCCCCAGTGTCAGCAGAGCAATCTTTTTCGCATTCTGAACCAGGCTCAATTCCGGATCACCGGCCACTTCCGCAGGTTGCGCTCCGGCTTCTTTCAAAACAGCGCGGGCGGCATCGAGCAGAGGCAGAGTTCCCCGAGCCGCACGCTTCAACGGCATGCCCGTGATCACCAACCGGTTAATCTCGCTGGTTCCTTCAAATAGACGATTGATCCGCGAATCACGATAGGCCCGCTCGACTACGTAGTCTTGATGGTATCCGTAGCCTCCGTGGATTTGGACTCCCTCATCGACCACGTAGTCCAGCATTTCACTGACGTAGACCTTGATCATCGAGCACTCGGCGGCAAATTCCTCGATCGCTTTCAGCTCTTGCGTACCGCCGGACGATTCCGGGGATGCGACGTGCATTTGATTCTCAATCAGCCCCACCACACGCCACGTCATCGATTCCGCCGCGAAAATACGGATCGCCATTTCAGCCAACTTATGTTGAATCGCGCCAAACTCGGCAATCGCCGAGCCGAATGCCTTACGCTGTTTGGCATACTTTATACAAATAGCGAGCACGTTTTTCGCCGCCCCGACCCCCGCTGGGCCCAGCTTCAGGCGTCCAATGTTGAGGATGTTGAATGCGATCACGTGGCCGCGTCCGATCTCGCCCAGCAAGTTTTCCACCGGCACCGGGACGTTATCGAGATACACTGCCGTGGTGGAACTACCCGTGATACCCATCTTGTGTTCTTCCGCGCCGCTGCTGACGCCGGGAAAATTCCGCTCGACCAGAAATGCGGTAAACTTTTCGCCTCCAACCTTGGCAAACACCGTAAACAGATCGGCCGCGCCCCCGTTGGTAATCCACATCTTCTGGCCGTTCAAAATGTAGTGCTTGCCATCGGGCGCGAGGTCGGCACGAGTTCGTGCGGCCAGCGCGTCGGACCCCGCCAGTGGCTCGGTGAGTGCGTAGGCGGCCAGCATCTCCACTTTGGCCAGCTTCGGCAAATATTTCCGCTTCTGCTCGGGAGTTCCAAAGTAAACCACCGGCAGCGTGCCGATTCCGGTGTGCGCCGAATGCCAGCCTCCGTAAGAACCGTCCCGGCCCATACGCTCGGCCGTTACCATCAACGAGGGTAGATCCATGGCCATGCCGCCATATTCCTCCGGAATCGCCATTCCAGTCAGGCCCAATTCCACCGATTTGCGCAATACCGCCATCGCTACTCCTGGCTTTTTTTCGCGGATCGCTGGAAGATTCGGCTCGACCTCGTTGGCCCAGAATTCCTCCACCATACGGCCGATAGCGAGATGTTCTTCGCTAAGATCTTCCGGAGTGAAGATATCTTGCGGTGTCGACTCTTCGAGCAGAAATGCGGTTCCCTTTGTCGTCTTGTGCGGGATGTCTGTTAATGTCGTCATGAAAACTCCTATGCCACCTTTTGAGATTGAGAATCTAAATTCCCTGAAACAGTTCGAAGGACGCGAATTCCCCGCGACCGACTGGTTCGTGATCACGCAGGATCGCATCCAGAAATTTGCCGACGTCACCGAGGACCGCCAGTGGATTCATGTGAACGCGGAGCGCGCCCAAAGCGAGTCGCCCTTCGGCGGCAACGTCGCCCATGGCTTTCTCACTCTTTCGCTCCTGAGTTACTTTCTGAAACAGGCAATCCATATCCGTTCGGGCATCGCGATGAGCGTCAACTATGGACTGAATAAGGTTCGCTTTCCTTCGCCCGTTCTCGCCGGCTCGGCGGTTCGCGCTCGCGTCACCCTGCTTTCGGCGAAGCTCATGGAAAAAGAATCGGGCGAGTTTATGAAAAAAGAATCGGGCGAGTTTATGAAAAAAGCATCGCGCGGGTTTGTGGACGCTACATTCCTCATTCACGTCGCGAGCCAATCCACCGAAAAACCGTGCTGCGTCGCGGAGTGGCTGGTTCGGTATTACCCGCAGTGATCGTTGCTTCATATCGTCCCGCTTTCCGCGCAGTGCCATGAAGCACGCAGCAAAGTATGGATCCTCTGCGGCATGGCTGCGAAACGCTCGTCCTGGGTAAGCCCTTGCGCGTAACGGTAGTAAATCTGCTGAATGATGACGGCGACTTTGAAGCGGGCAAAAGTGAGATAGAAGTTCATGTCGCTGGAATCGCGGCCTGTGGCGGCCGCATAGCGCTGGACCAACTGTGCGCGCGTCAGCGTGCCCGGCAGCGTCGTCGGCGCGCTCCGAATTTCCTGAACTTCTTCAGGGTCTTCCGGATCAACCCAGTATGCCAGGGCAGTCCCGAGGTCCGTCAGCGGATCTCCGAGCGTGCACATCTCCCAATCTAAAACCCCGACGATCCTGGTCGCATCACCCGGGTCGAGCACTACATTGTCATACTTGTAATCGTTGTGGATCAGTGCGGTCTGATGACTTACCGGCATCCGTTGAACCAGCCAGGCGGAAATGCGTTCGACCTCGGGCAAGTCGTGCGTTTTCGAATTATGGTAGCGCTCGATCCAACCTCTAACCTGGCGTTCAAGATAGCCTTGCGGTTTGCCCAGATCGCCAAGCCCAATCGCGGCGTAATCGACACTGTGGAGACGCACGAGGTTATCGAGAAACGCTTCGCTTAATCTCCTCGCCGTCTCCGCCGGAAAGGGCACATCCGTGGGTGGGTCGCGGCGAATGATCATTCCGCGAATCGGCTCCATCAGGTAGAAAGGCGCATCGAGAATTGAAAGATCGTCGCAATAGAGGATCGCCTTCGGCGCCACAGGATAAGCGGCGTGTAGTTTAGACAGCACGCGATACTCTCGCGACATGTCATGTGCCGTCCGCACTTTGCTGCCAAACGGCGGGCGGCGCAGCACAACTTCCCGGCTCCCCAGCCGCACCATGTAAGTCAGATTGGAATGGCCACTGGGAAATTGTTCGACGGAAACCGGTTCGCTGTGAGTAAAGTGGCCGCGCAGAAATGGCACTAGACGGGCGAGATCAAGTTCTTCGCCGGCCCTCACGGTTCCCGCTTGATCGCAGATCGCCACCATACTCGCAAGTCCTGTATCGGCTACCAATACGTCAGCATTGAATCCTCATCGAGATGCGGGTGGGCATTGAACGCGCTCAGCGTCAATCTTTCGCCCGACGCACGAAACTCGCTGAACGAAGCGTTGCGCGACATCCAGGACATCTGCAGCGTGTCCTCCGGAGACAGATGCAGTGCGCGCCGCACCGCCGCTCCAATCGGTCCCGCGGAAGTGAAGATCACCGCGCTCGCCGCCGGAGTAACACCGCGCATCACTTGCACCAGCCCGCGCTCCACTCGCAAACAGAACTCATGCCAGGATTCAATGCCGTCCGCAGCAGTCTCCCCGGCCACCCACTTGCCGGTTACCGCCTCGAACAATTTTTGAAAAGTCCTGCGCCGGTCTCCCGGCTCCGCACTCTCATACGCGCTGCTCAGTTCGCGTATCCGCGAGTCCACTTCCTTCAATTGTGGAAGGCAGATTCGCATCACGGCCTCGGCTTGATATTCATCGAATTCGCTCATCACCGCGATCTCCGGAAAACTATGACCCGCGTGGCGAAAGACTTCGGCCACAATCCGTGCCGTCTCCTGTTGCCGAAAGCGCGGGCCCGTGTAAGCGTCGTGAAAAATCATGCCCCGCCGCAACCAGTACTTTCCCAGCAATCTGGCTTGCGCCTCGCCGTTCGCACACAACCTGTCGTAATCCGCCTCCAAAAAAGACGCTTGCCCGTGGCGCACCAAAGTGATGTGCCTCATGCCGAATTCGTCCGCTCGAGCAACCCGGCCGCACCCTGCTCCTTGTCAAACTCGGCAAAAGTTTTGCCTGCTTCCGCCAGGCGCTTTAGCAGAGGAGCCGGCGCCCACGCTTCTCCGTGCAGCTGGTGGAATTCGCAAACGCGTTGGTAAACGTTGTGCAATCCGACCGTGTCGGCGTGCCACATGGGTCCGCCTCGATAAGCGGGAAAGCCATAGCCGTTGAGATAGATGATGTCAATGTCGACCGCGCGCAGCGCGTATCCTTCCTCGAGAATGCGCGCGCCCTCGTTGACCAGCGCATAGATGCAACGATCGACGATCTCCGCGGCGGAAATTTGCCGCTGCAGGATTCCGGCCTCCGCGCTCCACTTCCGCACCAGCGCGGCCACTTCGGGATCCGTGCTCGCGCGGCGGTTCTCGTCGTATCGATACCATCCCTTCATCGTTTTCTGGCCATAGCGTCCCAGTTCGCAAAGACGGTTTTCGGCGAAGGGCTGGCGAATTCCGGGTTTTTCCAGGTGCCTGTACTCCTGGCGAATGCGCCAGCCGACATCGAGACCCGCCAAATCGCCCGTCGCGAGCGGGCCCATGGCATTTCCGAAATCGAAGAGCGCCTTATCCACGGCTTCTACATCCGCGCCTTCTTCCACGAGAAATTGCGCTTCGCGCCGATACGGGCCGAACATGCGGTTGCCAACAAAACCGCGGCAGTTCCCTACCAGCACTCCGATCTTGCCCAGCTTTCTGGAGAGTTGCATGCAAGTGGCAATCGCTTCCTTGCTCGACTTTTTCCCGCGCACAATTTCAAGCAGGCGCATTACATTGGCCGGACTGAAGAAGTGGGTTCCGATCACCGCTTCCGGCCGCGATGTGGCCGCGCCGATTTCGTCGATGTTCAGCGTCGAGGTGTTGCTCGCCAGAATTGCTCCCCGCTTGCACGCGCGGTCCAAATCCGCAAACACACTTTTCTTCAGTGCCATGCCTTCGAAAACCGCCTCCACCACCATGTCCACGTCGGAGAATGCATCGTAGGTGAGCACGGGCGTGATCAGCCACAGGCGCTCATCCACGAACTCCTGGGTGAAACGCCCACGCTGCACCGAACTGGCGTAGTTCTTACGGATCTTTCCCATGCCCAGATCAAGCGCCGGCTGATCTACGTCCTTAAGCAGCACCGGAATGCCGGCGTTGGCAAACACCATGGCGATGCCTCCGCCCATAGTTCCGGAGCCAACCACCGCGACGCGGTTCACCGGCATCAGCGGAGTGTCTTTCGGGATGTCAGGAATCTTCCCAACCTCGCGCTCGCCAAAAAAAACATGGATGAGCGCCTTCGACTGATCGGAGAAGAGACAGTCGGTGAAAAGTTCTCGCTCGGCCTCGCACCCGGCTTCGAACGATAATCGAGTCGCGGCTTCCACCGCCTCGATCGCCGCCAGCGGAGCTTTCATTCCTCGTTGTTTTTTGTGAGCGGCGTCGCGTGCCGCTGAAAAAATCGCGCCATTGTCCGCTATAGTTCCCAGCTTCTCCGTTCGCTCTCGCGTCTTCGGCATAGGCTTGTCCGCGATTTCGCGGGCAAACGCTCCTGCGCCCGAGAGTAGGTCCCCTTCGATCAAACGATCAATCAGTCCAAGAGGGGCAGCATCGCGCGCCAAAACCGGCTTGCCCTCAGCACACATCTCTACTGCCTTAGCAACGCCCACAAGCCGCGGCAGACGCTGGGTTCCGCCGGCTCCGGGAATAATTCCCAGTTTTACTTCCGGCTGGCCAACCTGCGCCGTGGGCGCTGCCACCCGGTAGTGGCCGGCCATGGCCAGTTCCAGTCCGCCGCCAAAAGCCGTGCCGTGAATCGCCATCACCACCGGCTTGCCGCTGTCTTCGATGTGAAGCAGAAGTGGCAACAGTGTTCTACGGGGTGAGGCCCCTGAAGTCATCTTGCCGAATTCCTTGATGTCGGCGCCGGCAACAAACGTACGGCCAGCACCGATTACAACCGCGGCTCTGATCGCATGGTCGGCATTCACCTCATCGATAGCCGCCCAGATTCGCTCTGGCACTCCGGGACTGAGAGCGTTCACTGGAGGATTGTCGATCGTGATTACTGCGACATCGTTGTCCTTGCTGATTTTGACAAAGTCGTTCATTCGGCGCTCTCACCGGCTTCCCGAACTCTTGCTCCGGCCACATCCCTTAATGAGGAGCAGAATCCGTCAGATACTTTTTTCGCAACTCCCGCTTCAAGACTTTGCCTGTCGCTGTCCTGGGCAAGCTCTCGCAAAAGTCGATCGATTGCGGACACTTGTAATGGGCCAGACGCGCGCGGCAGAACTCGATCAGTTCCGCTTCACTCAGCTTGCATCCTGGTTTGGCCACCACAACGGCTCTTGGCACCTCACCCCATTTCGGGTCGGCCACGGGAATCACGGCGGCTTCGTAAACGCCGGGGTGTGCCGAAAGAACTTTTTCCACGTCGAGCGACGAAATGTTTTCTCCGCCGCTTACAATGATGTCCTTCTTGCGATCCACGATCAGGATGTAGCCGTTCTCCGCGATCACGGCCATGTCGCCGGTGTGAAACCATCCGCCCCGCAACGCTTCGGCCGTGGCTTGTGGCTGTTGCCAATAACCTGCCATCACTCCGTCGCTGCGGGCAATGATTTCCCCCATCGTCACCCCGTCGTGCGGCACATCGTTGTCTTTGGCATCGACCACTCGAAGCTCGCATCCCGGAAAAGCCCAGCCAGTCATGGCTTGCACAACGTACCGCTCGTCAGGCGTGCATTGCATCTCCGGTTTGAGTTCGGCGGTGGAAAGCGAAGGTGAACACTCGGTCAGTCCGTATCCCGAGAAGCATTTAAATCCCAACGTCTGCTCCGCGTTCCGGATCAGGGTCGGAGAAGATGCTGCGCCGCCAATCGACGCCCACTCCACACTGCTCAGGTCATACTTGGAACGCGCCGGCGACTGCACCAATGCGGCGGCCATAATCGGCACCAGGCTCAGCTGACTTACGCGCTCTCGTTCCACCAATCGGAATATTTCATCCGGCACGAAGCGCGGAAGCATGACATGCGTCCCTCCCACCATCGTTACCGTATGGGCAGCTCCCCAACCGTTAGCATGAAACAAAGGGATGGTGTGCAGCACCACGTTGTCGTAAGCGATGTGATAGTGCAATGCGATGTTCATCGCATACAGGTACACGTTGCGGTGCGTGAGCATCACGCCTTTCGGGCTGGCGCTGGTTCCGCTGGTGTAGAACATTTCGGCCACGGAGTTTTCGTCGAACGCCATCAGCTCCTCCCGATAAGGGGCGGCTGAGGCCAGCATCTGCTCGTAAGTCTGACCGGAGAGCCATGCCGCTTGCGGAGTTCCATCCATCTGGTGGAACGCGATCACCGTCCGCAGCTCCCGCCGAAACGTATCCACCAGGCCAACAAACTCTTCTTCCAGGAACAGCACCGCCGCGCCCGAATCATTCAGAATGTAGGCAAGCTCCAACCCTGACAGGCGGATATTGAGGGGAAGCAAAATGCAGCCCGCATCGAGAACTCCGTAATAAGCTTCCAGCAGGCGATGGCAGTTCAGACTAAGGAATGCAATGCGATCACCAGGTTTCACTCCAGCACTGCGCAGCGCGCCCGCCAAACGGCCCACACGATCGCCAAACTCGGCATAGGTAAACCGATGTTCCTGGCACACTACCGCCGTCTTGCGGGGGAACTGCTGCTCCGAGTAGCGCAGAAAGCGGACCGGTGTCAGTGGCAGATTCATGAAAGTTTCTTACCAGGCCGACTGGCCTCCATCGACCACCAGCACGTGCCCGGTCACATAGGCCGAAGCGTCCGACGCCAGAAACACTGCCGCACCTTTCAGATCGTGATCGCTACCAAAACGGCCTGACGGAATCTTCTCCAGAAGCGAATCTCTCCGGTGCTCGATGACCCAATCCGACATGTGCGTCGGGAACCAACCCGGGGCAATCGCATTCACCTGTATGTTGTGCGGCGCCCACTTGCATGCCAGGTCTTTGGTAAAAGCGATCACACCCCCTTTGCTCGCGTGGTATCCGATCGCCTGCAGTTCCGCCGACGCTCCGCCCAATCCCGCCACGGATGCCATGTTGACAATTTTGCCTGACCTTTGCGCGAGCATGGCCTTGCCCGCCGCCTGGCTAAATAGAAATGTGCCGGTCAAATTCGTGGAGAGGACTTTATCCCATTGCTCCAGCGTCATTTCTTCCACCGGAGCCGCCCATGACACTCCGGCATTGTTGATTAAAATGTCGATTCGTCCGAACTTTGCCAGGGTCGCGTCCACGACTTCCTGAATCGCGGCCTTGTCTTTGACATCGCAACCCAGCGCCAGAGTTTGCACGCCCAGGGCACGCAACTCCTCTGCCGCTTGCTCACAGCGTTCCTTCTTGCGCGCGCAGAGCACCAGGTTGGCGCCCATCTCCGCCAGACCCTCAGCCATCTGACGCCCCAGTCCGATAGATCCGCCCGAGACCACGGCCACGCGTCCGCTCAGATCGAAAAGCTGCTTGACATTCACCTGCATTGCCTTTCCACTCGCGACCCCGCAAAAGTGATAGTTAATAACATATTATAGTTACTAACGTCAACGAATCGCAGGAGACCGTTAAACTCTTGCCGAGCAGCCGATAGGGGATAGGACGCGCTGAATACCGCAACGGAATCAGTCCCTCACGCGCAGCACAACCCGTCCTGTGACCTCACCGCGGCTTAGTTGCGCAAAAACCTCTCCCACGTCGGCGAGCGGGCGTGTCGTCAGCTGGCAACGGACGGTTCCGGCGGCTCCCATCGCCAGGATCTCGCGCAGATCTTCCCGCGTGCCCACGGCGGACGCCTTGATCTGGATCTCGCCGGCGGCCATCAGAATCGGCGGAAACGAAATTTCTTTTGCGGGCAAGCCCACCACCAGCAGCGTCCCGGTGGGGCGTACACAATAGAACGCCATGTCATAGGCGGACTTGGCCGCCGAGGTGACCATCACCGCCGCCGAGAAGCTCGACGTCGATGCCGCCATCATCTTTGCCGACCTCCTGCTTCCTCTCGAAGTCATGGGACTGCCTTTTCATTTCTCCGCGGGAGAAGGCCCGGTGATCGAGAAGCCCGTCCGCAGCCCGGAAGATGTCGCGCAACTTCGCACCGACCACGCCGCCGAACTCGGTTACGTCTCCGAGGCCGTGAGCCTAGTCGCGAAACATTTCGCCAATAAAATTCCCGTCATCGGTTTCTGCGGAGCGCCCTTCACTCTTGCCAGTTATATGATCGAAGGCGGCGGCTCTCGTCATTATCTCCACACCAAGAAAATGATGTACAACTCGCCCACTCACTGGGATGAGCTGATGCGCAAGCTGGTTGACGTTACCGCCGAATATTCCGCCGCGCAGGTGCGTGCCGGAGCCGATGTCATCCAGATTTTCGACAGTTGGGTCGGCTGCCTCAGCGTGGAAGATTATCGCCGCTACGTTCTGCCCCACGTCAGCAGCCTGGTGAAGCGTCTGCAGAAAACCGGCGCACCGATTATTTACTTTGGCACCGATAGCTCCACGCTGCTTCCCGCGATGAATGAAACCGGAGCTGAAGTCATCGGCCTCGACTGGCGCATCCCCCTCGACCGGGGCTGGAGCGATCTCGAACATCGTTGCGCCGTGCAGGGCAATCTGGATCCCGTTCTACTATTTGCGGACTGGAAAGAATTGAAATCGCGCGCCCAACAAATTCTGCAACTCGCCGCCGGACGCCCCGGCCACATCTTCAACCTCGGCCACGGCATCCTCCCCGAAACCCCCGTAGAAAATGTGAAAAACCTCGCCCGCTTCGTCCAGGAATATTCGTCCACGAATCCNNCTCATGATCCGCATCGCGATCATCGGCGGCGGCATCTCCGGACTCACCGCCGCTTTCACGCTCGAAGATCATCGCCGCGCCGGCGCACTCGAATACGTTCTTTATGAAGCGTCTTCGAGCCTCGGCGGCGTTCTCCGCACCGAGCGCATCCAGGGCTGCATCGTCGAAGCCGGCCCCGATTCCTTCATCAGCGAAAAACCCTGGGCCACCGATCTCTGCCGCACCATCGGCCTCGGCGATCAGCTCATCGGCTCCAACGACGCCGATCGCATCACTTACATCCTCGTCCGCGGCCGCCTCATCCCCATGCCCGACGGCCTTATGTTCATGGTCCCAACCAAAATCCTGCCCGCAGGATTCTCCCCGCTTTTTTCCTGGACTACCAAGCTGCGCCTGGCGCAGGAATTATTCCATCCTCCGCGCGCCGCCGAAGCCGACGAAAGCGTAGCTTCGCTCGTCGAGCGCCACTACGGTGCGGAGATGGTCGATCGCCTCGCCGACCCGCTCCTCTCCGGCGTCTACGGCGGAGAGGCCGCCAGCCTCAGCGTGCGCGCCGTTCTTCCGCGCTTCGCCGAAATGGAGCGTACTCACGGCAGTCTCGGCCGCGCCATGCTCGCCGCCAGAAAAAAAATGCCGCGCCCGGCGAACAAGCCTGCCTCGCCGCTTTTCACTTCGCTCAAGAACGGCATGCAGCAGCTGGTTGAAACTCTTGCCCCACAACTGAACTCGGCTTCATTACTCACTAGCGTTCCCGTGCAATGCGTTGAACGCACCGCCGCAGGCTGGAACGTTTCGGCAGGATCGAAATCCGATCGCTTCGACGCGGTCATTCTCGCCTTGCCCGCGCTCGCCGCTGCGAAATTGCTCGCAGCCTGCAGCCCCGAGCTCTCCGCCGAACTCGCCGCCATCGCCTATAGCTCCTCCATCACCGTCGGCCTCGCCTACGATCGCGATGTCCGCCAATCGCTCCCACCCGGCTTCGGATTTCTCGTCCCGCGCAGCGAAGGCAAGCGCCTGCTGGCCGCGACTTTTGTCCACAATAAATTCCCCCACCGCGCACCCGAGGATCGCGCCCTGCTGCGCTGCTTCTTCGCCGGATCGCACGCCGAAAATATCTGGCAGCTTTCCGACGACGAAATTGTCGCCATCGTCCGCAACGAGTTGCAGCAGATCGTTGGCCTCCGTGCCGCGCCGCTCTTTGCCCGTGTCTATAAATGGAAGTCCGCGATGGCGCAGTATAGCGTCGGCCATCTCGATCGCCTCGACCGCATCGATCGCCTGCGCCAGCAATTACCCGGCCTCGCCCTCGCCGGCAACGGCTACCGCGGTATCGGCGTGCCGGATTGCGTCCGCTCTGGACAGGAAGCCGCCAAGCAAGTCCTAAATCTCTAGCAGGCTGCGGAAAAAGTCACGATTCGTATCAGGGTATGCCTTCAGGCATACCGAAAGTACAGTATTTCCAATCGCGCCTTCAGGCGCTGCTCCGCTGAGGTCGACTTTTTCCGAACCCTCCTAGGGGAAAGCTGGGATGAGGGAAGTGTGCCGCGGGACTTGTGCCCGCGAGCGGTGCGAAACGCAATAGTTTAGAGTAGGCCCACAGGTGCGACCCTGCGCCGGAATAGCTTCCGGTTAGACCGTTATCCGCCCAGAAGCGAAACCCAGCCACTCCAGGTGGTGAGCGCTATGGCTGATTGCGTCAATTAGCGCATAACCTTGGTCGCTTAGGCGGACACCGAGTTCGCTGGCGCTATAGCAACCGATGTTTGTTCAGCAGGGCCCAGAGTTGTAGGAGCAGTAATTTTAAGAATCATTCCCGACTGGTCGGATTGGATTTCTAGTACCCCGTTTAGCTCGCGCAAACGTTCTCGCATCCCAGCTATACCCACTCCAGAGTCAGCAGTACCGTCGCGAAGTCTCCTTAACAGCGCAGGTGGTACTCCCTTTCCATTGTCCCGGATGCTCAGTTGCACCGTTGAGATATCTCTTTTCAAGCTTATGCTTGCGAATGTTGCTTCTGCATATCTGTGAATATTCGTAAGTCCTTCCTGAACAGCGCGAAACAGTGCAATTTCGAGATTCATCGGCAGCCGCATGCCAGACTCAGATGGCAAGTCAAGCGTAACTGTTAAACCGCTGCGGCGAGAGAACCCCTCCACAAATAAACGCGTAGCCGAGCCGAAGCCGAGCTCATCCAGCAGCGGCGGGTGCAACAAGTGCGATATGGTCCGGGTCTCGGTGAGACACTGTTCAACAAGACCCACGCACTCGGACAAAAGAACGGTTTCGGTCTCAACTTGGGCTCGAAGAAGGCTGAGATTGATGTTCAGCGCTGCTAAGTATTGACCCAAACTGTCATGAAGTGCTCTGCCAATACGGCGGCGCTCTTCATCCTCCACCGCCATGATTCTGGCACTCAGCCGTCTGGCAGATTCGTTTGAGCGTTCTAGTTCAGCCGTTCGCTCGCTTACCCGTTCTTCGAGTTCCTCGTTGGCTTCGTGCAATGCCCTTTCGGCTTTGTCGCGCTTAACCAACAGGCGTCTGTTCGATTCCCCTAAGGCAATAATGACGGCGGAGAACGTTAGAAACCCGAACATACCGAAGGACTCGATGTGGTTTTTCCCAGAAATGGAATGATAAGGCGGCAAGAACCAGTACCAGATTCCGAGTGCCTCAATTCCAACAGCCAAGATCGAGGGGCCCAGTCCGCAGTACCACGCAACGAAAATGATCGCCAACCAGACAGTGTGATATGGGTAGTGCGATCCAAACTCCGGGCTCAAAACTGCTCGGGACAGCAGAGCCGCACTCGCCGCGAGTACCGCCAGTCCATAGTAGATTGTCGCTGTCGCTTGGTAGTCCTTCCGAGCGCGGAAAGTCAACGACCAGAAATAGGACATGGGCTGCATTGTCAAGGCTTTGAATGGAGCACGTATCGCGAGACGATACTTTCGCAATTAAAACACTAGCGGTACAGAGTTGCAAGCGGTGAATTTGGGTCTTTGCCCACGAATGACCGTCTTGAGCCAAGGCTCAATTGACGAAACACCGCCATAGCACTCAAAACCTCGGAATCGGCTCCAGCGCCTGTGCCGGCGATGTCCAGGGCCGCCGATCGCCCGAGGAGATCACGGTCTACAAGTTCCTGGGACATGTCGTCCAGGACTTGGCAAGCGCTTGGGCGCCCTATTCACAACCCGACGGCATCTTGAAGCCACAATGCCGGGGAATAAAAGATGAGAATCAAGATCCCGTTGCGCCCGTGCCTTCGTGACGAATCCGAAAAAGAAGATACCCTACCACTGCAATATTTATAACCAGGACTAAACTCTTAATCACACTCGGATGGCGGTAGATTTCGTAGACCTCCAGCGGGACCAGCGACGTAGTGATGATCACACTAAACCACTCGGCCCAACGTTTCACCATCCAAAGCCCGATCCCCTCGGTCAGAAATAGTCCCGCATAAATGAAGCTTACAATTCCCAGACTTCTGATCTTTTGCGGCGTCAGCGTGCCCGATTTTTGCAGTGCCCTGCCGATATACCGGTTGCCTGGATCTAAGCCGAGCATCGCCACCAAATGTTCCATCACGCTGGCTACATCCTTGTGGATCAGATGCAGCGCGCCCAGCCCGACAGCGATCAACAGAGCCGCCTTGAACAGCTTGAACAATGCAATCAGCCGCAACAGCCTGTTACCAGCGGATTTCATGGGAGGGATCAATATACAGCGAGGTCGCGTGTCTGGACGAGCGGGCCGAAAAATCTCTAACGCCCATTGAGATCATTCGCGGCATTCGTCGGGTCTTCAGTTATGCCGGAACATCAGCCTTCATCAAACTCCGCTCTCGCCGAAGTTTCCCTACCATCAGCTTGATTTCGTCATAGGTAATTTCCGGCGGTAAAATATCTTTCAACGGCTTCAGCCGATCCATCCCCACCTGCGCGCACGCCGCCTCAATCACCGATTGCTTCTCCTTGCTCACCCAATCGGACCTAAACTCTAACTGCCCAGCCTCCAGCAGATTCGCGACCGCGCTCACGACCGTCGACACTTGCCGGCCCCGAATCTGCGCAATCTCTTCCAGCGTCTTGCCTTCGCTCAACAATCGCAGAGTTTCATCCCCAGGCTTCGCCGCGCGCTCAGAGCCGCTCGCACGCAAACCCGCTCGAAATTTTTCCAGCGCATCAAGAATCTCTTGCCCGTAAAGTTCCGCCTTGCGCTCGCCAATCCCCGGAATTTCCAGCAACTCTGCAAAATACTTCGGCTGCCGCCGGCAAATTTCTTCCAGTGACGAATCGTGCAACACAATGTAAGCAGGAACGTTTTTCTCTTTCGCAATTGTGCGCCGCCACTCGCGTAGATATTCCCGCAGTTCCTCCGCCTCGGAACCCGCGGCTGGCGCGGCAACCGGCAGCAATGGCGTTCGCTTTCTGCCCAGTGCTTTAGCTGGCAAAGCTTCCGATCTCACCAGCCACTCCGCCACGCTCCCGCACACATCACAAGCGTCACAACCCTCCCACTTCGGAGTTTCCCCAAAGTGCGTGCAAATCTGCCGGTGCCGGCACTTTTTCGACTCCACAAACTCCCGGATAATCCGATACCGCTCCCACGCCCGATTCCGCTCCTCTGCGTCCAAAATCTGATTGGCAAAAAATCCCAGCAGCCCCGCGTCTTTTTTCTGCCACAGCAAAACGCAGTCCGCGCTTCCGCCGTCGCGCCCCGCCCGTCCCGCCTCCTGGTAATACTGCTCAATCGACTTCGGCAGCGACAAGTGAATCACCGCCCGCACCGCCGCCTTGTTAATCCCCAACCCAAAAGCAATCGTTCCCACCAGCACTCTCACTTCGTCGGACATCCACCGTTCCTGGCTTTTCCGCCGCGCATCGGCGCCCATCTTCCCGTGATATCCCACCGCCGCAATGTCTTGATCTTCCAGGAAATCCACCGTCTCCTCGACCCGGCTGATCGTCGGAGAATAAACAATCACGTTGCTGCCCGCGTAGCTCTGCAGCGCCTTCACCAGCATCTCCATCTGCTCGAGCGCCTCACACTCGCGCACCAGATACCGCAGATTCGGCCGGTAGAAGCTGGCAATATACCTATCGGGATTGCGCAATTGCAATTGCGCCAGAATGTCGTGCCGCACGTGCCGCGTGGCGCTCGCCGTAAACGCCGCAATCGGACGATCCGGAAACTTGCTGCGCAACTTATTCAACTGCCGGTACTCCGGACGAAATTCGTGTCCCCACTCCGAGATACAGTGCGCCTCATCGATCGCGAAAAATGTAACCGGCACCTGCTGCATCCAGCCCATGGTGTCGCCACGCGCCACTCGCTCCGGCGACACATACAGCAGCCGGTAAGCCCCATCCCGCGCCTTCGACATCACTTTATTCTGCTCGGCTTCGTTCATGGTGCTGTTGAGCACCGCNNCTGCGCACAATCCGCTCCTGCAGCGGACGGAACGTGCTGTACCCCCAGTACCGCTTCAGCGGCGTCAGCAAATCCGTGTCGGGAGTCATTGAAGAAGAGTATAGGCTGAGGCGAAGATTAGGAGAAAGGAATCTCAGACTTTTTATTCAGAAGTTCTAAAAGAGGAACTACGCCGTAAGCCCGCGTGTCCTCTGCGGTGAAGGTTTTTCCACTCCGTACTTCACTTCCGGATACGCCCTCGCAAACCTCACCCACACCACCGCAATCACCACGAAGCACAGCACGCTGCCCTCCGGCCCAACCATTCCTCCCGTCAACCATCCCGGCCCATGAAACGACGACTCCAGCAGATGCCCCGGGAAAATCGTCCCGCTGTCCGGCACGGAATAAACAAACGTCTCGCCCCAATCCCACGCCGCGTGAAACCCCACCGCAAACCACAAATTTCCCGTACGCCGCAACGTCAAACAAAAGAAGAAGCCAATCGCCGCCGCCGCCAAAAGCCCAGGCCACTCCTCGCCGCCGTTTCTGATGTGGATCAAACCAAACGTGCAAGACAGCAACACCGCCGCCGGCCAGAAACCAATCGCCCGCGTCAGCGTAAATTGCGAGTACCCGCGCAGCAGAAATTCTTCGAAGAACCCGACCAGCAAAAACATCACCGCCCAGAACACCCCAAACCTCACAATGCGCGCCCCATGCATCGCCAGATGTCCCACATCGAAAACTCGCACGCCATACATCAAAGCCATCAGCAGCGAGATACTCGCGAATCCCCAAATCGCGCCCACCCAAAATAATTTTCCAAACGCCCGCCGCCCCGGCAGACCGTAAGCTCCCCACGCTCGCTGCTCCACGCTCGACAGCAACAAAGCCGGAATCGCCGCCGCCAAAAACAGGCCAAACTCTTCCAGCATCATCGACCACAATCCGTCGGTACCCAATTCGACCGACCCAGCCCAACGAATCACCACAAACTGCAGCAGATAAAACATCGCCACGTAAAATGCAAATCCCCATCCCGCCTTCAACCCCTCTGGACCAAGAAACACCGTCCGCACATACGACGGCTGCACCGCCGAAGAAAAGTCCGGCGCTACGGGAGACAACTCCGAAGGCGTATTTTCTGAAATTGCGGCCTTCTTTTCTTCGCTCGAATCTTCGCTCGAAATGTTTATCTTGTCATGCATCGTAGGAGACTCTGCTTTGAAGGGCGCGGCTTCAGCCGCGCCGCAAATCCAAAAAGATGAATACGCCTTTAGGCGCCCCGCCTGCCCCGACCCGCAGAAGTTTCCGCAAACACCCCCGCTCATGGTAAAACACTCGGCTCACCCCTATGACCGGATTTTTCACACGCCAGCGCTTCGGCCGCCCCCAGTTTCTTGCCGGAGCCTTGCTCCTGCTCTTTCTGGCGCAAGCCGTCTGGCTGGTCCGCTCCGAGCTACGCATGTCCGCGTCCAACGGTCTCAGCTCCTCCGAGGAAGTCCGCATCGCCGCTGGCTGGCGGCAAATTCACGGCGGTGAAATCGCAGGTGCGCCCTTTCCCGATCCTCCCGGCGCACTTCCCATGGACGTCTCCCGCGATGACGCTGGCTTCGACGCCGAGCACTCCCCACTCATCTCCCTGGTGACCGCCGCGCCCCTGCTCGCCTGGCCGCAGAGCCTGCTCACAACCGAATCGCGTTGGCGCTGGCTCCCGCGCCTTCCGTTCCTCGCCTTCGGCGTCTTCCTGGGCGCGTCGTTGTGGTATGTCGCCCGCCGGCTCTGCGGCAACACCGGAGGATTTCTCGCCCTCACTCTCTACTGCTTTTCTCCCGCCATGCTGCAAGCCACCGCCGTCTGGCACGCCGAGCCCGAAATCCTCGCCGCCTGGGGAAGCTTCGGATCCATCTTCACCGCCATCGCCGTAGCCCACACCCTTTACGCTCCGCGCGAAGTTGTTCTCTGGAACTGGCGTCGCATCGTGCTGCTCGGAATTTCCCTTGCCATCTCCGTCGGATCCCAGTTCTCCATGATCGTCGTCGTGCCCATGGCTCTCGCCTTCCTGTTCTATCTCGCTCCCATCCGCCGCGGCGCAGCACTCATCATTTGGACCGCTGCGTGTCTCGTGGCTCTCGTCCTACTCTTCGCCACTTATTTCTTTCACGCCCGCGCATTCCTTAGCGGAATGCAGCACGCCTCATTCTGGGGAGCAACCTGGCGCAGCTTCACCGTTCTCGCCGTCTATCGCCAGGTCGGATCGCTCATCCTGCGCGCCTGCCCCGCCTTCGCCCTCTTGATTCCAGCCACGCTCGCAACTTACTTAGCCTGGCCGCGCACCCGCTACTTCGGCAATACCGCCCCCCTGCTGGTCGGACTACTCTTCATCGCTCTGGGCATGGCCCACCCCCGCGTCGCCGGCGCCGGATTCCTTCTCGCTTCCGTTCCCTTTCTCTTCATTTTCGTCTCCGGCGTCATCGCCGATCTCATGGAAACTCCCTACCGCGCCCTCGTCACCGCCTGCGTCTGGGCATTGCTAGGAGCCTATATCCTCTGGAGCCTGCTCGCTTTGGCCCAAGTTCCTCGTGGATGAAAATCATCTGGGCGGGACACTTCCGTAACTCCCTTCGTCCTTAACCCGTTGCTAAGCTCGTATTTAACGGTTCGGGGGATTTCATGCGCTTTCCGGTCGATGCTGACCTGGTGATATTTTTCTACACCGTTGGCAAAATTTTCTTGAGCCTGCCGCGACTGCGCCGCAATGCGACCCGGATCCCCGTCCGCTATCAGATCGAAAACCTGACCGGCAGCTCTCTCACCGATGCTCAGGCGCGCTACTTCGCCCCCTACGACAACAAACTGGCTGCATTGAATTACCTGCCGGTCTGCACCTACCGCGTAGATAACTGCAACAGCAACCTTTTACGCCAGTATGTGAATCCGGTGGAGGCTTCTCGCTGCGTCGTTTTGATTCACGAACTGGCACTGAGGATTGATGGACGCCGTTCCATCGCAAACACGTGCGTGATGTCGTTCCATACTCGTTTTACCGACGACAGAGTCCTCACGACTCGCAACCAGAAGTTATCGATTCTCGATCGCCCTCCTTACCATATTGTTCAGGAATATCCTGAACTGGACGACCCGGCGGAGCTAAAGCGTCATCACGATGCCCGCGCCCTGGGCATGGGATGCCCCGTCGCCCCAGCCGCCGACCCCGCAAGCATTTTCAAGGACGTGCAGAGTGAACACGAGCGTTTCTCCTCCTATCAGGTCGCCAATGGAACTCTAAGACTTCTTCCCGATGGAAAAGGCTATGTCACCGCGGATAAAGCACTCTGGCGTGGCATTCGCAAGCACCTGAACCCGTTTGAGCATAGTTTTTCCGTCAGCCGCTTTCTGCCTGTCGCATTCCTTGCCGCAGTGCTGCCGGTATTCGCCGTGCTTCACTTGGCGCCCGCCGCGTCTGATGCCGCTCGCAACATCGGGTTCCCCCCCGCAGTTGCAGCCGAGGCCGTAATTCTCGCCTGTTACCTGGTGGCGGGAGCCCTTATCGGATACGTCCTCGAACGCAAGACTTTCGTCTGGGTCTTCCTTCTTACTTACGTCTCGGTCCGCCTGTTCGCCGGCGCCAGCCTCGGACCCGTGCCTTATAGCGCCTTTGCTGGTTCCGTCGCATATTCCGTAGCCCAAGCCAAGAAGCATCGCCGCGCCGTTCTCCTAACCCAGAACGTGGCCTGAAGCACGGCGAAAATCGCCAGCACTCGGCGTCATCCCGAAGGCCCGCGTTTTCACCAGCGGGCCGAGGGATGTCCCTAACTACACCGCCGTCGAGTCAAACTGCACGACGTGGCCCCTTGGAGGTGCGTCATGAAGTTCCGGTTGGAGTATCATAAGTTTGTGAATCGCCCGCCGATTCCCGCGTCGTTTGCGCTGTGCGGAATATTGTTCCCGCTTCTTCTGCTCTCTACCAGCCACGCGCAAATCAGCAGCACCGGTCATTCCTCCTCTGTAGCGCCTCCGACTGCCATGAGCGTTCCGCCGCCCACCGCCATGGGTGTAGCGCCTCCAACTGGCATATCGCCCAGCCACGGCGGCTCCGCGCCATCGCACTCCCCTAACGGCTCGCACAGCAACGGACATCACCCGCACCACACCGCCACCGGCACCGCCTATTATCCGTACATCTACGCTGTGCCCGTTCCCTACGCCATTGACACAAGCGACGCCGACAACTCCAATAACAATAACGATGCCGATGACGACGCCGACTACCAAGGCGGCCCAACCATTTTCGATCGCCGCGGCTCCGGCGTAGATTCCTACGTGCCCCCATCGTACTCAGGTCCCGCCCACCCACCAGCCGATGACAACGACCTGGCCGAGTCCGCTTCCGAACCCCCACAGCCTCCCACAACGCTGGTCTTCAGGGACGGCCATCAACTCGAAGTAAACAATTACGCCATTGTCAGCCAAACGCTATACGACTTAACCCCAGGCCATCCCCGCAAAATCGCTCTCGCCGATCTCGATCTCTCCGCCACGCAAAAACAAAATGACGATCACGGCGTAGTCTTCCAACTGCCGCCATCCTCACAGGCCAACTGACCATGCGCCCATTCGCAGTCATCGATGAGATCGTGTGGCCGCGGGCGACCCGCCCGCGAACCGCATGCGCCCGGAAAACCTTCACAGAAAATATTTGCAGCTTATTAATAATCTTTACCGTCCTCTCAGCGCACGCGCCGCGAGCCGTGGCCCAGAGAACTGCCGGAGGACGTGCGTCCGCGGCCGGCCACTCCGCCATTTCGCATTCACCCGCAGGACATTCTCGCTCCAGACGCAGCGCCCATCCCTCCTCATCCCGCCGTTCATCTCCCTACGCTTCCTCTTTCGGCTCTCTACCGTTCCCCTTCTTCGGAGACTCCTTCGATCCCAATGACATTTATTCCACCGGATATCCCGTCGCCTCCGATCCTCCTCCATTCCTCATGCAAGCCATGCAACAGCTAGCCGGCTCCGGCCCCGCTTCGCTCGGACAAGCCATGAACGCGCCGGCAAATCATCAGCCTTCATCTACCGATCCGCTTATGATCGAACTGCAGAACGGCAGATATGTTCGAGTCGAAAGCGCTGCGATAGATGGCGAAGCCCTCCCGCTCAAGTTGTCGCCCAGTCGTTCCCCAACAAATGCCGCCCCAACAAAATCGGCCCCAACAGAATCCGCCGCGCCCATGATCATCGCAAGCCCATCGCAACCGCTCCCCCCAGCCGTCCTGATTTTTCGTGACGGCCACAGCGAAGAAGTCCGCGACTACACCATCGCCGATGGCATCCTCTACGCCCGCGGCGACTACTACACCGACGGCTACTGGAACAAGAAAATCAATCTCGCCACTCTCAACGTCCCCGAAACCTTGCAAGCCAACGCCGCGCGCAGCGTAAACTTCGTCCTCCCCTCATCCCCCAACGAAGTCATCACAAGGCCGTAACGGAGAGGAACACCATGTGGGACAGCCGCCCTCGGCTGTCCAATCGAGCGTAGCTCGATAACGAGCGCGATGATATTCTTTCTCAAATCGAGTCCCTGAACATGATCGGCCACCTCGCGATAAACCCCGATCTCGTGCTAAAATATTGAAAGTCCAAATACAACTAACCGCCTGTAAATGCAACCGTTTAGAACAATTTATA
>PLUI01000252.1 GCA_003164855.1 Acidobacteriaceae bacterium
GGCACGGTGGAGGCGGGAAGTGCGGAGCGCAGCCGCACGGTGGTGGACGATGTGCGGGAACTCGCGGCCATTATGCGGCGAGCGGTGTTGAGCGAAAAGCGATTGCGCATGGCGATCACGGAGGGTGCCGGACACAACGAGGCGGCGTGGGGCGAGCGATTTCCGGAGGCGCTGCAGTTTTTATTTGGCAGTTAGCGGTCTGCGTGGAGCGGTGTGAACTGCGAGTCCTCCAGCGGCTGAAGCCGCTAGTTATTTGTAGGAGGCTTTATCGCAGCGGTAAACCGCTGNNTAAACTCGTGCCCTTCCCTTTCCGTTAGGAAGTTTGAGTTTTTTCGCAACCGCTGAAGGACGTGCGCTTCCCAATCTCAAATAAAAGAGCAGCCATCACTGGGACGGAGAGCTGGAGGTGTGTCCAGCGGGCGAGTGGGCCGAGGAGCGGAAGCGCGAAGGCGAGGTACAGGAGGAGTTTGATTTGCGGAGTGACGTCATCGGGTTGAGTGACGACCCAATCGGAGAGCAGAAGGAATGCCGGCGCGAGGATGACAAGATCGTAGACGGTGAGATGCGGGGCGAGCAGGACGGTCGAGAGCAGCAGCGCAGAATAGCGCAGGGATAGGGGCATTCGGCTGCGCCAGCATGCAACGGTTAGTCCGGCTACCAGGATCGCGCTGATGACATAGAGCGCGAGCGAAGCTGATGGCCACGGGACGAGCATGGTCCAGAAGGTGCGCAGACAGTGGGTTTGATAAGGCTTGGGTTCGAGCAGTGGCAGCAGGTGGGGGATGTCGAGCAGGACTTGCATCCACTCGCGAAGCGGGGCCGGGCCGTAGTAGAGCCAGGCTACGGACAACTGGGCGAGGGCGGAGAGAATCGCGCCGGCGATGATTTTCCAGCGGACTGTGATCAGAAAGACAATGGCGACGGCCAGTCCCAGTTGGGGCTTGAAGATGAGACATCCGAAGGCCAGGCCGGCCAGGAACTCACGTTTCGCACGTAGGGAAAAAAAGCCAAGCGTGAAACAGGCGAGAGCTAGGGCGGAGGTTTGTCCCCAGGCGACAAGGTGCCAGAAAGCGGGGAAGGCTAGAGCGAGAACTAGAACTGCGAGTTTGTGATGGCGCAGATTGGGGCAGGCGCGCCACACGGCGTAACAGCAGAATCCGTAAAGGAGAATGCTGAACGCCAGCCAGAGGATCAGCGCCCACGAGTAAGACAGGCGAGCCAGGGGCGCGAAGAAGAGTGAAACTTGCGGCGGATTGAGCGGGAGGTAGCGGATGCCTGCGGCGGCGGGAACGCGCTGGGCTGCGAGTTCAGCTTGCGCGCGCAGGTTGTAGAGATCCGCGCCGCGATGAGCGAGTGCGAGCGAACCCAGAGTGTAGAAATGAAGAAAGTCAGTGCCTTTGAGATTGCCGGCGCGATCCAGCATTCCGGGCGCGGCGATGTTCCAGAAGTAAACCGACCACAGGCAGAGGGCGAGGATGGTGCCGTGGGCACGCAGGCGGCGGGCGGTTAGAAACGAGGCTGCGCTTGTGAGTGTCATGAGCCGCCCATGATACTCAATTGCGACTCATGAGAGACGCAAATCTGCAGCTCCAAGTTGCGGCAGCGTGGCGTCTTCGCGTCGGGTCATTAATAGGAGCGGTAGAAAGAGGGGAAAAAAGGGGGTCAGGAACGCAGGCAGCAAGGGCAGTTGATTCGGAGAATTCAGCCGAGGCGGAGAGAGCAGCAGTACCAAGGAAGTAATCCACGGCCAGGTCACAGTGACAACAAAAACCACGCGCGAAAATTTCGGCAGAGTCTTCCAGTCGTGCAGGAGAAGCATGGTGGGGAGAATCAGCATTACTTGATTGAAGGGTGTAAACAGAGGGAAAGCGAGTATCGTGCCCATGAGAAATGTGGCGAAAGTGGCAATGCACTTCCGAGAGTCGGCGGCTTCTCTCCGATTCCGCCATGCCAGCACTATGAGGCCGACTACGACAATGCCGCCGAGGACTTCCCCGAGCGCGTCGCCAACAGCCATGCGCAGAAACGAGGTCGTCGGAAAATACTTTCGATAGTCGGCGGCTGCCGCCTGGAAATTGCCAACCCACCCAGGAAGAATCAGTTCGCCAGCCCCGATGAGAAGGAACAGCATCGCTAGAAAGCCGGCAAACAGTCGCCACCTCCGGACCCAGTCCCCGATAACCCAGACCAGGAAAAAGCACAGAGGGAGAAGCGCCATCTGGGGCTTGATCGTCGACCACGCGAGGAATATTCCCGCAACCGCCAGATAATTCCTTGCAGCACACCACATTCCGGCGATCAGCAAAAGTCCTACCACAATGGCTAATTGCTGATGCTCCAGTCCCTGCACAATTTGCGGGCTGCTGATTGTAAGCAAGGTGATGGCGGCCTTTTGCTCCCAAGGTATGCGCCAGCGCAATAAGCTGATAGAGAGCAGCACACCGATGCCCGTCAACAAAGCCAAGGCCGACGGCGCGGCTCGATGTACCGTCGCGAAATCGGTATATACCGTTGGAGCCATCAGGAAAACAACATAGACGGGATACGCGAAGCGCTGTTCGTCGACTGTTTTGTGCCCGGGGCTGCTGTAATCCTGGATGATCGCGTGGCCGTAAAAAGCGATCTGAATTTGCTGGCTGACTTCCGGACCGTAAGGGTTTCGTTTATGCAAAAGGAGCTCACGCGCTCCCACCCAACGAGGATACAGATCCCCCATTTGGGCTTTGACGCCGTCATGAAGGGCGCCGACGTAACGGCTCCATGGTCCGAGCACCTCGGAGGCATAGAGCCATGTGATTCCGCTGACGCACAGGCTTAACGTAAGCCAAAGTCGCATCTTCATTCGCGTTAGTGACTCCCCGCCCGGACAGTTCTACAGCCCGCAAAGTGTATCAAGGGCCTTCCGCACACGCTTGCCGTCTGCACCTTAGGTGCTGTCGTCTATCCCATACGGGATGGTCGCCTCTAACGGTGTCACCTTCCACAATAGAATCAAAACTCCGAAAGCGGCGAACGGAAGAGCCATACTCGCGGCTAGAGGGACCGACCACATTTCTAGAAACCAGGAATTGTGCGCAACGAAAGGGCTGCCGATGGCTACCGCGGCAAGCAGCCAGGGCAGGAGAGCGGATATGCAAAATACTAAAGTCGACGCCCGAACCACAAAACTATTTTGCCGAAGCTCTTTCCAGTGACGAATCGTAAGCAGGACCGTAGGAAGAAGCAGCACATGGTTGAAAGGCTGCACCATCGCCGGAACAACACAAACGGTGAGAGTCAACACCATCGATAAAGCCACGGCGAAGCCCGTGGAGCCAGGCGGCATGCTCCGCGCTTTCCAGCAGAACACTGCTACTACGGTCACTATCAAAACAGTAAGGAACCCGTGGACCGCAGGCTCCGGAAAGAGAGTCGCGAGGAATGTTGAAGCTTTTGTGTATTCCGCGTAAGCCCGCAAAGCGCCTGGATATTCTCGCCACCAGCCCGGCAGGAGCCACTCCGAGGCCAGTAACAACGCCGTGAGCATTGTCGTAAACCCCAAAAGGAAAGTGCGTCGGTGTCTCCAATCGCTGCACGCCCACAAGGCGAACCAGGCTGTCGCCAGCAAACAGACTTGAGGTTTCACAGTGGCTAGGGCCAATAGGGTGCCAGCCAGAAACAAACGGCCATTAACAACGGCCACGGCCGCGCCAGCGAGGAAACAGGCAGCCAGTAGAAACGGTTGGAGAATGCTCAGGTTTTGGATGACCGGGATACTGGTTAGAATCAGCGCAAACAGAGCCACTAAGGTAATTTGAGAAAGCTCTAGCCGAAGGAAGCGCAGCCATAGGAACAATTGGAAAGACGCGCATGCGACCTGGACCCACCAAAAGATGGTTTGTGCGGCGTGAAACTGCATCCAGCAAAGCGGAGCCATGAAGAAGATGAAATATGGTGGATAAACGAATCGCTGCTGGTTTATCCGTTCTTCTGGCCGGGAGGGATCCAGTTCCTTGCCGTAAAAAGCAATCTGAAGTTCACGGTTGACATCAACTCCATACGGATCACGGCGATGAAGCAAAAGCTCGCGTGCTCCATACCAGCTGGGATAGAGGTCGGTGAGAGCCTTGGGCTTGAGTCCAGAGCGAGACTCTAGCGCGGCGAGCACGGCTTTGTCGTAGCGATGCCAGTAAAGACACATACTGGAAGAGACCACCAGCACGAGCAACAAGAGAGCGAGATGCTGAATGGAGAATTTGATTGTTCGCACGAAAAACTCTTGTCAAATCTTCTCTCGAGCGGAATCGCAATATTAATCGGAATAGGGAATGGCTTGGGGCACCGGATCGTCGGCCTGCACAAGCCAAACCTTCCTGCCTCGAAAATACTGCAGGAGTTCGCGATTATCGTACTTTCCCATGTCGCGAGCCCAGACAATTTTGGCGGCATCGATATCCGCATCGTTATAAACCCATTCGCGGGCCAAATTGTGCTGCGGACCGTAGGCCATGATGACGAGGTTCTGGCCATGAAGGTGTTGAAGTTGACGTACGATCATCGCCCTTTCAAGATTGCCGCGCGGCCATGGGGATTCGATGCGAAGGTGCGCCGCAGCCGCCCCTACTCGCAGAAGGATCATAGCGCAGGCGAGCACCGGAATCGCACGAACCACGGCTCTCCCCAGCGGACGTCCCGCGGGAGACCAATGCCACAGTTGCCGCATGCCTTCGACTAAAAGCAGGTAAAGGGCTGCGGTTGCGGGGGCGAAATAGTGAGGCAGCGTCCAAGTTTCGAGCGCCAGGCCGAGGGCGACGGCGCCGCACATCACAAGCGGCAAATACAGCTTGCGCGTGCCGACGACCGGAAGTACTGCCAGCAGTGGCAAGGTAAGAAGCGGGCCCAGATAGAATTGCCACCCTTCAGTCAACTTCTGCGCAGCGCGACGGAGATAACCAGGGAGGGTCCGATTCGTCGCAAACTCGCTCAGTTCCGAGCGGTAAAAATCATGCACAACCCGATGGTGGTATACGACCTCGGGGCGGGGTGTTTGCCAGATGAATAACGGGGCGATGGCATAAGTCTCGGCGTTAACCTGATATGCCATGCGGAAAGGGCTGCCGGTGACGCGGTAGTTATAGTAGCCGGTGGCTGCGGCTGCCAGGAGCAGAGAAGAAACGATGGGCACAATAATCCGCGGCAGGGATTGGCTGAAGGCAGGGCCATTTTTATTCAGCAGCCAGAAGAGCATTGCGAACGCGATGGGAATAGCGAAGAGCAATCCTTCATAGGGGCGGCTGTTGGCCAGAATCACAAGGCCCAAGGCCATCAACAAAGAATCACGCACGCGGAGATGCTTGCGCAGACGTGGCCATGCGCCTAACACCAGCGCACCTGCCAGGGCGACGATTGACGCTGACCAGTAGCCATTCATCCAGTAACTGAGGATGCCCAGCCGGAGCACGGCCAGGGCTGCTCCGAATAATGCCCATGGCGGAGGCAGCCAAGCCTGCAGCATCCAACACAGGGCAGAGCACATGAGCGCGGTTACGAGAAGTTGGCCAATCCAGGGATGGCCCAGAAGTTGTCCCGCGGCAAGGACCAGGCCTTCCGCCGGGGGGTACATTGACATGTAGGTGGGCTTTTGAATGATGTGGAAACTTTCGAAATGGATCCACATGGGATGTGTGGGATTGGTAAGCCTGCCGTGAGCGAAAGTGTCGGCCGCGAGCAGATAGCTGAATTCGTCGTGGTTATAGGGTTGGGGGATGCCGAGGATTGGGATGAGCGCAACGCGAACTGCAATTACGCTCAGACCCACAAGCACCACAGAGAGGCGCTTGCGCCTTGCCAGACGGGCAGCGGCGCGCTCGAGTCGAATGAAAACGACAGGCTGCCGGGGGATAGCGGCCTTGCGAGAAGAGAAAAAAATCAGCGCTACTGTAGCAATGACGAGAACCGCCTCGATTATCGTCACCAGATATGGAGCGAGCCGCGCGTATAGGTTCTGCATCGTGACCGAGCCAGGCCTTTGCCTGCCCGCCTTTACTTTTACTTTAAGTCAGGCGCGAAGATGCATTTGTAGTTGCCTTCTAGACCAGTTGTTTATCGGAGGCTTTCTCGAACAATCCGTCGACGATCTGAATCATTTCGTTGTCGACGATGCGGTTGCTGGAGATGGCCTCGCTTAGCGTGATCGAGACGATTTTATTGGAGCGCAGAGCGGCCATGCATCCGAACTCGCCGCGGTGCACCATGTCGATGGCGCCCAGACCGTAACGCGTGGCCAGCACGCGGTCGAAGGCGCTGGGAGAACCTCCGCGCTGGATGTGGCCGAGAATCACGGCGCGAGTTTCAAAGCCGGTGCGTTTTTCTATTTCGCGGGCGAGAATGTTGGCGATGCCGCCGAGTTTCACGTGGCCAAACTCGTCCTTGCCCATGTCCTGCAGAACAGGAGATCCCTGGCCGGGCTGGGAGGAAAACTTTGCGCCTTCGGCAACGACCACAATGGAAAAATAACGGCCACGGGCGTGGCGCTGGCGGATGGAGTCCGCGACTTTATCGACGTCGAAGGGGCGCTCGGGGATGAGGATGACGTCGGCGCCGCCGGCGATGCCGCTATAAAGAGCGATCCAGCCGGCGTCGCGGCCCATCACTTCGACGACCATCACGCGGTTATGAGCTTCCGCCGTGGTGTGGACGCGGTCCAGGGCTTCGCAGACGATGTTGCAGGCGGTGTCGAAGCCGAAAGTGTAGTCGGTGCCGCCGAGATCGTTGTCGATGGTTTTAGGAACGCCAACAACTTTGGCGCCGCGCTCGTGGAGTTTTTGTGCGACCGAGAGAGTATCGTCACCGCCGATGGCAATGAGAGCGTCGATCTTATATTTCTCCAGTGTGGCCAGACATCGGTCGAGGCCATCGGCGCGCTTCGAGGGATTGGTGCGCGAGGTGCGCAGGATGGTTCCGCCGCGAGGGAGAATGCCGCCGACCGCCTCGAGATCGAGAACCATGGTGTTGTCGTCGACCAGGCCGCGCCAGCCTTCCATGAAGCCGACGAATTCGTCGCCATAAGTGAAGATGCCTTTGCGCACGACGGCGCGAATCACTGCATTCAATCCAGGACAATCTCCGCCACCGGTTAAGATGCCAATCTTCATGGTCCGCTCCCCTATGAATCAGATGGAAAATCCTGGGATGCACCCCGGACGCGGGCTGCCATTTCAGCGGCAGCTCAAAGCGCGGGATTCAGCAGTCGCCGGGAAGAAATAGATTATCACTAATGAGGAGTCTGGCGGCTCTCAGCTCTTGAGTCCGATGGCGGCGGCTTCGAGTTGGTCGTGGACTTGCCCGGCGCGGCGGAGCGCGGATTGCACGTTGTCGCAGATGTTTTCCGCGCCCACTACTTCTTCGAACTCGGCTTGATGAATCAGGCTGGCGGGTTGCTCACGCGCGCCACAGAGAATCAGGATTCGATGGCTGGCGTGAAGCTGGCGGGCAACTTCCTCGATCGCGAACAATCCGGTGGCATCGAGCGCGGTCATGTTGCGCAGACGCAGTATGACGACGGGCGGCAGCGTGTGCAAGTCCTCGATGACAGCGTTGATTTTGTCGGTGGCGCCGAACAGGAACGGGCCGTGGATGCGGAAGATGGTGGCATAGTAAGGGATGTCCTTGTCTTGCAGGATGTGCATGCGGCCGTCTTCGACATACTCATCGGTGACTTGAGAAACGGTGGTGGTGGCGGCGACGCGGCTGATGAAAAGCAGGGCGGCGAGGATCATGCCAGCTTCGACGGCGACCGTGAGGTCGGCAAAAACGGTGAGAGCCAGAGTGACGAGCCACACACTGATGTCAGTCTTTGTGAGCTTCAGCAGTTGCGGGATCTCGCGCCACTCGCCCATGTTGTAGGCGACGACCATCAGAATTCCGGCGAGCACGGCAAGCGGAACGTGGCCCACCAGCGGAGCCGCGAAGAGCAGAATGCAGAGCAGGGTGAGGGCGTGAATCATGCCCGCAACGGGAGATTGAGCGCCGGCGCGAATATTGGTTGCGGTGCGGGCGATGGCGCCGGTGGCGGGAAGCCCGCCGAACATCGGAGAGACGATGTTGGCCACACCCTGGCCGATGAGTTCGACGTTGGGGTTGTGATGGTCGTTACTCATGCGGTCGGAGACCACGGCGGACATGAGCGATTCGATTGCGCCCAGCATGGCGACGGTTAGGGCGGGACCGATCAGGCTGTGGATGAGGTCGGCGCGAAAGCGGGGAATCACAAAGTGAGGCAGGCCAGATGGGATTCCGCCGAAGCGTGAGCCGATGGTTTCCACGGGCAGCTTGAACAAGACCACGGCTGCGGTGCCGAGCAGGAAGGCGACAATCGCTCCGGGGATGCGGTTCGAGAGGGCGCGGCAAAGGATCATGATTAGTACGGTGGCCGCGGCCAGTGCGGTGGCGGTGTAGGAAATGGTGTGGAAGTTGCCGGCCAGTGCTTGCAGGCGCTGCCAGAAGACGCCGGGAACTTTGGCGAGCTGCAGGCCGAAGAAATCTTTCACCTGAGTGCTGGCGATCAGAATGGCGATGCCGTTGGTGAAGCCGATCACGACAGGACGCGGAATGAACTTGACCGCTGTGCCCATGCCTGCGATGCCCATGATCACCAGCAAAATGCCGGCCATCACGGTACACATGAAAAGTCCATCGACGCCGTGAAGGGCAACGATGCCGGAGATGACCACGACGAAGGCGCCGGTCGGTCCGCCGACTTGGGTTTTGGAACCGCCCAATAAGGAAATCAGGAACCCGGTGACGATGGCGCAGTAGATACCGGCTTGCGGGGTTAGGCCAGAGGCTATGGAAAAGGCCATGGCCAGTGGCAAGGCAACCAGGCCTACGGTGATTCCGGCGATCAGATCGCGGAGAAACTTGTTGGCGTTGTAGTCTCGCAGGCAAAGGACGGACTTCGGGAGCCAACGATCATCAAGGAAAACACGCGCCACTCTCCTATTATGCGGCCTGCATCAGCGGAATAAGGGGAATTGGGCAGGGACGGGTACACCAAAGGAACTTGACCGTTCGAAGTAGGAAGCTGCCGCCTGAACCCGCGAAAGAGGAATCTGAGGCGGATTGACCGTGTGATGGCAAGAAAGGCTGATTGCAAGACCAGATTCGAGGACGTTGCGTTGCGGACCAAGTTTCGGCACAATGCTGGACTGAATGAATAGGACTCTTTCGACTCTGGGATGGGGAGCGGTCGCTCTGGTTGGCGCCGGGGCTGTGGGCGCAATCGCCGTGCGTCGTGGCGAACCGATCAACGCGTTGTGGCTGGTAGCGGCGGCGACGTGCTGCTACGCGCTGGGATACCGCTTCTACAGCAGATTTATCGCGGTGAAAATTCTTGCGCTGGACGGGTTGCGCGCGACTCCGGCGGAACGACTGGAGAACGGCCGCGACTTTCTCGTCACCAATAAGTGGGTGGTTTTTGGACATCACTTCGCCGCGATTGCCGGGCCGGGGCCGCTGGTCGGGCCGGTTTTGGCGGCGCAATTTGGATATCTTCCGGGGACGATGTGGGTGCTGGCGGGAGCGGTGTTTGCGGGTTGTGTGCAGGACTTCGTGATCCTGCTGTTCTCGGTGAGGCGCGATGGCAAGTCGCTAACGGAGATGGCCAAGGATGAGATCGGGATCATCGGGGGATTCGTCGCTTATGTGGCGGTGATCGCGATTCTGATTATTTTGTTGGGAGTGGCGGCGCTGATTGTGGTGAACGCGCTGAAGGCGAGTCCGTGGGGGACGTTTACGATCGCAATGACCATGCCGATCGCTTTATTGATGGGCGTCTATCTGCGGCGGATTCGTCCGGGCAAAGTGCTGGAAGTTTCGGCGTTGGGATTTGTGCTCGTACTGGCGGCCATCTGGGGCGGGCAGTATGTGTCGCAGAATGCGGCTCTGGCAAACCTGTTCACCTTTGGCGCTCCCACGCTAGCGATTCTGATTATGGTTTACGGGTTTGCCGCGTCGGCGTTGCCGGTGTGGCTGCTGCTGGCGCCGCGCGATTATCTGAGCACGTTCGTAAAGTTGGGAACGATTGCGCTCTTGGGAATTGGAATCGTGGCGCTGCATCCTACGCTCCACATGCCTGCGCTGACGCGGTTTGTCGACGGCACGGGGCCGGTGTTTGCGGGCAAGATATTTCCTTTTGCGTTCATCACGATTGCGTGCGGAGCGATCAGCGGATTTCACGCGCTGATTTCGAGCGGAACGACGCCGAAGCTGATTGCGCGGGAGACCGAGACCCGCATGGTGGGTTATGGGGCGATGATGTGCGAATCGGCGGTCGCGGTGATGGCGATCATTGCGGCGTGCGTAATGCAGCCGGGCGTGTATTTCGCGATCAACAGTCCGGCGGGAATTGTGGGGCAGGCTCCGGCGGCGGCCGCGGAAACTATTTCCAATTGGGGGTTTCCGGTAACTGCTGCGGAAATGCAGGCACTGGCGCATGCGGTGGGCGAGCAGACACTTTACAACCGCACTGGGGGCGCGCCCGCGTTTGCGGTCGGCATGGCGCACATCTTCTCGCACAGCCTGGGTGGCGAGACGCTGATGGCGCTGTGGTACCACTTCGCCATCATGTTCGAAGCGTTGTTTATATTGACGATCCTGGATGCAGGAACGCGGGTGGCGCGCTTCATGGTGCAGGATGCGCTGGGGCACGTGTACAAACCATTGGGACGGACGAGTTGGTATCCATCGATATTGGCGACCAGCGCGCTCATTGTGGCGGCCTGGGGATATTTCTTGTGGCAAGGGGTGAAGGATCCGCTGGGCGGAATCAATTCCTTGTGGCCGCTGTTTGGGATTTCGAATCAACTGCTGGCGACGGTGGCGCTGTGCGTGGCCACGACGATCATCATCAAGATGCATCGTGCGAAGTATGCGGCGGTGACGCTGGCGCCGCTTGGCTGGCTGGTTGCGGTGACGTTCACGGCGTCATGGCACAAGATGTTCGATGCCAATCCGCGGGTGGGATTTCTGGCGCAGGCGCGAGCGTTGGCAGCCGGGCCGGGGCCAATGACGGGCGCGACGGCGCGGGTGATCTTCAATAATCGCTTGGATGCGGCGGTGACCGGAGTATTGGTGGTGATGGTGACGCTAGTGCTGGTGGAATCGGCGCGGCAGTGGATGGGGATCTTGAGTGGAACGAGAGAAGCGCCGGTGAAGGAATCGCCGTTTGTGAGGACGAGGTTGGTGGAGGAGCAGGGATGAAATATCACGAAGCGATCCGCAGTCTGGCTGCGAAAGTATTCACGACGCTCATGGCTGCTCTGCGGGAGATTTTTGACGAAGCTGCCTATTCGCGTTTTCTGAGTCGTGCTGGATTGGATTCATCAAGCAAGGCGTATGCGGTGTTCCGGCGAGAGATTGAGGAAGTGAAGGTGCGACGTCCAAAGTGTTGTTAGAGGTTCCTGTCTGGTGGTGACGAAACCCTTTCCCTAGGAACTGCGCGAGTTCCGCGATAGACTGCATTCACATGCGAGTATTGGGCATCGATTGTGGGGGGGCGTACACCGGGTACGGGGTGGTGGAGATGGATTCCCGTGGGGGGTTGGTGTGCCTGACGTGCGGGGTGATCAAGCTCTCGCCGAAGGAAGCGCTGCCGCGGCGGCTGTCGAGGATTTACGACGGACTGGGGGCGCTGATTGTGGAGCACCGTCCGGATGAAGTGGCGATTGAAGGAATTTTCTACGCGCTCAATGTGAAGTCGGCGTTGAAGCTGGGGCAGGTGCGTGGAGTTGCGATGCTGGCGGCGGCCGCGGCCGGGCTGGAGGTGGCGGAGTATTCGCCGCTGACGATCAAGTCGTCGGTGGTGGGATATGGGCGGGCGGAGAAGCAACAGGTGCAACACATGGTGACGACGTTGTTGAGCTTGGCGGAGGCTCCGGAGCCGATGGATGCGTCGGATGCGCTGGCGATTGCGATCTGCCATTTGCATACCTCGGGAACGCTGGAGCGGCAGAGGGCCGTGGCGCGGGCTGTGGCGCGGTGACGATGCGGGCTTTCTTGATTCGAACTTCCCGGTGTTGCCGGTGGCGAACGCTAGCCAACGCGGTGATGGTGACCGCAATGGTCTCTTCTGCGGTGGCACAACAGGCGTTGAATTCTGCTTCCAGCCCCACGGTTACGTTTAGTTTGGACTTTCCTGCATCAGATCCGACGCACTACTCGATCGCAGTAGACAGCACCGGGCACGCGAGCTATGAGTGCACGGCGAAGCTGCAGGAGGATTCCGACGAGCAGACGTACCAGTCGGAATTCACTGTCTCGGCGGTTAGCCGGGAGAGGATTTTCGAGTGGGCGAAGCAGGCGAAGTATTTTGAAGGGAAGATTGAGTCGGGGAATCAGAAGCTGGCGTTTACGGGGGCGAAAACGTTGAGCTATGAGGATGGGCAGCGATCCATTACGGCGCGATACAACTATTCGAATCTGGAGCCGGTACGGCAGCTGACGGCGCTGTTCCAGAATATGGCGGGCACGCTGGATTACGGGCGGAGGCTGGCTTATTACCATCGCTACCAAAAGCTGGCGCTGGATGAGGAGTTGAAGCGCATGGAGACGCAGGCGAAGAATAATGAACTCAGCGAGATCCAGGGCGTGGCGCCGGTGTTGCAACAGATTGTTGAGGATGCTTCGGTGATGAACGTGGTGCGGGCGCGAGCCAAGGAATTGATCCAGATGGGAAGTGGGGCGAACGGGCGTTGAGGAAGCCGGGTTGGGGCCAGAGTTCGAAGCAGATTTCCATGTAACGGCTGGCACAAAACCGTGGTTAAATGGGCAGGTACGATCCAGCATCAGGTACGATCCAGCATTTGGAGGCTGCTATGTACAAGCCACGATTTCACGGGATGGTATTGACGGCTGTGGCCTGCGCGCTTTTTGCGCTGCCCGCCGCGGCCGAGTCGCAGGCGCGCATTGTTCGTTTGAGCGATGTGCAGGGCGGAGTACAGATTGATAAGAATACAGGATTGGGTTTTGAGAATGCATTTCTCAATCTTCCGATCGTGCAGGGGACACAGCTGCGCACGCGCGGGACTGGGCGCGCCGAGATTGAGTTTGAAGATGGCAGCACGCTGCGAGTTACTCCCAACACTACAGTCGAGTTCAGCACGCTGGGATTAAACGATGCGGGAAAGCGCTTCTCCACGGTGAACCTTGCAGAGGGACGGGCGTATGTGGACTGGCTTGGAAAAAGCGGGGATAAACTCACGCTGAATTTTTCACAGGAGAAAGTGGAACTGACTCAGGCGGCGCACTTCCGGGTGGAAGCTTCGTCGAGCGCAGTGCAGGTTGCGAGTTTCAAGAATCAAGTGGAAGTGGTCGGTCCGTCGGGGACGGTGCGGATCGACAAGAACAAGATGGTTAGCTTCGACGTGAGCGACAACGACCGGTCGACGGTGGCGAAGAGTCTGCAAGCCGATCCCTACGATGAATGGGACAAACAGTCCGTGGACTATCACGACCAGTACGCGCGGAATAATTCCACGCCGTATGGTTACGGGTATAGCGATCTGAGCTATTACGGCGGATATACGAACTTCCCGGGGTACGGCATGTTGTGGCAGCCGTATTTTGCGGGCGTAGGCTGGAATCCATTTATGGACGGCGCATGGTCGTGGTATCCGGGGATGGGATACATGTGGGCGTCGGCGTATCCGTGGGGGTGGATGCCTTACAACTATGGCAACTGGGTGTACGCCTCGGGCCTGGGCTGGGGCTGGCAACCGGGGGGATGGAACGGGTGGCGAGGCGGAATTCATTATGTAGGAGCGGCGGCCGACTTTCGTGGTCCGGTCGAGCCTAAGGGAACGGTAACCACCGTGGTTGTAGGGAGGGGTGGACCGGTAATGACGAATAACATAGCAACGAACGTGGTGGTGAACCGCGGATCGGCGGGGATGGGAATTCCGCGCGGATCGTTCGGCAACCTGCAGCACTTGAACACGCAGGTGGCGAAGACGGGTTCCGTGGAAGTGCATGCGGCGCCGCAGTTCGCGGCGAGTTCTTTTCATGCCGGCGGGTTTGGCTACGGGGCAGGGAACCCGGCAATGAGTTCCGCAGGGGCGGGACATGCGAGTGCTGCGCCGGCGGGACACGCATCTGGCGGGGCTAGCGGTGGGAGCGGGCATCGGTAGAAATTGCTGATTACAGTTTTGAGCTGATCATAGTTTTAGGGACGGGTTTGGAGCGGGCGGCCAAAATGGTCGCCCGTTTGTTTTGCGGTGTCGCGGATGGAGTATCAGTGAAGTCCTGCCCAGTTTTTTTCTGCTGCTGCCGCTAGCGAACTGCCGCTAACGGACCGCCGCTAACGAACTATGATTCCCGCGTAACCCACGACCATATCGCGATCGCCGGAAATGTCGCCGGAGGTCGCGTACTTCACCAGCTCGGCAGAAGTTGCGCCGAGTCTCTTGGCTGCGGTCAGCATCGCGATGGCAGGACCGAAGCCGCACATGCTGACGTGCTGCTGGGTGACGACATGGTGAAGGGCGCGGGCATCGAGTTGGAGAATTGGTTCGATCGCGCTCTGATCCTTGATGCGAGTGATGGCGTCCGATTCGTAGTGATTCATGTCGCTGGAGGCGATGATGAGGACGGGCTTGCCGTACGCAGTGACAGCTTCCGCCAAAGCGACCCCGAGTTGCTCGAGCGCTTCGAATTGTCCGGTGCCGAGTGCGATGGGAACGAAGCTAAGTTTGGGCTGGCGGATTTGTAAAAAGGGTAGCTCGACTTCCGCGGCGTGTTCGGAGCGGTGCGCGGCTGAATCTTCCTGGAGAAGCGGGCAACGTTGCTTGAGATCGGCTGCGAAATCACTGGCAACTGGGACCGGACCGAGTGGGGTCTCCCAGGTCCCTTCGCTCATGATGGCGAGAGGGCGGCCCATGCCGGTGTGGTTTGGACACATCACGACGCAAAGTTGCGGAATTTCCAAGGTGGAAAAAACGGCTCCGGCGACGTGTCCGGAGTAGATATAGCCGGCGTGGGGAGCGATGCAGCCTAGCGCGCGAATGGTTTTGTGCGGCGAAGTCCGAGAAAGGTAAGTGTGAACTTCCTGGCGGAGCGCTTCGGGATCGCGGGGATAGAAACGTCCGGCGACAGCGGGATGACGAACTGGAGTCGCGGTCATGGGGGAGTCTTCGCGAATGCGAAAGCGGCGAAATAACCGTTGACCAGGTTTATGCTACGAGTCCCAGTGAGGCTAGCGCAAGGCGAAGATTCGCATCCTAATTTTTTCCCAGCCGCAGCGGAGTTCTCTTCCAGGCCACGACCACCAGAAGCAAAAGGGTGAAGGCGGGGAAAAAGGTGGCGTAGCCGTCGCGGAGGATGAACAGATGCGTGGCAACAGCGCCGGCCATAATCAAAGCCAAAAGCACGGCAGCAATCGCCGATGTCCTGGGGATTAGCAGCAGAATCGCGCAGACGACTTCAAGGCTTCCGGTGAAATAGCGGAACCATTGCCCGATCCCTACTTTGCCGAACAATTCCATCCAGTAAGCCGCATTCGGATTCAATTTGCTGGCGCCGGAATACAGGAAAAGAATTGCCAGGAAGATTTGCAGAATCCAGAGCGTCAGGTTGAAGACTCGGTCCCATGCAATCTTCACGGCGACCTCTCAGTGGAAAATCAGGTGAACCTCGCGCCGAATTGAGTTTGTGCTGCCACGGGCTATGGCGCTACCAGGGCGCGGTACAGCGCGGCGCTTTCTTCCAGGCTCAGGGTTTCGGCGCGGGCGGCGGGTTTCACCCGGGCCTCGGACATGGCGGCGCGGAGACGCTTCTCATCGTAGGACGATTTCAAGTTGTTCCACAGAGTCTTGCGCTTCTGGCCAAAGGATAATTTCAGAAAGTCGATGAACCCGTCTTTAAATCCGTTCGCGTTCAAACCCAGCTCCTGGACTCGCGGCGCGATGGTGAGGCGCAGCGCGGTGGAATGCACTTTTGGCGGCGGAGCAAAAGCCGTGGGAGGGAGGGTGAAAAGTTTTTCGACACGGGCATAAAGTTGCGCGGTGGCGGAGAGCAGACCATAGTCGCTGGTGCCGGGCTTGGCGGCGATGCGATCGGCTACTTCGCGTTGCACAAGGATGACGAGTGTCTCAAAGTATTTTGAGTAGTCGAACAGACGCAGCAGAATGTCGGAGGTGATGTAGTAAGGGAGATTGCCGATCACTTTGGCCGGCGTGGGTTTGAACTCAATGCCGGGGCGGCTGAGGCCTGGCTTGGGGCCGAAGAGGGAATCGAAATCGATGGAGAGGATGTCGGCTTCGATGACTTCGACGTTCGGGAACATTGCGAAGCGCAGTCGAAGCTGCGCAGCCAGGACGCGGTCGAGTTCCACGGCGATCAGGCGGCGCGCGGTTTTCGCTAAGAGGGAAGTAAGGACGCCCCGGCCAGGACCGATTTCGAGCACGGTATTTTGCGAGACATCGCCGAGGGCGGCGACGATTTGCAAGGCAAAACTGTCGCTGGCGAGAAAATGCTGTCCCAACTTGGGCTTCAGTTGCGGGCGGCGCGTGGAAACGATCTTCGGCACGTTGACCCTCTTTTCGCCGGGCATATAAACTGAAAAGTCAGCCCGCGTGCATGGCTGCGGGGGGTTTAGTCCGCAGCCTATGTTCCATCATATCGTGTGCGCGTGAAAAGCGGGTCTTGCGCGGGAGGGGTTTCATGCATATTGCATTTGCGGCTTCGGAAGGCGTGCCATTTTCGAAAACCGGGGGGTTGGCCGACGTGGTAGGCGCGCTGCCGCGGGCCCTGGCCGCGTTGGGGCATCAGGTGAGCGTGTATTTGCCGCGTTACAAGCAGACCAAATTGGCTGACCCGGCGACGGTAGTGCGCAGCATTACGATTCCCTTTGACGACAAGTACCGCTTTTCCGCCGTGGTGACGGGAGGAAGCCAGTCGGGAGTACGTTTTTATTTTGTCGATTATCCCGACTATTTCGATCGCGACGCGCTTTATGGAACCGCGGCGGGGGATTATCCGGATAATGCCGAGCGCTTCGCGCTGTTTTCGCGCACCGTGCTGGAAGCTTCCAAGATTCTAGGCGTGCCGCATGTGTTCCATTGTCACGACTGGCAATCGGCGCTGGTTCCTGTTTTGCTGAAGACAGTTTACTCGGAGGATCCGGCCTTCCGCGATGTGGGAACGGTGTTCACCATCCACAATATGGGGTATCAGGGATTGTTTCCGCCGGAAACTTTGCCGTTGCTCATGCTGCCGTGGGATCTGTTCACCATGTCGAAGATGGAATTTTTTGGACAGGTGAATTTCCTGAAGGGTGCGCTTGTCTATTCCGACTACGTCACGACCGTGAGCCGGAAATACAGCCAGGAAATTCAGACCGCCGAATATGGATTTGGACTGGAGGGAGTGCTGCGCGACCGGGCTGCGACCGTGACCGGCATTTTGAATGGTGTGGATTACGACGAGTGGAGTCCGCAGGCCGATAAGTTTATTGCGGCCAAGTATTCGCTGCAGGATTTGGCGGGCAAGGCTAAGTGCAAGCAGGATCTGCTGGCGGCGTTTGGGGTGAAGGATGCCGATCCGAAGCTGCCGGTGATTGGAATTGTTTCGCGGTTTGCGGCGCAGAAAGGATTTGATCTGATCGCCCAGGTCATGGACCGGCTGGCGCGCGAAGAAATGATTGTGGTCGCTCTGGGCGCGGGCGACAAGCCGTATGAAGAGATGTTCACTCGTCTCAACAAGCAGTTCCCCAACAAGATTGCGGTGAAGGTGGCTTACGACAACGCCATCGCGCACAAGATTGAGGCCGGGGCGGATATGTTTCTGATGCCTTCGAGGTATGAACCTTGCGGGCTGAATCAGATCTACAGCTTGAAATACGGGACGGTGCCGATTGTTCGCGCGACGGGCGGTCTCGACGACACGATTGAGCCCTGGGATGCGCGCTCGGGCAAGGGCACGGGATTCAAGTTCACGGAATATAACGGAGAATCTCTGCTGCTGACCATCAAGCATGCGCTGCAGGCGTTTCGCGATCAGACTTCATGGCAGGCGCTGATGCGCAATGGCATGAATAAGGATTTTTCCTGGAATGCTTCGGCGCGGGAGTATGGGAAGGTTTATGAGCGGGTGCGGTTGATGCGCGGGGTTACGCCGGTGCAGGAGAAGGTGCTGGTTTAGCGGCCGTACTCTGCTTTGCGTCCGAAGGGCGTCTGACAACAGCCCGGTGTTTCAACGCCAAGTAGACTGGTGATGGCAGGCCGCATCCCGTAGGGATGCTTAAAACTCCACTCAAACGTCTTTGTCGAATGGCTGTGCAGAATCCTGCGTGTTGGCTCCGCGCACGGGCTGTGGTATCTTCGCTTGTCTTGGTTTGGCGTATCGGGATGGTCGCCCGCATCCGAAGGATTACTTACCATGCAAAACAGAGATATTTCTTTCCCAAAAATCGCGCTGTTGGCGATCTTCGCCTCGACGCTGCTCTTAGCGACACGCGGGGTTAGCCAGACAGAAACGGTACTGCATAGCTTCGACGGCAAGTATGGTTATTCCCCCGATGCGGGCCTAATCTTCGACTCGTCTGGCAACCTCTACGGCTCGACTTACCAAGGTGGTGCTTTCAATTACGGTATGATCTTCGAGCTTGTCCCGGGCGCCGACAGTCACTGGGCCGAGAAGGTGGTCCGTAACTGTAACAACAACGGCAAGGAGGGGTATTCTCCCGATTCAAGTCTGATCTTCGATCCTGCCGGAAATCTCTACGGAACGACCGACTATGGAGGCGCTCACAACGCGGGCACGGTTTTTGAGTTGGCCCGCAAAACAGGGGGAGGCTGGATCGAAAAGGTGCTGCATAGCTTCAGTAGCACAGGGACAGACGGGTACGCTCCCGAAGGCGGTCTGGTCTTCGATGCAGCCGGCAATCTTTACGGCACAACAAATTACGGGGGCACCGATCATAGCTACGGGACAGTTTTTGAGTTGACTCCCTCAGCCGGAGGAGGCTGGGCCGAGCACGTCCTGTTTAGCTTCGACGGCGCTACGAGTGGGGAGTATCCCGTCGGCGGACTGGTCCTAGATGCTGGAGGCAATCTTTACGGCGTGGCCGCGGCCGGCGGTAGTTCCAACTACGGAACAGTGTTTGAGCTGACGCCACATTCGGGAGGGATATGGAGCGAGAAAACGGTGCACACCTTCACCGGAGCGAATGGGGTCTCTCCCAGCGGTAGTTTGACCTTCGACGCGGCAGGCAATCTTTACGGTACTACTGGGGCGGGTGGCACTCCAGGGCCGGGGACGGTTTTTAAGTTAACGCCTGCGGACGGCGGAGGGTGGAGCGAGACAATTCTGTACAACTTCTTGGGAAACTCGGATGGGGCCTATCCCGCCAGTAAGCTGGTCTTCGACACCGCAGGCAATCTCTACGGCACGACGGTCAAGGGA
>PLUI01000154.1 GCA_003164855.1 Acidobacteriaceae bacterium
CGCGGGTTCATCTCGATCACCACCATGCGCCCGGTCTCGGGATTTACTCCGAACTGAATGTTCGATCCGCCCGTATCTACGCCAATTTCGCGGATCACCGCAATCGACGCGTCGCGCATCGCCTGGTACTCGCGGTCAGTCAGCGTCTGCGCCGGCGCGACCGTGATCGAATCGCCGGTATGCACGCCCATGGGATCGAAATTCTCGATTGAGCAAATGATGATGACATTATCCTTGGTGTCGCGCATCACCTCCAGTTCGAATTCCTTCCATCCCAGAACCGACTCTTCAATCAGCGCCTCGTGTACCGGAGACATATCCAATCCGCGCGTAAGCACCTCGACCAACTCTTCACGATTGAAAGCAATGCCGCCGCCGGTGCCGCCCAGCGTGAACGATGGCCGAATAATTACCGGGAATCCAATCTTGCCCGCGAACTCAAGCCCATCCTTCGTGCTGTTCACCAAAGCCGACTTGGGCACGTCGAGCCCAATCTTCTGCATCGCATCCTTGAAGAAGAGACGGTCTTCAGCCTTTTTAATGGCGGCCACATTCGCGCCGATCAGGCTCACGTCGTATTTTTCAAGAACGCCACCGTCGGAAAGTTCAATCGCCAGGTTCAGCGCGGTCTGCCCGCCGACCGTAGGCAACACGGCAAAACCCGCGCTGGGCGAGAGTTCCCGCTCGATGCGGATAATCGCTTCCAAATATTCAAGCGTCAGCGGCTCGATATAAGTGCGGTCGGCGATCTCCGGGTCGGTCATGATGGTCGCCGGATTGGAGTTAGCCAGCACTACTTCAAAGCCCTCAGACTTGAGCGCCTTGCAAGCCTGCGTGCCGGAGTAATCGAACTCCGCCGACTGCCCAATGACGATGGGCCCAGAGCCGAGAATCAGGATTTTCGAGATATCAGTGCGTTTGGGCATTTATTCCGTAGCGCCGGCGTCCCGCCGGCATTCTAAACATCTACTCAAAAGGCGCACGGGCTACGCCCGCAGTTGGCCGCCGAGACGGCGACGCTACTTCCACTCCTCCATCATCTTCGTAAACTCCTTGAACAGATAATGCGAGTCGTGCGGCCCGGGCGCGGCCTCGGGATGATACTGCACGCTGAACAGCGGCAAATTCCGATGCCGCAGTCCTTCCAAAGTCGAGTCGTTCAGGTCGATGTGTGTGAATTCAACTTCGCTCTGCGGTAGCGAATCCGGATCCACCGCAAAATTATGGTTGTGCGCCGTGATCTCGATCTTCCCCGTCTTCAACTGCTTCACCGGATGATTGCCGCCGTGGTGTCCAAACTTCAGCTTGAAAGTCTTCCCGCCAAGCGCAATGCCGGTAAGCTGATGTCCCAGGCAAATCCCAAAGATCGGCATTCTTCCCATCAACCGCCGAATGCTATCCACGGCATAGGTACACGGCTCGGGGTCGCCCGGGCCATTCGAAAGAAACACTCCATCCGGCTTCAGCGCCAGCACATCTTCCGCGAGAGTCTGCGCCGGGACCACCGTCACCCGGCAGCCTTCCCCACGTAACTTACGTAGAATGTTCTGTTTAATTCCGAAGTCATAAGCCACTACATGAAATCGTGCGGGCTCGTCTTTCACTCCCACCTGTGCCACCGGCTCGTGCGAGCGCTCGCCAACTTCCCACACATACGACCGCTTCGTGCTCACTTCTTTGGCCAAGTCGGTACCGTCCATTTTTGGAATCGAGCGCGCCTTGGCCACCAGTTTCTCGGTGTCGCTCTCGATGGTCGAGATAACACCGCGCATCACGCCATGATCACGGAGGTGGCGAACCAAACATCGCGTGTCAATATCCGACAGCACCGGCACCTTGAACTGCTCCAGGTACTCTTCGGCCACCTGCTGCGAGCGCCAGTTCGAGCTCACTTTCGAGAACTCGCGCACGATCAGCCCTTCGATCCACGGACGGGTCGCTTCGTTATCTTCCTGGTTCGTACCGTAGTTGCCGATCTGGGGGTTGGTCAGGACAACGATCTGTCCGGAGTAGGAAGGATCGGTGAAAATTTCCTGGTAGCCGGTAATGGAAGTATTAAAAACGACTTCGCCGTAGCATTCGCCTTTGGCACCGTAGCCTTTGCCTCGGAAGATTTTGCCATCTTCCAGCGCAAGGATTGCTTGCATTCTCGCTCCGGGGGAGTGGATTTTATCGATATTATCAGGGATTGCCGCAGCGGCCAAGTATAGAACACTGTCTCAGAGTAAAAAGTTTAGATAGCGAAGAAAATTGCGGCAATCCAGCTGAGATCAGCGAACCGCTGGCAGGATGTAATCGGTCAGCAGCTTCTCGGTTTGCTCGTGCATACCGCGCGTGTTGTAATTTGTGCTGGTAATGACCACCGCCATATCCAACCCTGCAAAGGCCAAAACTTTGTTCCCGCCGTTGCCGCTCATGAAAAACGCCGGATAGCTCGTCCCTCCTGATTTGAAAGACTTGAGCCACCAGAGATAACCGTATTCCGTTTCGTCGTCGATGCGGGCGTGCGGTTGGGTGGACGCTCGCACCCATGCTTCATCGACGATACGTCTTCCCTGCCAAATCCCGCCGTTCAGGTAAAGCTGGGCAATCTTCAGAAGGTCGCGGCCGCTCAGGCGCAGTCCTCCGCCAGTCTGTGGGATGTTTAGCGGGGAGTATACCCACTGCACATCGGTAATGCCGAGCGGAGCAAAAAGCTTTTCCTGAGCATAGCGATCGGCGCGAACACCCGTAGCTTTCTGCAGGACTTCACTCAAGATGAAGACCCCGCCTGTGCAGTAGCTGAAATATCTTCCATAGGGCGGTGGATCAATCTCTTCGCCCACATGCATCCGGCCGCGAATTGGCAAGTCCAGGATGAACTGCGCCCAATCTTCCACCACGTACATCCGCTCCTCGTTACCCCGCGAGGCATCGTTCCAGTCGTCACATTCCAGCGGCGAACTCATGGTAAGAAAATCTTCGACCGTGATCTTATCCTTCCGCGGATCGGGATTTTGCACTTTGCGTGCGTGCTCCGGCAGCAGTTGCAATACGCGGGCATCCACCCCACTCAACTTCTTTTCACCAATGGCAATGCCAATCAGCGCGTCGGTGATGCTCTTGGTAGCGGAGCGAGTATCGCGCAAGGAATCCGCGTCCCCGTCAAAATAAGTCTCATAGACTAANNAGGCTTGGACGAGATTCCAGCCGACTCCGCGCTCGCAATCTGCCACTTATTATTATCCGCCTCCGCCGCCGGGGACGGCGCAAGCTGGGCGGACGATGTCACGCTCAAACTAAAGCAGGCCAGCGCAGAAAGTAGCGTGGCCCGTCGAATCGTCATGTGGATTTATTCCTCTGCCAAACCGGAATCGTTTCCCTTAGGAAAGACTCTCCGCAGAGAAAAAGGTTGGCAATGGACAGGCAGGAAAGCCATAAGCCGACGGAATTCTCGTTTTCGCTACGATCCCGCAGTCTTCTCCATAAAGCTGCTCTGGTCACTCTTCATCTTCTTCAGGCTTTCGCCCGCCAGGTAAACCATGTGGCCCGATTCGTAAGTCGCAGTCGAGATGTTGCTCCGGTATTTTGCTGGAAGGTTCAGGTGGTCGATGGTATAGTTCGCGGCGAAATACGGTGTCGCCAAATCGTAATAGCCTTCCATCACCAGCACTTTCAAATACGGGTTCTTTACAATCGCTTGCCGCAACGCCGAAGCGGTGTCAGGAAATCCTTGAATCGCCGAGCCCCAATCCCAGGTTCCAAAACTCGACCCCTGAGCGGAAACGTTGTACGGCATATCCGTTTTATATCCCAGTTCGGTTCGCACGTAATTGTTAAAAACCGAGGTGAATGGCGGGCCTGTAGCAGATCCCGTTGGATCGTAAAACTGCGTGTCCAGCAACCCGTTCGGATCGGGGCCGGTGAAGCGGGCGTCCAGCCGCCCTACGCGCACTTTCTGGTCGATCAGCAGGTAATGGGTAAATTTACGGACGTCGATGCGAAGATCGGCCTCGTCGATGATCTCCTTCGACAAACCGGTGTAGCGCGATACCTGCTCAATGATCTTCTGCCGTTCCTCCGGCGCGAGCGAATCCCCTTTCGCCAGCGCCTGGGCATACGCTCCCGAGGCAAATTCTTCCGATTCCTTCCGCGCCTTATTCATATCCTGCGCCAGGTCCGGTGAAAGCTTGTGATGGTATCCCGCGATCATGGTGAAAGACGGAAGCAAATAAATATAAGGCTCATCGTTCGTCTTGGTGTCTTCCAGCGTTTCGAAATTCAAAACCATCGAGAGCAANNCGTTCATAGCGGCTGATGTAGAGCCGAACAAATTCGCTGAACGCCTCAATGTCGCCCTTCACTCCCCAGAATTTCTTGAAGAGTTCCTGATCCGCCGCCCGGCTGAACCCAGTGCCGATGGCATCAATCAACACCAAATCGCTTTTGTCGAGCAAAGTATATGGATTGTCCTCGATGCGGTACGGTGCAGGCGGCATGAAACCATCCGGCTGAAGCACGACTTTTCTTGGACCCAGCGCCCCCATGTGCAACCACACCGAGGCCGATCCCGGCCCTCCGTTAAATGCAAAAGTCAGCGGACGCTTGGCCACGTCCTGGCCATCCAGCGTGTAGGCCACGAAAAACATCTCGGCTTCGATTTTTCCATCCGGACGCTTAATCGGCAACCGACCCGCCGTAGCCGTGTACTTGAGAAGTTTCCCGCTCACCGTGATCTGATGGTGCGTCACTACTGGCGCAACCTCACTGACGTCGAAGTGTTCTTCCTTGCCCTTGTCTTTATCGTCGGCGCCTTCCCTCTGCGGCTTCGGCTCCTCGCTCGGAGCAGCCGCCTCGGGCTTCGCCGCCGGCTCTTGCGCTTTCTTTGCCTTGGCGGTCGGCTTTGTCTGCTCCTCGCTTTGCGGCGCTGTTTGACTCTGCGCCGGTGCCGTTTGCGTGGACTGCGCACTCGCGCCGGTCACCAGAATCCCACTCGTAATCAACACCAGAACGAAAGAACGCATGTTCTGTCTCCTAACGTCTTAAGTATGAAAATTGCCGCTCTGGAAGTTACCGCACTCGACCCAGTTTGTCCATCGGCCAGTATCCGAACACGGCCTTGCCGTAGATATAGCTCTGATTGACCGGCCCGAAATCCCGGCTGTCATTCGACATCGACCGATGATCTCCGAGCACAAGATAGCAGTGCGGCGGCACGACCGTCTCCGGATACGACCGCGAGTCGGCGTAGGCTGGCGGAACGTAATCCTCGTCCAGAGCTTCGCCATTGACGTACACTTGCCCGCCGTCAATACGGATGCGATCTCCGGCCACCCCAATCACGCGCTTGATATAGCTTTTCGATGGGTCGCGCGGATAACGGAACACCACAATGTCTCCCCGCGAAATCGGCTCCAGCCGGTACACGAACTTGTTAACGAAGATTCGCTCCTGGTCTTCGAGCGACGGCATCATGCTGGTGCCTTCCACCTTNNTTCACCGGCTGATAGATGAAGACGATAATGAATGCCGAAATCGCCAGCGAAAGGATCAGGTCACGCAACCACACTCCCAAGCCTGGACGCAGCCGCACACTCGCATCTGCCACTCCTGCTTCCCCTGCCAGCGGTTGCTGCGTCCTCGTCCTTGGTTCTATCCTTTGTGGCTGTGACATGCGCCTTCTATTGTATACAGATCACGCTTCCACAGCGCACTAACCCGTTCCCTCTCGCTCCTATTTCGAAAGCAGGTTAAAATGAGTCTCACAGGAGACAGC
>PLUI01000036.1:0-7201 GCA_003164855.1 Acidobacteriaceae bacterium
GGGCATTCCGATGGCGACGTGCTGCTGCACGCCATTACGGACGCACTGCTCGGGGCCGTGGCCGCGCCCGATATTGGCGCGCTGTTTCCGCCGTCTGATCCGCAGTGGAAGGGTGCGGATTCAGTCGTCTTTCTGCGCGAAGCGCTGAAGCGTGTGCACGATGCGGGATACGGCGTGGCGAACATGGACGCCAGCCTGATCCTGGCTGCTCCAAAGATTGGACCGCATGCGGCGGCGATTCGGGCGCACGTGGGGCAATTGCTAGGGGTGCAGCCTGATTGCGTAGGGTTGAAGGCGAAGACCCCGGAGGGGCTTAATCTGGAAAATGCCGCGGTTGCGCACGTGGTGGTGCTACTGGAGAAGCGAGTAAACCCGAAAAGGCCACGCAAGAAGAAGACGAAATAGCTTTTACGTCAGGCTTTCAAATCGCATCTGACTTGTGCTGCAGCGCCGCTTCGATCAGCGCGTGAAAGATGGCGCGCGAGGGTTCGTCTTCATCCACCGAGCGCTCGGGATGCCATTGCACGGCGAGGACGAAGTGATCGGGAGCGGTTCCTTCCAAGGCTTCAATGATGCCGTCTTCGAGGCAGCGCGCAGCAATGAGCAAGCCGTCGCCGATGGCGTCTGCCGATTGGTGATGCGAAGAGTTCACCGGAATAACGAGTGACTCAGGGGCTGAAGACCTCTCTCGTTTTGAATTCGGGGCGGCACGGCTGAAGTCGTGCCCTTCCTGGCCGTTTCCGTTGATAATTTCCGCCAGCTTTGAACCTTTCTCAATTTCAATTTCGTGCGCAACCGCGATCTTTCTTCCGGCTTCGTGATTAACGCGGGTACGCAAGTCTTCCGGCAGAAAATCCGGGATGTGTTGGATGAGCGAACCGGTGCGGTAAACGTTGAGGCTCTGCAGTCCGTAGCAAATGCCAAGGATGGGCTTGCGAAGATTGTAGGCGTTCTGCAGTAGAAGTTCGTCGACCGTGTCACGGCGAGAATCGGCAACGGCGGTGTGCGACGAGCGTATCGCGCCGAACTTGGCGGGATCGACGTCGGCTTTGCTGCCGGGCAGCAGCACTGCGTCGCAGCGCTCGACAATTTTCGTTACTTCAGCTGGCGCGAGGTCGAGCGGAATGGGCACGGGCTCCCCTCCGGCAAGCTTAACGGCATATTCGTATTGAGGAATCGCCCGCTCCGCATATTCGGAATCGCTGGAGTGGGGCATCGGGATGGCAATGAGGGGCGGCGAAACATCGGCCATTAGCTGACCCTCTCGATGTCCGCCAGGGTTTTTGATTGGCGGTAGTGGCGGATTTCCATGGTCAATGCGAGCACGAAAATAATGCATCCGGCAACTAGGGCGGCGGGCAGAGCAATCTGGCGATAAGCGATGGTCATGTCAGGATGAATTCCCCGCAGTGCTGAGATGGCTACTGTTCCAAGGATTCCGAAAAACAGTATGACGGCAAACGAAATCAGAGTGCCTATAAACGTCACCAATAAAACGCGCACTGGGATCGCATACCATCTGGGCGAGCGCGAGCGCGGTTTCGGCGACATACGTCTAACCTACACCATTCGGGGTGATTTCTTCTTCTCCGCTGGCCAGCAGAGGTCTTGGTAGGCAGGCGTTGTAGGCAGGCGTTCGAATCATCGCTCCGTTCGAATCATGGCTCCGGAATCGGCTCGATCCGTCCCAGCAAGAAAATATAGCCCGCAATTCCCATCAACAGAATCACGGTCGCGGTTACGAAAGCGGCGGCGAAGGAGTGCGATGCGGAGACGATATATCCCGTGGCGATGGGCGCGGAGATCGCGGCGATTTGGCCACAAAGGTTCACCGCGCCGGCGAGGGTGCCTACGCTTTCCCGCGGCGCAATCAAAGATGGAATCGTCCACGCCACGGGGGCAGCGGCGGCTAACCCGCCCAGTGCGAGGCTGATCCAAACCAGCGCGGCGGCGGCAGTGTGAGCCCGAGCCGCCCCGAAAATCGCGAGACCGAAAGCCATTCCGGCCACCACGGTCGTCTGACGGACCCGGTGCGGGTCGTAACCATGCTTGATCAGGGAGTCCACGAGCCATCCGCCAACCAGAAGATCCGTGGCAGTCGCGAACAACCAGGGCACGCTGGTGTAGAAGATTGAATGGAACAAGTCCACGTGAAGTGAAACGGAAAGATAGCTGGGCAGCCAGGTTAGAAGCAGAAAAAAAGTGTAGTTGTAAGCGCCCCATCCCAGGGCGAGTCCGTAGACCTTGCGCCGGGTTAAGAGGTAACCGAGCGAACTGCCGCTTTGCGCTCTCACTCGATCTTCGGGTTGAGCCCCGCCACGCAGGACAAATTCCAACTCCTGAGAGGAGAGTTTCTTGTCTTCGCTGGGATTGCGGTACACGAAGTAAAACAAAATAAAATAAAGAAAGCTGATGAAGCCGGTGGCGGCGAAACTCCAGCGCCATCCAAAATACAAAAGCAGCAGGCCGATCAACGGAACTCCAATCGCGGTGGAGAATTTCGCTGCCGCATCGGTGATCGCCGTTGCCAGACCTCTTTCTTCTCGCGTGAACCAGTAGCCCAAGGCCTTGGCATTGGCGGGGAACGTGGGAGATTCGCTGACGCCCAGGAGGAGACGCGCTCCGAAGAACCAACTGAGAGCCGGGGCTGCGGCCGCAGCGAAGGAGGCAACGCTCCACAGAAGCGCGCTCAGACGCCCCACCCGGCGCACTCCCCAGCGGTCGAGCAACACTCCTGCGGGCATTTGCATTAAGGCGTAAGTCCAACTGAAGGCGCTGGAGAGATATCCAAAAGCGACCAAAGATAAGCCGAACGAGTCATGGAGCGCGTCGCGCGAGACCGACAAGTTGATCCGGTCGAAGAAGTTGACTAAAACGCCGAATGCGAGCAGGAAGGCGATCCGCCATCGCCGAGTTTCTTTCATGGGTGGTCACCTTTGCCTTCGGTAGGCAGCATTCTAGCTGTTTGAATAAAATGATATCTTCATTCGACGACACAGTATCAGTGCCACTCACCACATCCGGATTAGGAGCGCCCTATGAAACTGTCGCGGCTCGGATTTCTTCGCGGTCTTTCTGTTGTCGCATTTCCCTTTCTCAGCTATCTTCTATTCTGCTCTCTCGCCGCAGCACCATTGCAAGCCGCCGAGCCCACCGCGCGAAACATAGATTCCGGCTGGCAGTTCCGGGCCGTAGCCAATGTCGACAGAACTGACGTGAAGGAATGGCATCCCGCGCAGGTTCCGGGAGTGGTTCAAACCGACCTCCTGAACAGCAAGCTCATTCCCGACCCCTTCGATCGGGATAATGAATTCCATCTACAGTGGATCGGCCTCGCGGACTGGGAGTATCAAACTACATTTCAAATGGATGCGGCCGCACTCGCGCACGACCATCTCGACCTGGTGTTTGACGGTCTAGACACTTTTGCCGATGTTTATCTGAATGACCAGGCGATTCTGCAGGCAGACAACATGTTCCGCCGCTGGCGAGTCCCGGCCAAGACGCTGTTGAAGCCCGGGCCGAATAGACTTCGGATCGTTTTCCATTCTGCCGTCGAGAAGATGATTCCCTACGTCAAAACGCTACCCTACATTTTGCCTTCAATCTCAACCCACAATTATGGAAACGAAGAGAACATCGCCACCGCTCCTTACACCCGCAAGGCTCCGTATAACTACGGCTGGGATTGGGGACCACGCTTCATGACCGAAGGCATTTGGCAGCCGGTACATCTTGAAACCTGGGATGCGCTGTGCATTGATAACTTTCACATTCATCAACATAGCATTACCGCCGACCTTGCCAACGTTACGGCGGAGCTCGATATCGATGCCGGTAAGGCGACGACGGCCACGCTTACATTGGCTCACGATGAAATGTCCGGGCCTCAAACTTCCGACGGAACTCAACCGCTGCAACTCAACGCCGGCGTCAATCACATTTCGTTTCCGCTGCGCATCGCCGCGCCTAAGCTCTGGTATCCCGTGGGATACGGGGAGCAGATCCGCTACCGGTTTTCCGCTTCGATCCGTATCGGCCGCGAGGCCGCAGCTCACGCCGAGACGAAAACCGGACTGCGTTCTGTGGAACTTCGCCGTGTTCCCGATCAATGGGGAAAAAGCTTCGAGTTCGTGGTGAATGGAATTTCGGTGTTCGGTAAGGGCGCCGACGTGATTCCCTTCGACAGCTTTCCCAACCGCGTAACTCCCGAAATTCACCGAAACATTCTTCAGGCTGCCCGCGATGCGCACATGAATATGGTCCGCGAGTGGGGCGGCGGCTACTACGAGTCTGACGATTTTTACGATATTTGCGATGAGCTCGGAATTATGGTCTGGCAGGAATTCATGTTCGGGGGAGACATGATTCCCGGCGACGTTGCCTTTCAAGAGAATGTCCGGCAAGAGGCCATCGACCAGATTAAGCGTCTGCGCGACCATCCCAGCATCGTCATTTGGTGTGGCAATAATGAAGTTGAAACCGGCTGGTGGCACTGGGGCGATCGCCAGGAATTCAAAGCGTCGATCTCTCCCGATACCCGCGACCGCGTCTGGCAGGATTACGTGATCATGTTCGCCGACATTCTAAAAAGCGCGGTCACGCAATATGCCGACCCCGTGCCCTACTGGCCGAGCTCTCCCAGCGCCAACTTCGAGGAGATTCCGGACAATCAGCACAACGGCGATATGCACTACTGGCAGGTCTGGCACGCGCAAGCGCCTGCGTCAGACTATACCCTGCAATTCCCCCGCTTCATGACGGAATACGGATTTCAATCCTTCCCGGAGATGCGCACTATTGAAGCGTTTGCCAAGCCCGAGGACTTCGACATTCGCTCCACCGTCATGCAAGCGCACCAGAAAAACAAGGGCGGCAATGAACGCATCCTAACTTATATGCTGCGAGAGTATCGCCAGCCGAAAGACTTCGCTTCCTATGTTTATTTGAGCCAGGTGCAGCAGGCAGAGATCATCAAGATCGGGGCCGAGCACTTACGCCGGCAACGTCCGCGCACCATGGGTTCTTTGTATTGGCAATTGAATGACTGTTGGCCGGTAGCATCCTGGGCCAGCATCGATTACTACGGGCGCTGGAAGGCTCTGCACTACTACGCCCGCCGCTTCTATGACGATGTGCTGATCTCACCTTTTTTGCACGACGACAAAGTAGATGTTTACGTTGTGTCGGACAAGCTTCAGCCACTTTCAGGGACGATCCACATGCACCTGCTTGATTTCTCCGGAAACTCTTTGCTTGAGCAAACCAAAGAAGTTCAAGTTCCCGCGCAATCGAGCGCAATTTATTTTACCGTCGATAAGGCCGCACTCTCTGCAAAAGGCGATCCTCGCCGCACCTTTCTGGTGTTTGATCTGGAAGTGGCCGGAAAGAGAGTCTCCCGGAATCTTATCTTCTTCGATGTAACTCACGACCTCGATCTTCCAGTTGCTCCCAAGATCGAGACCACCTTCAATCAATCCGGAGGAGATTTCACGATTACTTTACAGTCGCAAAAGCTCACTCGAAGCGTGTATCTATCCTTCGGCGACCTTGATGTCCAAAGCTCCGATAATTACTTTGATCTGCTCCCAGGAGAAGCAGTGACCATTCGTCTCAAGTCCTCTGCGACGCCTGAGCAAGTTCGCGGAGCAATGAAAGTGACATCGCTGACCGAGGCTTTCAATTTGCATTGATGCCGTGGACCCGCACGAGGCGGCATTATCGCGGGGTTTGGACGAGGCCGATTGCCTCAGTCGCCTTCGTTCGCGATAACCGGCTCCGCCGGTTTGTTATGCTTCTTCAGGATTTCGTCCACCAGGAACAAGTCGGTGAGCAGTGCGCGGAGATGAATGGAAGCGTTTAGATTATCGATCAACTGGGAACTGATGGAGGGTTGGGCGAGAACCAGATCAATGGCGGCCAGAGAGTCGCGAGCGTCGCGATCGAGCACCGCAAAAAACGCGGCGTATTTGTCGGCTGGCTCAAGTCCTTCCTCTCTGACCGCTTCTGCGCAAGCTTCGCTCAGCCCGGTCAATGCCAGCACTGCGCGCCCCAGGAACTCACGGACTTGTCCCCCCGATTTGCTGCCTTCGTCGCTAGCCAGCCCCTGGGCTGCGTAGGCCAACATGAACTCATAGCACTCTTCCACGGCCTCGCAACGACTCCCTACTTCAGCCAGCATCGGTTAGCCCTCGGCCTTCCAATCCTTTGGATGTTGATGGTGAAGAAGATGAGGACGACGATGTCTCGACCACCCATCGCTTGGGGTCGTGTTCTTTCAAATAAAAGTCGCGACTCATCCAACCGAAGATCATTGATTTCGTGATCGGCCGTTTCTCCGGGCGGAGTCCGAAGTAGACGTGCACCATGATCAACGCGATCAAGCCGACGCCGGCCAGCCCGTGCAGCACGTACATCATGCCCCAGGTCATGTCGCTGAACAGATACGGATTGCGCGGAAAGAAGACGGTGCGCACGCGAGACATCATGAACACACCAGTTATGATCGCGGAGAGACCAGCCGCGATGATGGCGCCGTGGTAGAGCTTGTTCTCCAAAGGATATTTGGCGAATCTGTCCGGTGGCGGCTCAGGCTTCCCGGCGGCCCGCACCATTCTTCGCCATGCATCCCGCAGGTCAATGCGGTCCGGCCAGATCGCCCAGAAGTCCATAAAGAAGGATGCGTGAATGATGTGAAAGAGAATGGAAGCGGTCAACACGACGCCGGCGATCCAGTGATAGGTCACCCAATTGAACTGCACGCCGACTTTCGGCAGGAAAGCCGTGAACAGCAATACGAACATGGAAGCTGCCATGATCCAGTGGAACAGACGCGCAGCCAGCGAGTGCCTGGGCACATGCTCAGGGATGCGCGCTGCTTCGGCCGGAGAAATACCGCCCGCAAACTCTCTTGTTTTTGCAAAATATCGCAGGTAGGTGGCATGAACTATAAAGAAGAGGAATCCCGCGATCACCGCGACCCAGATCAAGAACCAGGCAATGTGAATCGGGACTCTCTGCCCCCACGGACTCGTCGCCCACTCTAAGACGCCCATGTTGCTTCCTCCACTCCCGCTCCCTGACCGACGATGGCGCGCTTCACTAGATTTCGCATCAGCGGGATCTTGTAGGCGTTGAATTGCAATGGGACCGCTCCCTGCACGGCCACTTTTCCCGCCATCTCTCCGGTTGCGGCATTGCG
>PLUI01000036.1:7240-10587 GCA_003164855.1 Acidobacteriaceae bacterium
GATGTGCAGCCGGGTAATGTCGATGTCAGGACCGATGAAGTAATCTTCCGCGTCCACGACGCGCTCACCTTTCCGCGTGCGGATGACAAACTTAGCGTCGAGGGCAATCAGGGCCGGGGCTGAATCGGATGGATTCACCGCCACGCAGCGCTCGGCGTGCAGGATCGCGTGCTCACGGTTGCGTCCCTCCGGTGTATCGGCATAGCAAATGTTGCCGCCGGCGCGGTAACAGGGCCAACCACTGCGGTAATACCAGCAGCGCGTATCCTGCGAAACGTTCCCGCCGATGGTTCCCTGGTTGCGGATCTGCGGCGATGCCACCAATTCCGCAGCCTGTGCCAGCAGATCATACTTCTGCTTAATGGTGGGATGGTTCACGACTTCGGTGAGCGTGGTCATGGCGCCGATTTCGATACCGTCGCTGCCGTTATTGCCCGAAGCGCGAACTCCGCGCAGCTCCTGGATTCCGCTCAAATCGACCACAGCCTTCGGCTTCTTGATGCGATCCTTCAGCCAGTCGAAGCTGTCGAGTCCTCCAGCCAGCACCCAGGCATCGGGTCCGTGCTGTTCGAGAAGTTTCTGTGCGTCGGCAACGGAAGTCGGCTGAAACAGCTCGAAAGCGGCCATTACGTCTCGTATGACAGCCATAACTCTCCTTCAAATCCGTATCAAATCTGGGCCACCAAAATATCGGCCATTAAATGTGGGCCATCAGCGGATGCTGCATCGGCCGGCCCGCTTCGAGCGACGTCAGAATTGTGTCGGCGTTCACGGGAGCACGCTGAAAAATCTCGTCTCCCAACGCATCCGAGAGGGCGTTCAAGACCGAAGCGCACCCACCTCCAACCGGAGGCTCACCGACGCCGCGGGCACCGACCGGCGTCTCCGGGTCCGGAATGTCCAATGCCGTCCATTGCATGTCGACGGGTACATCGAGAATCGTCGGCGGCTTGCTTTGGTAGAACCGCTTCGAGAGCATCTCGCCATAACGCGGATCGAAAACCCATTTCTGGCCGAGCGCATGGCCCATGCCGAGCGTCGAACGGCCGAGCATCTGACCGCCGAGCGCTCGGGGATGGATTACTGTGCCGACATCACCGGAGGCGAGGAAGTCGACGATGTAGTACTTGCCGGTTTCGACGTCGACTTCAACCTCGGCGAAACTGGCGACATAGGAATACGTGGAGCCATCGCGGGGGTAGTTGTCCTTGGCAGCCACCACCAGGCCTTGGCCGGCCAAGGCCGCGACCGACGCCTTGGTTAATTTGTGGACATCGGCTGGCGCCTCATGGCCATCGTAGATGCCGCCTAATTCAATCGCGTGTTTCGCGGCCTGCGCCAGAGTCATGCCGGCGCCACCACCTTTGCGGAAAACGCGTTCGTTCGCTACTACATACTGCTCTGGCTTGCCGCCGAGTTTCTTCGCCGCGATCTCCTGAAGCTTCTGCTTGGCAGCCATTGCCGTGGCATACGCTGCCCGCGTCATGGCATGGGTTGTCTGACTTCCGCCGGACACACAGGTGAACGGAAGATCCTTTGTNNTCAATCACCGACTCGGTTCCCAGGTTGCCGATTCCAGACTGGAAAGTAATTCGGCCATCCGGCTTGATGACGAGAAGCCCGTCGAACCCGATGGTGCCGCCCACGTAGCAGCTTAGCGAGACGCCAACGCCGCGAACCTTCGTACCGATCCTCTTCGGCGTACGTGCAACCCGCTCGCTCCATTTGAACTGCTCCGCGCCACGGTCGAGTGCTTCTTTGAGGAATGAGCTGGTGGCATACTGGCGTTTCCCCTGCACGACTGGTCCCAACAGCGCTTTGCCCTCGGGGCAGTTGATGCGGCGGATTGCTACTTGGTCGATTCCAAGTTTGCGCGCGGCTTTCGCGATGATGGGCTCAAGGATGACAATCCCCTGCAGCCCGCCCGGGGAGCTCTGCGCACTGCGCGGAGGTGTGTTGGTCAGCACCGTCAAGCCGCGCCAGCGCATGGCTTGCGGCTGGTACAACAAGGAAACGATGCGTCCCGACGAAGGAGCATCACCGACTGCGTCGTAGGGACCGTTGTCGCAAATCACGAACATGTCGAGAGCGGTGATCTGCCCTTCTTTCGAGAAGCCGACTTTCATCCGTCCTTGAAAGCTGGGACGCGCGCGTCCGATGAAGGTCTCCTCCTCGCGGGTGATGCGCATCATCACCGGAGCATTCGTTTTCTTCGCCAGCAGCGCCGGAATGATCATCGTCACTCCGCCCGTGATCTTGCTGCCGAATCCGCCCCCGGTGTATTCGCTGATGAAAACGACATTATCGGGACTGATGTTCAACCATCGTGCGATCGCGGGCAGGGTTTGCGCCGTGCTTTGCGTGCCCGTGTAAATGTAGACTTTGCCGTTTTGCCAGTAGGACATGGCGCTGCGGGTCTCAAGAGTCTGATGGCTGGTGTCGGGAGTGACGAAGGTCTCGTCGAGAACGAGTGCCGCATTCTTGAAGCCGGAATCGAGGTCGCCATACGTCCATTCGTCGGGACTCTTGCCCATCGGAAGACGGCCGTGCTTTTCCTCCTCGAAGTCAGCCTCGGTCCACTTGAGTTCCGTGACTGCAGGTGTGCCCGGACCTTGTGAACCGGCTGCCGGTGGCCGGGTCCAGACATTGCCATCCGTCCGAGGATTCGGACCACCAGGTCGCAGCGTATCGAGCGGATCGACCACGAAGGGAAGCGGCTCAAAATCGATTTGGATTTTCTCGATGGCTTCCGCGGCGGTGAGTTCGTCGACCGCGGCCACCGCAAGAACCGGTTCGCCCTGATAAACCGGTTCCATGGTGAGACCGCGCTCGCCCCACTTGCTGGCCTTGATCACCGTGCCATTGTCGGTAAGCGTGTCGGCTGGCGCGGGAAGATCGTCCGCTGTGAGAATGGCTTTAACCCCGGGCATGGCAAGCGCTGCTTTCGCATCGATGCTCCTTACCCGCGCATGCGGCATTGGACTGAGCAGCAGTTTGCAGAACAGCATGCCTTCCGCGCGAAAATCCTCGGCGTACTTGGCATTGCCCGTGACTTTTGCATAGAGGTCAGGGGTCTCGTAGTTCTTGCCAATCAGTTTGTACCCGGCGCCGTAGGTGCGCTCGGCAGCCTTGGTGGGGTCAGCAGGTCTTTTCTTACCGGCGAGTTGATTGTCGTTATCGTTATCCAAGCGACGACCTCCGCATATTCTCCGCCCCGCGCATCAACGCCGTCAGAATCTTGTCGTAATCCTGACAGCGGCAGAGATTTCCCGAGACCCCGTGCGCCAGTTGCCGGCGCGTGGGATTGGGATTCGTTTTTAAGAATCCGACCGCGGCCATGATGAAGC
>PLUI01000011.1 GCA_003164855.1 Acidobacteriaceae bacterium
CCGTTGACCTTATCGGAGTGCGACGTTTCTCCTATAGCGGGAGCCGGCCATCCCGGAGACGGCACCGTTCCATTCCTGCTGCAAAGTGGGACAATCGTTACACCACAAAACCCCGCTTATGTGCATTTGCAGGCGGCGTGCACTTCCCCCTACATCCCGAATGTAAATTCTCTACCCCGTCCTTATCCGGGCCTGGGAAGAGTTCTATCTCTGCAGAATGTGGCCGATTCCAGCTATAACGCACTTCAGTTCACACTACGGAGAGCACGTGGACCCCTCACTGCAGGTCTCTCCTATACCTACAGCCATTCGCTGGATAACGCATCGGATAGGAGCGATCCGATTCTGGTGGATTCTTACAACTTGCATGCGAACTGGGCGAGTTCAAATTTTGATGAGCGTCATCTGTTCAATTTCAGCTACGTGTATCAGGTCCCGAATTTTGCCCGTTGGTTCTGGGATGCGGCCATTGCACCTTTGGCGCAAAATACGGCTGCCGAATCTGAGACGCCCGACAGGTTGTCGGCCACCACTAACTGTTGTTCCACGGCCATAAACCAGGTCTTCGGTGGCTGGGAAGTCTCCGGGGTTACGCTGTTTCAATCGGGCACGCCGTTCACCGTCATCAACAGTGCGGGCAACACCGGGATCTCCCTCACTGATAATGCCGGGGTTTCGAGCGGCCTCGGCATCGCCGCCTCCTACCCCGATGTAGTGCCTGGATTGCCCAAGCCGGGGAACAATTATCAGAGCTTCGGCCCGCTTCTGGCTAATCCGGCGGAGTTCGTGGCGCCGCGGGGACTGACTTTTGGCGACGCCGGTCGAAACTTCCTGAATAATCCCAGCCGCTTGAACTTCGACATGGCATTGCTGAAGCACTTTAAGGTAACTGAGTCCAATGAGATTCAACTGCGTGCAGAAGTTTTCAATATCTTCAATCACACTCAGTTCCGCATATATGACTTAGACAATCCGGGCAGCAGCGGAAACAACGTAGTCAGTTGTTACGCCGGTCCCGTATATTCCGCCGGCTTTCAGGGCAGCGGAGCCGATTGCGTCACCGGGGCGTCTTTCTTGCACCCACTCGATGCACATCGGGCGCGAACCATACAGTTTGGTCTCAAGTGGAGTTTCTGAGGGCTGGGAGATCATGGAAAAATCTTTAACTCATCGCGCACCCAACGATACAAACTGTAATCGGTTTCCTCTCGGAGTTGAAGTGAAGAGTCTGTTTCTTTTTCTGCTAGGCAATTTGATGATTTTGTCCGCGTGCGGCGGTGGGAGTTCAAATCAGTTGCAAAGCAGCGGTTCACTTTCGGGCAATTGGCAGTTCACGATGGCGCCTCCTCCAGACAATTCATTCCAAGGCGGCGTACAGGGCGGATTTCTTTTGCAAAGCCAAAACGGTTCCGTCACGGGAGGAGTAACCTACTCAATCCTTCTTCCGCCGCAACAAGGAGGATCCCCTTCACTTTGCAACAGTGGGTCGGCTCCAGTTACTGGAACTGTCAACGGCCAAATCGTAACCCTCATTGCAACCGCAGGCCCGCAAACCTTCACCTTAACCGGAACTCTCAGCACGGATAACTCGACTATGCTGGGTACTTACACTTCTACCGACGGCAACGGATGCGGAACGGCTCAGACCGGACTGCAATGGGGCGCAACATCTTTGCCGCCTTTGACCGGAGCAATCCAAGGCAACTTCCACAGCTCCCTCGACCCCGTTCTGAGGGATCAGGATTTTCCGGTGACCGGCTCTCTTACGCAAGGGGCGAATATCGGCGCAAGTAATGCAACCGTGACTGGCACGCTGACCTTTCAAGGATACCCATGTTTGTCGAGCGCATCGGTTAACGGTCAAGTCAGCGGCAATTCCATCATTCTGCAGATTATCGCGACCAGCGGATTGAATGTGGGTCAAATTGGCGCGCCTGGAGGTTTTACTAACCCCTCCCCCGTCACCTTGGCTAGCTCGGCTGCAGGAGTTGTGTTGCAAGGCACAAACGGATACGCCATCACAACCAGCGCCTGCCCGGGTGGCATACTTGCCGGAGACATCGGTGATGTCTGCCTGGGAGTGGGAAATACGAGTAGTTGCACCCAACCTATAACATTGGCTCCCGCTTCGATCACATTCCCCGCGCAACAGATTGGATCTGCGCCCACGTCACAAACGATCACGCTCACGAACAGCGGACTTTCCGGTACTCCACTTACCGGACTATCGTTATCGTTTAATCCTCAGTCGGGCAATACTGATGTTTTCGGGCTAAGCGACTTCGATGGGCTCGCGAATTTTACGGAGCAGGACAATTGTGCGAGTTCGCCTGGATCATCATTCGCTCTCGCTCCACAGCAGAGCTGCTCCATTACGATCTCGTTCTCGCCCCAACAGAGCTGCCCTTGGCTGCCATCGACGGCCCTCGGAGGAGAGCCCCCGTCCGCCTGTCCGTTTCCTCTAAAAGCGGAGATAACCGTAAACAGCCCTATCAGCGCGGATAACGACACGGCATTTGCCGTGCCCATCAGCGGAACAGGCTTCAGCGCTCTCGTGCCCTTGGCTCCCGAAATCGATTTCGGAGCTGAGGCCTTGACCGAAATGAGCGCACCTCAGCTTGTGTCGTTTATCAACCAAAGCGCAGGTCCAGTCCAGATTCTGCCCGCCTTGAATACTCCTTGCGTAAACCCGGCAAAAGGATTCCTCACTCTTCCACGGCCGCCCGCACCAGGCCTGGTTGCGGGTTTGCAAGTGGTCACGGGCGAAATCAATCCGATTCCTAACGGTGCCGATATCACCTACAACTGCGACAGCGATCTAACTAGCAAGCAGCCCAACTTTCAGATTTCCGCAGATAACTGCTCGGGAACATTACTTTTGCCACAGGCCTCTTGCAGTTTCGCAGTTACATTTGCTCCACAACCCAGCACGCCTTTGAGTCCCGCGCTGGACTACTTTCTTCAATTGAACACGCTGGAATGCACCAGCACCATCACTTCTAACTGCGAAATCGATAGCGGCCGTTTTCCCGTAGAGTTAACCGCGAACTTGCCAAGTCCACTCAGAATGACCCCCGGTGCGGGACTGAATTTCGGGATTCAAACGCGAGGCCAGGTTGGTATTCCCCTGTCGATCACGCTCTTCAACGACCCCAAGGATCCAAACGCCGGCACCGTTAACTTCACCGGCAATCTTGTGAAGGGTGACTACACGGAAAGCGATAATTGCGGGTCGAGCCTGGCTCCGGGAAGCAGTTGCACGATGACGGTTACCTTCCAGCCCAAGATCGTGGGATACGATCCGGGAACGATCACCATTACTTACACGGTTGGACAAACCCAGACCGTTTATCTGCAGGGCACGGGGCAGTAAGTTGATGATCAGGAGACTAGTTGTGGCGATTGGAAGACACACTATGTTGCTTCTTTCCGCGGTGGCGCTGGCCGTTCTCACCGGATGCGGAGGAAGCAACGTCAATGTGCAGAATCCCCCCGCTCCAGCTGCGGCAAACGTCTCAATCGCTCTTCAACCAACGCCGCCGGCGGGGATTTCCCTCAGCGCAACGACGACACTAACGGCGGTCGTCAGCAATGACTCGAGCAATGCTGGGGTGGACTGGGCGCTGCTGTGTCAGAGTAATGCCAATTGTGGCACGCTCCTTCCCTTACATACGGCCAGCGGTGCGGCGACAACCTATACGCCGCCTCCAACCATTTCCGGGAACAGTCAGACTTTCATTATCGAGGCTTTTGCGACCGCTGAGCACAACCAGAATGTCGTTACTACAATCACGGTTACCGGGTTCGCAAGCAACCTCAAAGGCACTTATGTTTTCGAGACAAGAGGCATCGACGCCAACGGACCTTTCCAATTGGCGGGTGTAATTATCCTCGATGGCAATGGTGGACTCACGTCAGGCGAGCAGACTCACAGCGATTCGTTGCAATTTTTCTCGGATCCTATTACCGGCGGATCCTACTACATCGGCCCTGATGGTCGTGGCACTCTGACGATTAACACGGCGGACCAAAACATTGGTCAGCAGGGCGTGGAAAATCTAAGTCTCATTTTTCTTAATAATTCAGAGGCGCTCATTGCAACCCTCGATAATCCAAACCTTCAACCCAGCTATGAAACGTCTTCGGGAACGCTCGACTTGCAGACAAGTAACAGTGCGCCCACGGGTGGCTATGCCTTTGTTGTCAATGGCACCGACATCAGTTACCAACCGATGGCGATGGGCGGCATTTTAAAAATCGATTCGCCGAACACAATTTCTGGAACTGGCAGCGTGGCTGATCAAGATGATACTGGCACCGTGTTTCCAAGCGCTTCACTCTCCGGGACCCTGACGAATCCAGACTCGCTGGGATCGCTGAAGTTTAATCTTACGGCCGCCTTTTCTCAGAGTCCTATCCAATTGACTGGATACATCGTCGACGCCCAACACATAAAGCTGATTGAGACTGACAATAATGGCTCAGGCACAGGCGTCGGTTCCACGGCTGGACTGGCCATCAGCCAAGGTGCTGCCACGGGCACGTTTACCAGCAGTAAGTCATTCTCGGGAAACTACGTGCTCGATATCTTAGGTCAGGATCTGAGCGGCCTTCCTACCTCATTGGCTTCGGTGGGTGAGTTTACCGCTGATGGAAGCGGCAACCTGAATAATGGATACGACGACGAACTTCTGGACGGTCTTGCTATCGAGATCAGCGACTCATTTACTGGAACCTATACCGTGGATCCGACTGGAACTGGCCGCGTCGATTCATCGATCAATTTCAGCAGCAACGGTCCGGGCCCGGAATTCATTTTTTATCTCACCGGAACTGCGACTGCTCCCCTGGTCCTCGACGCTGATGCCAACTTCGGCGCGTTAGGAGTGGGATTAGCCAATCCACAAGTGGCCCCGCCATTGTCATTCAACGGAAAGTATGGACTGTACTTTACCCAAGGCAGTGGGTCACTCGAGAATGACGGCACCGGACAGGTCTCGGTGAATGCAACTTCGAATACATTCTCTGGCGTTATCGATACTGACTTTAGTTTTTCACCTGAACCAAACACTCCTATAACAGGCAGCTTCATTACGATTTCTAGCACCGGTCGTTCGACGGGGGCATTGACTAACACCTTCTTTCCCACGCCGGCCAGTGTTCCGAACACGATCGCGGTAGCGTTTTACGTTGTTGACCCGAGTCATGTCTTTTTCCTCGAAACGGACTCCTTATTATCCGGTGAGCTTTCTTTCGGATACTTTGCCGCGCGAACTCCTGTCTGTCCAAGTTGCCCCTAACTTTTCAAGTGACATCACGTGGGCAAATCGCCGAATTTACGGGAAACGTAATCGCGCAAATAGCGTCCCTCGCTCATACAGCAGAATCCGATTTCTTCTTCAGCAGGAGGCGGACGCCTGCATCTTCTTCGTATGGCTTTTCATCCAAAGCAAAGTGGTTTTAGGCTATAGTTGGTGGACCCTAGCCGAGGCGAGGAGTTGACGGATGTTTGAGAGCATTCTCTGCCAGGTAACGGAATATGATCCTGATGTCCTTGAATCTTTGATTGGCCTCGCAGTCGAAATTGCTCGCGAGGGGCGAGAGGGAAGACGCGTTGGCACACTTTTTACACTCGGGGATGAAAGTGCCGTGCTCGCGAGATCCAGGCCGCTGATTTTGGATCCGTTATCGGGGCATCCTGAGTCTTCACTCCACATCACCAATCTCAATCTGCGAGGAACCATCAAGGAATTGGCGCAACTGGATGGCGGGTTCGTGGTGAGTCGGGAAGGAATTGTTCTTTCCGCGTGCCGCTACCTCGATGCCGTAGCCGCACAAGTGGACGTGCCGCTGGGACTCGGCAGTCGTCACATTGCCGCTGCCAACATGAGTGCTGTCACCAAGGCGGTGGGCATTGTGGTTTCCGAGAGTTCGGTGGTGCGACTTTTCTGTCATGGACAACTGGTCGGCGAAATCATTCCCGAGATTTGGATGATGGAACATGCCACCCACCTGCGTGGTACCGTGAAGAGGGAACAAGTCGGCGAACTGACGATTCTGACACCAAATCTGCGACCAGCCTCGATCACGAAGTAAGAGTAACTTGGGGTGAGTGATTGGGTGGTGACAACTGGTCTAGCCTTCAGTAGGGCAAGAAACTGACACATGGCAAAAAAGGGACCGGCTAGAGACGGAACGACCAGCTTAAAGAAATTGGCTGATTACCTCGGTTTGAACCCAGCGACAGTTTCAGTTGTGCTGAACGAAGTCCCAGGACGTTCTATTCCCCAAACCACTCGCGACCGTATCAAGGCCGCCGCCAAAGAGCTGAATTATCATCCAAGTCTTCTGGCTCGCTCACTTCGCAATCGCCGTACTCAAGCGATCGGGATATTAGTGCCTCAGTTGGGAGACGGCTACCATACCCAAGTCTTGGGCGGTATCGGCGATCATTTGATGGAGGCGGGGTATTTTTACTTCACTGCCCACCATCGGCACCGGGAGAATCTAATCGAAGAGTATAGCCGGATGCTTCTTGGTCGCGGTGCTGAGGCTCTCATTACAATTGATACACGGTTAGAACATCCGTTTCCAGTTCCGGTCGTAGCGGTAGCAGGAAATCACGCTGTCCCTGGTGTTACCAATGTCGTGCTCGATCACCGCTTCGCAGCAGAACTAGTCCTGACGCACCTGCACTCACTTGGACACCGACGCATCGCTTTTATGCGAGGCCAGCCGTTTAGTTCAGATTCCGACGAGCGTTGGCGTTGCCTGGTTCTGGCGGCGCGCCAGATAGGCATTGCTATCAGACCTGAACTCATAGTCCAGTTGGATCGCGACATCTCCTCACCTGAGTTAGGGTATCCTGCCATGCAACAGTTGGTTTCTGGGGCCAAATCGTTTACCGCTGTCGTTGCGTTTAATGACATGTCCGCCATTGGCGCAATACGCGCTCTGCAAGACTTTGGACTAAACGTACCTCACGATATATCCGTCATAGGTTTTGACGACATCAACGCGGCGGAGTTCAACAATCCACGGCTCACGACTATCCGTCAACCACTCTCAAATATGGGTAGGATCGCGGCACAATGCGTTCTCAACCGGCTGCACGGGTCCGAGCGTTACCGAAAACAGATCGTAGTGGAGCCCGAGCTAATAGTGCGCGAATCGACGCAGAAGGCTAAGTCGAAAAGCCTGAACAAATAGTTCCTTATATCGTTAATGGAAAGATTATCTCCAAGCCAAGGTCGTCAATGAATTTGCCTGCAACGGAACCGACGCGGTCATATTCGCGAGTTGCAGTTGGATCGTCCTTGCCGGTCCCTTGTTGGTCACAACCAGTATTTGCTGGCCATCCGGATTTTCAAACGCAACCTGCTGCAGGTCAGCGGCCGAGCTCAGAGAGCTAAACCGGCGAGCGCCGCGACGGATAATTCGTGAATAGTGAGCAAAAGCCCAGTATTGTCCACTCCGGGTGATCTCCTTGCTCTGCGAGTTTATAGTCACCACGCCGCCGCAGGGAAACGGTCCGAGGTTTGGCCGGCCCTGCTCGTCGAGAGCCAGATTCCAGGACGTGACAGAGCGGCACCAGTTACTCAGTACATCACTGAAAATTCCGCCCCACTTGCACCAATCCGTCAGATAGGCAGGATCTTTATAGTCGGGCCCACCTTCGGTCCAATGCATCTCGGCTTCCGGATATGCTTCATGGACCTTGCTCATCATGTCCGGAGTCCCATAGTAACCGTGCCAGGCAACTGCGTTCGCGTATTTGCGAAGCTTCTCGTCCTGCAGGGAATCCAAGACACGTCCAAACAGATTGTAGTTATGATCCAGAATCCAAATCTTTGTCGCTTGTCCGCTACTTTCCAAAAGCGGGCCTAAGTGATCGCGCACGAATTGAATTTCGTATTCCTGCGGCCATATGCAAGCGGGCATTCTGCCGTCCTGATCTGTGTCCACTTCATTCTGGGTCGTTAGGGCTTGCACCGGCACGCCTGCAGCGGCATACGCCCGCAGAAATTCCAGGTAGTACTTCGCATAAACCGGCAAATAACGGCTGCGCATGGAGCCACCCAGCATCGAGCCGCTAAACTTCATCCAGCCGGGCGGACTCCAGGGAGTCGAAAAAAGGAACAGGCCGGGATTCGCCTCGCGCGCCTCCCGCAGCACAGGCAGAATGTATTCGCGGTCGTGATCAATGGAGAATCGCGTAAGGTCAGGATCTGGTTCGCCTTCATCGTAGCTGTAGACTTTCGTCGAATAGTCGCTCGATCCAACGCAGATGCGGCCAACGTTAAGCCCCATTTCCGATGGATGAAATAGTTCATGGAACAATTGCGCTCGTGTTGCAGGCGCGAGCTGATTAAACATGTAGCAGGTAGCGTCAGTAAAGGCGCCGCCAAATCCTAATATCTGCTGGAACTTTGTGCTGGGGTCCAGTAGGAGCTGATTGGCGGAGGGGGGCGACGACGCTGGGCGCCAGGTGGCCTTGGGAGCGGTGGCGAAACGTTCATCGCCAGACGTAACCCAGACGGAGATCTCTGGGCTGGCGTTCGAGGTTTCATTTGCGGGTTCACGCATTGCAACTGTGGGCCAGACGAGCTCACTAGGAACTACTGCCGCGGCAAGTCCCAAGGCTGAAAGTTCGAGAAAACTTCTTCGTGAAGTTGATCGTGTCATATTGCGGTCCCTAGAAAAAAAGAGCGCTAACTTCTTCAACGTCCTCTGTACCGGGTTTGGATAGCGTACAAGGAACTACGCGCGAGCACGAACAAAGTTCGGCCATCGCTACCTCCGAACAACAATTGCGAGGGCCGCTCCGGAACGTCGATCGTGTCGATCAATTCGCCTCTTGAGTCGTATACGTACACTTGTCCGGCCGCGATGTAGACATTACCGTGATCATCTACAGTGACGCTCTCTCCGCCATTTTCGGCGAATAACTTTAAGTTCGAGATTGTTCCATCATTGCCAACGCTTGCCGAATAGGTCTTCTCTCCATTTTCATCCGTAACGTAATAAGGTTGGCCTGCCCGCGCGGGCGCTAAGCCAAACGCTCTCAGAGTGTTGTTCAACTTCGAACCGTAATAGAGCTCCCCGGTGACAAAGTCCGCCCCGGCGGAAAGGAAAGTTGTTCCGTCCGGAGAAATGAATTGATAGGGCAGCCTGGCTGTAGTCGTGTCCAGGAAATCGTTCTCGTTTCGCCAATAGTCGACTGGAAGGACTGGCGTCATTCCCGGGCGCGGCTCGGCGGGTACAGCTCGCAGCAGTGTAATGCTGTCATCGCTGGCTCCTGGTTTGAAGGCATACACGATTCCGGCACCGGCATATGACACCACCACCAGATCGCCTGCCTTATCGAAAAACAGTTGGACCGGATCGAGCGGATTGTCACGAACCTTCGATAGTTGGTGAGTGGAGGCTGACCAACAGTAGATAGTTTGCCATTTCGCGTCGACGAAATAAACGTTGCCTGCTCCATCTACCGCTCCGCCGGAAATATTAAAGAAGCCGCTCGCAACTTTTTCCAGCTTCGCGTCCGGGACGAGCACCGTGGATGATTGGCTTGCGCGAGCTGGAGGCACGGCTCCGGAAATCGTGAGCCAGGAGAATTCGCGCTGCCGTATTTCAATATTGTGGGTCTGATCGTAGATCGCACTGTCGAACGACACTTTGCTGTCGCTATAGCAGTGGACGTTGCGAAACCGTATATTCCTGGAGTTTGCAACTGTGACCGCATATTTGAAAGGCTGATAGCTGCTTACCACTCGATACATATGCAGGTTCGCGAAGGTGATGTTGCTTGAATTCCGAATGTCCAGCGGCAATGCGAAGCTGCCTTCGCCGCGCTCCTCTTCCGTCTGGAGAGCGTAGATTTGCCAGTTGGAGACATGGTCAAGAACGGCCTCGTTGCGAACGTGATGCTCGCTCGATAGCTCGTAAATTCTTCCCGCAATCGAAGTGTTCGAGATGTACAACCCTGCCTGCGCAAAAGTGCTCGGCGTCCAGATGCCCACGAAAGTGCCGCCGCCGGTGATCCACAGGCTGGAATATTGTCCGTCCCAGCGGCGATTCGGATTGGAGTCGGCGCTGTGGGTGCTGTTATAGATTTCACTCCATATTTTGCGGGATTCTTCCGCCGTGGCGTTCGGATCGATCGTGCCATGCCCGCCCAGAAAACGAACATCCTGCATCATGGAATTCGTGCCAGCCATCCACTTCGCCGCTACCGCTCGCGGGTTAATACCGTTGGTGTACAGGCCGATGCCAGTCACGATATTCGTCCCGCCATCCGGCGTCTCGAGCAAAGGCTTGGGGCTGCCAACGCCCTGAAACGCCGGAGTGGAATCGGCCAGGAGTATGCGCGTGACGCTCGGATGCAGTCCGATGAGAACTGTGTCCGGCCGAAGCCTGATCGTATCCGTTACCCGATACTGACCGGAGGGCAAGTAAATCGTTCGATGCTGGGCGATGGCCTTTCTCAACGCGTCGGTATCGTCGTTCGTACCGTCACCCTTGGCGCCAAGAGTACGGATATTTACCCAGGTATCGATCGGCGGCAGATCCAGAATGTCAGACGTTACAGGATTTGGTAACGCGCTTAAAGTCGTTGTCTCATAGATGTCACGAATCGCAGGGGCTGAGCCGATGTCCTGATATTGAAGTCCGTGAGAAAAAGTCTGCACCGAATAGGTTTCTGCCGGACCTGAGATACTCTTTCCGCTCTCGCGATAGGCCGCAAAGGTTGGGACTCGCCGACAGGTGACGTTCTCCATATTGATCTCGGTGCGCGGATTATTTTCATTGCTGATGATTACGGCAGGTCCGCTAATGTTTTCCATGCGTCCATCTTTTATCCAAAGTTCTTCGGAGTATCGGGGATCGATGGAAATCGCCGTCGGCACATTCTTGAATTGCGGCCGGATCAGCGTCAGTCCGGCTTCGTGTTCTCGGATCGCCGCTTCCCGCTGATCCTCAAACGTAGCGTCGATCAGTGTAAACTGCCACCCGGGAGAAGGTTTGCGCGTCCAGATGCCATACTGACCTCCATAAAAGTGGACGTCTTGCGCGACGTTGCCACCATCGTGAATCCCCGCAAGTCCCGAGCCGATGTGAAAGTCCATGTGCGCCAGAAAGCAATGCTGTGCGTAGTGAGCTCGAATGCCCACAGCGCCCGGGTTTCCAGACTGAATTTCGAAGTCGATGTTGCTGATTGCGGAATAGAACGTCCCTGGGTTCGCATCTGGTGGTGGGTCGTTGGCATGGGGACGGGCGCCCGCGAAGAACACCATATAAGCGGGCCCTTGTTGAAACCCCGGCGTGTTTGCCGCAAGCACGAAAGCGGGGCGCGTTTTGCCAAAGCCGATCAACCGAATCCCCGGCCAGATATAAATGGTCTTGGTTAAACGATAGCGGCCAGCCGGAATGAACAGAATGCCCTGATTCGTCTTCTCCTGAACCGTATTGATGGCTTGCTGCAGGACCGCGGAATCATCTGCGATCCCGTCACCCTTCACGGGGAAATGATCCTGCGTCAGATAAATTGCTCGCGGATCGTCCAGGCGGGCTGCGTAGTGCGAACTGGCGAACAGAGGAACAACCGATGAAAACATCGCAAGTGCAAGAATGGTCTTAATTATCGGATGCACTAAACGCACATCGAGTTTCCAGGTATGGGCTTGATCAATCTCGCTCTCTCGATTCGGCAACTCGAACGCGTGACACAGGGG
>PLUI01000210.1 GCA_003164855.1 Acidobacteriaceae bacterium
GGTCGAGCTTGGAGTGGTGTTCGTCGAAACCCTTCACCTCGAAGCCCAAAGCGGCGGTGAAGTCTTCTTCATTCCCCAGCATTACATCCACACGCGACGCCAGCCGCCGGTTTATCCGTTGAGCTTCGGATTTTCCTCCAATCGACTGCCATAGCGAAGCACGGTAGTTCAGATCGTAAGAAACGGTGGCGCCAGCCCGCTTCGCCGCCTCGATGGCTTCCTCCGCGACCAGCGGTGCGGCCTCCGAAAGTCCACAAAATATTCCGCCCGTATGAAACCAGCGTGCTCCATCCTTGCGGAAAATCTGCTCCCAATCGATTTCGCCGGGCTTTAATTGCGAGATGGCAGTATGACCGCGATCCGAACATCCGAGTGGAGCGCGCGGGCCGAAGCCTCTCTCGGTAAAGTTCAATCCGTTACGTACTGTCCGGCCCACCCCGTCGAAAGGCACCCAGCGCATATATTTCTGACTAACGCCGCCCTGCAGCATCAGGTCTTCGACGAGTCGTCCAACCGGATTGTCCGCGAGGGCCGTAACGACCGCCGTGTCCATCCCAAAGCAGCGCTTTAGGCCGCGAGCCACGTTGTATTCGCCTCCACCTTCCCATACGCGAAAATGGCGAGTGGTGGAGATGCGCTCATCACCAGGATCGAGGCGGAGCATGACTTCACCGAGACTGACTAGGTCCCACATGCAACAGCTCTTCGCTTTGATATTCAGTTTCGCCATGAGAAATTAGGATCTTAGAAAATGATGAGCATAGACGGCGATTTCATGAACTCGCGCGCACCACGGGTGATCTGTTGGCAGACTGATCGGAAATATATTTAGAACTTTGAATTTGAACCGTGCCAACGTCAGCCAGAGAAACTCTGAGTTGTCGCGATGGATCGACCACCAGCCAGCTCAGCGCCCCCACCAGGCACAACCCAGCCGCCACTAGAAACGAGGTTGTCCAACCGAATCGGGCGGCGATCCAGGGAGTGAGAGAAGCCGTGAGCGCCGCTCCAATCTGGTTTCCCATATTCATGAAGCCCGATACCGAGCCCGCAGACGCGCCGGCAATGTCGGCCGTCACCGACCAGAAAGAACTCTGGGACAGATACAGCGCACCTGCTCCACCCGCGAGCACAACGCTGGCCAGCCGCGCGCTTTGAACCTGGGATCCGAAAGCGATGAATATCCCAGCCACGACCATCGCGAATACCGCTGGACCACAACGTCCAACCCGGGGCCCCAGCCGCTTCGCGAGCCGGTCGTTGATGGCTCCTCCTAAAAGGCAGCACACTAACATGGCGAGAAATGGCAACATGGTGTAGAACGCGCTCGCCTTCAAATCCAGGCCCCGCACTTTGGCGAGATAGCGATAGAACCAACTGAAGAAGATCCATGCTACGTAGCCATAGCAGAAATAGCTGAGCGTGACGGCCAAGACTTCTTTGCTTTGTATTACGCGCCCCCAGGGCACGAGCGCTTGCGCATCATTCTTTGACTCTGCCTGCGTCAGCCCGGAACGAATCAACGCGGACTCCGAGGCAGAAACGCCAGGATGCTCGGCGGGTGTGTCGCGAGCGATAAGAAGCCACACCGCACCGGCGGCAAATCCGATGATGGAGCACACCCAGAACGATGTCCGCCAGCCGTAATGAACCATGATGTAAGTGACGATCAATGGCGTAAGCCCGGCTCCGGCTCCCACTCCGGCGAAGATCCAGCCATTCGCGATACCGCGTTCCGTGGTCGGAATCCAGCGTGCGATGAACTGATTGGCGGAGGGATAGATCACCGCCTCCCCGGCGCCGAGAAGAAAACGGACCACCACGAAGATGAGCAGCGCCCCTGCAATGTTCGCAGGGACCATCGCGGTTAGTGCGGTGAAGATTCCCCACCAAGCGACGCCTGCGGCCAGCACACGGCGCGGTCCGAAGAGATCAGCCAGTCTCCCTCCGACGGTCTGGAAGAGCGCATACCCGACCAGCATGGCGCTGAACACTTGGCCCAGTTGCACATCGCTGAGATGGTAGGCCTCCGCAATGGACCCGCCGGCAATGGAAATGTTTACTCGGTCGAGATAAGACACGGCACTGAGGATGAACAGCCAGAACACCAGAAACCATCGGACATGGCTCGTTCTCGCACTGTTCATCTTACGGTTCTCCTTGTTTATGCCGCGTGTTCGCGCAGAAGACGCGAAAGTTGCTCAGTAACGATCTTGTCTTCGCCGGGTTGCAGCATGAACGAATTCATGGCCAGCCCGGGCCGGCCTTCGCCGCTTCCCATCACAATCGACGGCTTCGAATTCCGCAACAGCTTTGACGCCTCCTGCGGTGTCAATGGAATGCGGGCCTCATCCCACGTGATGCTCATGTGCGGCACGTGATTGGCGATGTCTGGAACGAAGAACGATGTGCTGACCCCTGGAATCTTGTTGATCTCGCGTGAGATTCCTTCCAGACGATCCTGCCATTCCTTGGCCAGAGCCTCATGATCTTGCGCGAGAAAAAGTTCGAGCGCCTTAACCATGCCCACGATTTCTTCTTTGCCCACTTTCTGACTGCGGCCCAACGTGTCCTCGTGCGGGCTGTTGTTGAGCAGCGCATTCGCCACCATTTCTGTGCGCCCGATCAACAGGCCGGCGCACTGCGGCCCGCGAATCGCTTTGCCGCCGCTGAAAGTCACAAGGTCGTAACCCATGTTGGTGTAGTCCCAGAGGTGAGACACTGGTGGCGTATCCGCTGCGGCGTCGTTCATGCAAGGGATGTTGTATTGCTTGGCGAGCTTGACCCACTCTTCTACTTTGATCTGCCCCGCCGCGTTGGCGAAATTGGAGAAGTGCATCATCGCCGTGCGCTCATTCACCGCAGCTCGTAATTGATCAACGGTTTCAATCTCGATCAGCTTGATTCCCGTAGATCGCAGCTGGTGATCAAACGGATTGCGATGCGACTTCTGAATAATCACTTCCGACTTCATACCAGTTAGATCGGGCAACTGCCGGATCAAGGCCTCGTTCCCGCCAGTCAGAATGCCCGCCAGTCCTGATTGAATCGCTGCCGCCGCGCCCGAGGTCACAAGCGCCGTGTAACCCTCCGGCAACTTGAGCATTTCCGCGATGCGTTTTCCCGCGGCCACCTCCAACTCCGGAATGCTTACAAAGTGGCGCCCAGCTAGGGTCATCACCGCTTCGAGTTCGGGGTGGGGAAGGGAACCGCCAAGCATGGTCATGGTCCCCTCACAGTTAATGACTGTTGTAACCCCAAGTTCTTCGTATGGGTTTCCTGTTTGCCCGAACCCGCTTACCGGTGTGCTTGCGCCAGCCGCCCGGCGATTCCAGGAAAACAACTTGCGTGGCGCCAGAAGCGAACTCGCGATCACTCCCGCGCTTCCAAGAAAACTCCGGCGATTCCACTTTGAGTTCAGTCGCATGAATGAAGCTCCCTTGCCGCTCACTTGGCGGTGACTGCGGCGATGCAATTGATTTCCACCAGCGAGTCTCCCGGCAGCGCAGCTACCGCAACGGTTGTGCGCGCCGGGCCGCCATGAGGAAAATACGTCGAGAACACTTTATGCATTCCGTCCCAGTGTTCAATCTTCACCAGGAAGACATTCAATTGCAAAATGCTGGCCATGGTTCCCCCGCCAATTTCCACGTGCTTCTTGATCTTGTCCATGACCATGCTGGTGTGAGATTCGATCGTCCATTCCTTGGAGTCGCGCGTATCGTGGGCGCCCTGCCCCGCGACATAGATCAACCCGCGGTGAACAATCACCGGCATGATGACGTCTTTCTCGCCGCCTGGTTTGCCATCGCTATTCAGCTTGCGGATTTCGCCGTCCTGCGCGGCGGCACTCTGAGCCAATGCACGGTTCGGCAAAACGGCGGCAGTAACTCCCAACGCGGAAAGCACGGAAGCGAACCGCGTTGCGAACGCTCTTCGAGTGAAAGTCAGATTCATATATCTTCTCCTTACAATTTAGCCTTCGAGATATGCGAGCCAATCAAGGCAACGCAAAGCTGAAGATGTCACTACCTGCGGCAATCGCCACGTACTGTTTGCCGGCGATTGCATAGGTCATAGGGGACGCACTTATGTCTTGCCCCGTATTGAAGTGCCATAGTGGCTTGCCACTACGTGCGTCTACGGCCTCAAACGAGCCCGCATCGTCCCCGAAAAACACCAAGCCGCCCGCCGTTGTCATGGTCCCACCGGAGGAGCGACCTGCGCCGGTTTGCGGATCTTTCCAGACGATCGAACTCGAATCAAGGTTGAATGCGACCAGCACCTTCTGCAAAGTTTCGCTCGGAATGCGCTTTACTCCCGTCGAGTAATAGCCTTGACCTTCCTGAAAAGTTTGCTGCTTGAAAAAATAGGTTTCGCATTCCTCCAGGGCCATGAAATAAACGGAATGTGTGGACTCGCTGTACGACGGTGCAAACCAGTTTGTGGCTCCCGAAAAGCCGGGGCAAATCCGCGTTCCCTCCGCTGTCGGCTGGACGCCGGTCAGCAGCGGCCTGCCTTGCGCATCGATCCCCTTCGCCCAGTTCAATTTGTCANNGAATGGTGTTGCGGAGAGAAACTTTCCATTCGTGCGATCGAGCACGTAGATGTAGCCGTTGCGGTTTGCCTGCACCAGTAATTTTTGGGTTGTACCCTGATAAACGGCATCGATCAGGATCGGAGTCTCAACCGCATCGAAGTCGAAAAGATCATGCGGAGTGAACTGGAAATACCACTTCAATTTTCCGGTATCGGGATCCAGTGCCAACACACAGTCGGTGTAGAGATCGTCTCCGGGGCGCACGCCGCCCTCGAAGTCAGGCGCGGGGTTGCTCGTGCCCCAGTAAATCGTGTTGAGTTGGGGATCGTATGTGCCAGGCATCCACGTCGTTCCGCCGCCGTGCAGGTAGAGTTTCCCGGGCCAGCTCTCAGATCCGAATTCGCCCGGACCCGGAATTGTCCAGAATCGCCAGGCTAGCTTGCCGGTCAACGCATCGTATGCGGCCACAAAGCCGCGCACGCCGTCATCGCCGCCGGAGGTCCCCACCAGGACTTTGTCGTTGACCACGAGCGGTGCACTGGTTGCGCCATAATTCTTATTCCAATCCGCATACGCCACGTCCCAGATGAGATAGCCCGAGCGCACGTCCAGGCAGAGGAGATGCGCATTGTCCGTTTCCATGTAAACCCGGTTGTGCCAAACACCAACCCCTCGGTTGATGTGCCCCGACGCGTCGTCGATCAGCCCTTCCGAAATCGGCCACGAATGGCGCCACACCACTCGTCCAGTCCGAGCGTCGAGCGCGGAGGCGTCATTGGCAGCAGTCACGAACATCATTCCATTCACGACAACTGGAGTGACTTCGAGCCGTCCCGAGTTGCGTGCATGAAAGACCCAGTCGGCGCGCAGTCCCGCAAGATTGCCCGGGTTGATTTCGGAAAGTCCGCTATAGCGCCGGCCCGAATAGTCCCCGTTGTAGGAAATCCAGTTCGCGTTCGGAGGTTGAACCAGTAGATCCGAAGGCCGCACATCGATCGCCGTCGACACGCTTGCGGGCGCATCATTTCCGGCCCGAGCTGCCAGGCAAGTGAATACCACGGCGATGAGCGCCACTATCCTCATGCGGCGGATCCTTCCGCAGGTCTTCGCGGTGGCGATCCGTGACTGACGGTCCGATATCCCAACTCGCGCGAAATTTGGAGTCCAGCCGTCTGAATAAGCGTCGCGAGTTGGCGTAAGCGTGTGACCGGCATGCGTACCAGCGGCGCAGTAATGCTGAGGCTGGCATTCACCCCACCAGCGTGGTCCCAGATGGGAGCTGCGACGCATCGTATATGGAGTTCATGCTCCTCCAGGTCGCAGGCGTAGCCGTTCTTTCGGACACGGTAGAGTTCAGCTTCGAGCTCCTGAAGGTTTCCCACAGTGTTGGGCGTCAGACGCTGCAATCCCAACTGCGGGAGCGCTTGTTTCCGCTCATCGTCGGGCATATACGCCAATATGATCTTGCCCACTGCGGTGCAATACAAGGGAACGGCGGCGCCGATGCGGGAGAAAATGCGCAACTGCTCGGGCGAATCCAGTTTCTCGACGTAAACCGCGCTCAGCCCATGCCGCACCGTCAGGTGAATGGTCTCGCGCGTCTGCCGGTTTAATTCCTGAAGGTACGGCAGGCTCACCCGGCGAATATCGAGCTGACCCAAAGCCGCCTGGCCGATCGCGAAACACGCGATTCCCAGGTGATACACGCCGTCTCCGCTGCAGTTCAAAAAACCCGCACCTTCCAGGTTCGCCAGGAAACGGTGAACCGTACTCACCGGCAGCCGGGATCGTCCCGCCACATGCTTCGCTGTGAGCCCGTGCGGCGACTCGCTGAAAATGTGGAGAAGATGCAACCCGCGCTGCAACGCGGTGATGTTGTAGCTCCGCTTTGGAGTATTAGCCATAAACCCTGATCAACATCGTCGAATCACGAAATGAAAGTGCGAATTATCTGATGAAAGTCGATTTTGCGCAATAGGTCTTTTATCCACTACAGCCTTCCGAATTTCTTCACCGCCTCCACAATCGACTTCATCTGCTCAATCACGGCATACATCGAATGTTCTTTGAAGTCCATTTGCTGGGCCAGAGTTAGAACTTCTTGGGCCCTCGCCCTAGGCACAACCACCACGCCGTCACTGTCCGCCGCGACAATGTCGCCCGCATTCACGGTTACGCCGTCGCAGGTGACCGGAATCTGGGATCCCCCGAATCGATAATGATGCACCGACGTCGACGGCACAATGCCGGTCGCATACACCGGAAACCCGATCTTGCGCAGATACGCTACGTCGCGCACTCCTCCGTCGATCACTGCTCCGGCGTAGCCGCGCGCAGCCATGGCGGTGCCCATCAGTCCGCCCATTCCCGCGATGTCCTCGCCGTCCTCGACGACCATCACGTAAACAGAATCCGCGGAGCCCTCGTCAATGGCCGCCAGCATTCCATTCAACGCAGCGGGATCNNTCGCTGTTTCCTTCGTCCTTCTTGAGCAGGACCGTCCGCGCAAAGCCGGCAAACTTTGCGGTCGAGATCGGACGCATGCGGTGACTCATATACATCTGCTTGCCGGTCAACTGCTCCAGCGCATCGGAGACCGAAGCCACCTCCACCCGGCGAAAGTCTGCAATCAAGGCGTTGTCGGTCTGCGGTGCAGTTGCTCCGGCGACTGATTGTGCCCGTAAGAATCTGGCTCCGCATGGGATAGCCGACAAAAGGCCGATGGATACCAGCGATGCCGCGATTCTGTGGGATTTCACAAATCCACGAAACTTGTTCATTTCCTCCTCCTGGATGTATATATGTGCGCGGACTCTAACACTGTTTGTCGTTCGGTGGAAGAGCCAATCCATTTATTCGAAAAGGGAAAGGGAATGAAAATGACGAGGTTGAGCAGAACTGCCCGCGTGCTTCTGTGGATCTTCGCGATCGTACTAACCATAGGCGTTTCAGTGCAGCAGGGCGATGGCCAGGAACGTAAAACCGTGAATCTGTCTCCCGCCAGGGGACTTCCTTTTAGTGACGGCGTCGTGGCGGGGAATACTCTCTACATCGCCGGTCAGGAGGGCACCGACGAGTCCGACAAGCTGGTCGCAGGAGGAATTGGCCCCGAGACAACCGCGGCTCTCGACAATATTCAGAGAGTTCTCAAGGCCGCTGGCTTCGAACTGAAGGATGTGGTCAGTGTGACAGTCTACCTCGCCGACATTCATGAGTTCCCAGACATGAACAAGGTCTACAAGAGTCTTATGCCTGACCCCAAGCCGGCCCGCGCGACTATCCAGGCTGCCGCCCTGGTCAACAACGCCCGAATTGAGATCTCGGCGATCGCGGTGAAACAGAAGTAGCTCGCTCCTTGGCTGCCGGCATCTTCGGCTTGCTGCAGGATAAATGTGGCGAGCGCGCCGAGATTCTGTTCGCCCCGATCTTCAGAACACAAAAAAAGAGTTTGACAGTCCTACTGCGCTTGCGATACACCGTCATCCATCGTGCTAATCGACTTTCACAGCGCTGCTGCAGGATTTCACTAGATGAAAGTCGCAAGACGGTGTTGAAAATCGGGCGAGGGCCTCTTTTGGCAGGAGATCAGCTATGAGCAACCGTCGGTGTGCTGTTTTCGCAGTTCTTGCGTTCGTGCTTCTTGCGCTGGCGCCTGCGTCGGCAAGTATCACCGGCAGCATCTCCGGCGTTGTTACGGACAAATCCGGGGCTGTTATTTCCGGGGCTTCGGTGGTTGCGACCGACACCCTGACCGGGGTCAAGACCAGTCAAAAGACAGATGCCAAGGGTTTTTACAATCTTCCGACCCTGGCTGTCGGCACCTATGACCTGGAAATCAAGCAGCTCGGTTTCAAGACTTATCGGCAGACTGGGTTGGTGATCGATGCCAACTCGGCGTTTCGAGTCGATGTGAGTCTGGCCGTCGGTTCGATCAACGAGAAGATTGAGGTGAGTACGGAAGCAGCGCAAGTGGAGACCCAGAGCACGCAGATGGGAGAAGTCATCGAGGGCTCCAAGATGACCTCCGTACCCCTGAACGGCCGCAACTTTATTGATCTGCTGGCTCTGCAGCCTGGCGTTTCGCCCTATCAATGCACATCAAGCAATTGCAATGACACAACGCAGGGAGTGGGTGTAGATGAAACAACGGTATCCGGCGATCAGACTAACGGCACTCAATCCGTAAACGGTGGCCGGCTCGGTTCGAACGGTTTCATGGTGAATGGAGCCGACGCGCAAGAAGGCGTCCATAACGGAGCTGCGATTCTGCCCAATCTTGACTCTATCTCCGAGTTTCGCATCATCAGCAACAATTTCAACGCCGAGTACGGAAACTTCAGCGGCGGCCAAATCAATGTCGTCACCAAATCTGGAACCAATCAATTTCACGGAGACCTCTTCGACTTTCTCCGCAATACCGATTTCGATGCCGCCAACTTCTTCGCTGGAGGTGCTCGCGGAGATTTCAAACAGAATCAGTTTGGCGGAATTTTCGGCGGCCCGTTAAAGAAAGACAAGATTTTCTTTTTTGGCGACTATCAGGGAAACAGGCAAATCCTGGGGCAAACTCAGTCCTTTGCTGTCCCTAGCGCACAGGACCGCACGGGAAATCTGATGGATGAAGCCGGGGCGCTTACCGGTACCGTGGTCGGAAGCTCGGCTCCGCCCTCCGGGCCCGCAGATCCCTTCGGTGGTTGGGCGTACCAACTTTCTCAAGAACTGGGGTACCCCGTGTACGCGGCTGGGAGTGCGCAATTTCCAAACGGAGAGCCTTACTATACGCCTGGATGCACGAGCAATACCGCGTGCGTTTTCCCGAACGCGGTCATTCCCACCTCCGCATGGTCTCCCGTCGCCACAGCTACCCTGCAATACATCCAGGCGCCCAACGCGAATCTACCATCAGGCGCTAATTATGAGGCCTCGTCCTATAACCAGCACTTGCGGGATGACAAATTCGGAATCCGCCTGGACACCAATACGCACTATGGTGCCTTGTTCGGATATTACTTTTTCGATCAATTCTCTGTGACCACTCCGTATGCTCAGGGCATCACCTTCCCGGGCTTTGACAGCAGCGTTCAGGGTCGTGCGGAGATGATCAATCTCGGCCTGACGACCACTATTAATAATTCCACCGTCAACGATGTTCGCCTGGTGTATCTGCGGAACCGGTACTTCGGAGGAATTCCGATTGGCGGCACAGGAGTTCCGTTGAGCTCGTTGGGTTTTAATACACCCTGGAATACCACGGGCGGAATTGGTGCCATAAACCCGACGCTGGAAGGAGTTCCGTCGTTTGTCTTCAACAATTATTCCTTCGGACTTCCCCAGGATGCACTGCGTCAATTCAACAACACATACCAGATTCTTGACAACTTCACAAAAATTGTAGGAACCCACACCCTCCAGTTCGGCGTAGATTTTCATTACGATCAGATCAATGAGCGCAACTACGACGACGCCAACGGGGCCTATACCTTTGACGGCTCAGAGACAGGCTTGGATTTTGCTGACTATCTGATCGGTGCTCCCGTTAATTTTACCCAGGCCAGTCAGCAGCTTCTCGACTCACGCGACAAGTACTTTGGAGTCTATGCCCAAGACAGCTGGCGCGCACGGCAAACCCTGACCATCAATTATGGCCTTCGCTATGAGATCATGACGCCTTGGTGGGACACCCAGAACAAATTGGAAACAGTCATCCCTGGCGTACAGTCCAAAACTTTCCCCACTGCGCCGGAAGGATTGTTGGTTCCTGGAGATCCGGGCGTGCCGCGAACTTTGGCTCCCATTCAGTACCACAACTTCGCTCCCAGAATTGGATTCGCGTATGCACCGGATACCACAGAAGGCTTGCTCGGAAAAATTCTTGGCGGCCCGGGCAAGAGCAGTATCCGTGTTGGCTATGGTATCTTCTACAGCGCCATTGAAGACGCCACCGGGTTTGTTGAGGTTGGGGATGCGCCGTTCGGCTTGTATTACTCTTCTTCTGAGCCTACGCTCCTGGCGTCGCCATTTATTGATCGTGGTACAGGGTCTAGTGAGGTTAGTGCGGGGCCAAAGTTTCCCTTCACGTTCCCTCCAGCAAACTCATCGCCTAAGAATCCGGACACCTCTTTCAATTGGACACAAGCCACGCCTCTTTCGGGCTCTGACTACTTAAATCCTCACGACAAAATACCGAGCGTGCAGGAGTTCGAGTTCTCGCTGCAGCGCCAGCTAGGCTCATCTACGGTACTTAGCGCCAGCTACGTGGGATCGGTTGGCCGCCACCTCTTGACGTTCGAAGAGTCGAATCCAGGTAATCAGGCGCTCTGCTTGTTCTTGAGCAATCCGGCTAATCTTAGTCCAACCAGTCCCTCAACGTGCGGCCCTTTTGGCGAAGATCCAGGTCCAGGTTCGCCCATGGTGCTAGCTCCTGGAGTAACCGCTCCCGGATATCCGGGGGTCACTTCGTTCGCCACCACCCGACTGCTCACGGGACTAAGTACTCCGAACACGGATAACTTCATCAGTAACCCGTATATGGCAACGGTCGTCAGCTCAAGCTTTAACTCCCTGCAGGTGAGCCTGAAACACAACGAGAAGTATGCCAATTTCCTGGTTGCCTACACCTATGAAAAATCGATGGACAACGGATCGAGTTCGTTCGATGCAACCAATCCACTTAACCCCAGGCAAGACCGTGCGTTGTCGGTTTTCGACGTCCCGCAAGACTTAACCGTGAGCTACACCGTCCAGATGCCCTTTGACAAGCTCACTGGGGGCGCCGCTAAGAGACTCACCGCCGGGTGGGCGCTCTCTGGTATTACGACATTCGCCAAAGGTGAGCCCGTCCAGCTGATGGAAACCGATGACAACTCACTCAGTGGAACGTTCGCCGACACCATCGATGAGCCCAGCTACGCCAACAATGGCAGCCCTCTGTTTGTAAACAAGAATCCGCGCAATTCTGCCGGCCAACCATATTTCAACCCGAATTACTTCGTTCAAGAGCCACTGGGTCAGGTCGGAAACGCCATGCGACGGTACTTTAGTGGCCCGGGTCTCAACAACTTTGATATGGCCTTGCTGAAAGATACGCAGATAACGGAAAGTGTGCAGGCGCAGTTCCGCGCAGAAGCGTTCAATGTCTTCAATCATGCGCAGTTCTACAATCCATCGGGAAATTTCAACAACAACGTCGCCGGTGGCTTTGGCTACGTGACTTCGGCGCGAGATCCACGCATTATGCAACTCGCGTTAAAGATTCTGTTCTAAGTGTTTCGCGAATGCTCCCAAGCTCCCGATCACACTTCGTCCTGGCGCCGGTTCTGGCGGCCTTGTGGGCCATCAATGGCCTGGCCGCTTGGGAACAATCCCCGCAGCAAAGCCAACAAAAAGACGCGAAGCCAGTTTCGACGCGGGGCAAGCAGACCTTCGCCTCGACCTGTGCAAACTGCCACGGCTTGGACGGCAGAGGCGGCGAACGCGCGCCCAACATCGCGGACAGTCAAAAGGTGCAGCAACTCTCCGATGCACAGATTTCGCACATCATCCAGAATGGCATTCCTGGAACTGGAATGCCTGCCTTCCACTCCCTCGCACGTCCTGACGTCCAGACAGTAGTCACGTACCTGCGTTCGCTTCAGGGGACAAAGGTAACGCTCAATCTGCCCGGTGATCCGAATCGTGGAGAAGCAGTTTTCTTTGGCAAGGCGGGATGCTCCGGCTGCCACATGGTTGCCGGTAGAGGCGGTTTTATCGCCTCTGATCTGTCCGGGTACGCTCGCAGTCATGCGGTGGAGCAGATTCGGAGCGCGATCGCCAGTCCCACTCCGGGCAACGATCGGCAGGCACGAATGGTGACGGCAACCACTCGCGGGGGCGAAAAGTATGTTGGACGAATTCGCAATGAAGATAATTTCTCTCTGCAGTTGCAAACCCTGGACGGGACGTTTTACTTCGTGGACAAGTCAGATCTCGAGGGGCTGAGCAGCTCGCAAACTCTGATGCCCTCCGACTACGGTTCCAGTCTTAGCTCCGATGAATTGAATGATGTCGTCAGCTATCTGATGCGTGTGGCCAACGTCAAACCCGGCGAGGCAGTTGCCCATACGGAGGAGTTTGAAGACCCATAGTCGAACCACTTTCGTTTTTCGGGTTGATGATCCGTCGAAGTTAATTCCAACTTTTCATCTCACGAAAGAGGCATCCTCATGAATCGCAGCATTAAAATTCTGTGCACCTTGATCATCGCGGCCTCACCGCTGCTCGCGATTGGCGCATCGGGTTCTGGACCTTCCTCACCCGCTCCCCCGGAATTCAAGCTGCAAGCCGAATCGCCGCAGTTCTGGGAACTGGTGGATCACAACGCCAAACTGAGCGTAGTGCGCACGGGCTTCGGGTTTACGGAGGGTCCGGTGTGGGATCAGTCGGGCTTCCTCTACCTAAGCGATGAAACTATTAACAAGATTTACCGGCTCCATCCTGATGGCAAGAAAGAAGAAGTCATTGCACTCGGCGACCCCGACGGCAACACCTTCGACCGCCAGCATCGGCTGATCGACTGCGCCAGCGTGTTACGCGCCATCATCGAGGTAACTCCCGACGGGAAATACAAAATCCTGGCCGATCACTACGACGGCAAGAAATTGAACAGTCCCAACGATGTAGTCGTTGGTCCAGACGGGGCACTGTACTTCACCGATCCAACCCTGGATCTGGTTGCTGGCGAAAAGCAGGAGATCCCGTTCCAGGGCGTCTACCGACTGGACGCCAAAGGCAACGTGCAGTTGCTCACCAAAGACCTGACACAGCCGAACGGCCTCGCTTTTTCGCCTGATGGCAGGCATTTCTATATCGACGACAGCGAACAGAGAAATATCCGTGTATACGACGTTGCGCCTGATGGAACCATCACGAACGGCCGCATCTTCGGCGAGGAGCCGGGCGGAAAGGACGATGGCGTACCCGATGGAATGAAAGTGGATAAGAACGGTAACATTTTCGTCACCGGGCCGAAGGGCATCTGGGTCTGGGACCCCAAAGGCAACCATCTCGGCACCATCGTCATGCCGGAGCAACCGGCAAATCTGAACTGGGGTGACAAAGACTATCGAACGCTCTACATCACGGCCACCACGTCGGTCTATCGCCTGGAGATGAGAGCGCAAGGCTTCGTGCCTTATCGATAGAAGAAGCGATTGCGGGCGGATGCGTGGCGAAAACCTAAGCAGACGTTATTGATTTACACCGCTGGCAAGAAAGCCACCATCCACGGCAAGCAGAGTGCCAGTTACAAAGCTGGCAGCGTCCGAGGCGAGAAATATCGCCGCTCCAATCAGTTCCTCCAATTCGCCGAAGCGCTTCATCGGAGTACGCATGAGCACTTCCTCGCCCCGCCCCGTGCCCGTCAGCAACTTTTCCGTGAGCGGCGTGCGGAAGTAACCCGGTGCAATTGCGTTCACGCAGACTCCATGCCGTGCCCATTCGATGGCCAGCGATTTCGTTAAAGAGGCCACGCCCGCCTTGCTCGCACAGTACGCCGCCACTTCATAAAGCGCCAGGAACGAGCCCATGGAAGCGATGTTGATGATGCGTCCATAATTGCGCTCGATCATATGACGTCCGAAAACCTGGCACGCTCGCAATGTGCCGGTCAGGTTCGTGTCGATGAGCCGGTTCCAATCGGCCTCAGGAAAGTCGAGCGTGGGGGCGCGCTGGTTGAATCCGGCGGCGTTAACCAGGATATCCACCTTCCCGAGCGTCTGGACACAAGCCTGCAGCACTTTTTCCAACGATCCGCGGTCGGCCACGTCGCAGCCTACGCGTAGCGACCGGCGGCCTACAGACTCGATTTCGTCGGCAACCAGGTTCACCAGTTCCATGCGCCGCGCACTGGGCACCACATCCGCTCCGGCCTGGGCCAGTCCGCGCGCGAGCGTGCGACCGATTCCTGAACTGCCGCCGATCACCACCGCCACCTTACCGTCGAGTTCCAGGCGCTTATATCCCATAGTTCCTCGAGAGTTCCTCAAGAGTGTATCCAAAGATCATATTCGTCGCACCAACCCTTGCTCCGTCGCCTGCGTGTTGCGCACCAACAGTAAGACCAGAATCATGCCGGCGAAGGGCACAAGCCCCGCGATAATCACAATCGGATCGAAAGAGTGAGTGCCCGTGCCCTGGCGAGCGTCGGAAAAATAGCCGATGAGTTTGAAGGCAACGATGGTTCCGATGCCGGCCCCCGTTCCGCTCAGCCCGCTTACTGACGCCACCGATTCGCTGCTATACAGGTCCGAGGGCAACACATTGGCCATCGTGGTGAAACCCGCATACGTAAACGTTGCCACCGCAAACAAAAGTGCAATCCAGTAGACGTTGGTCGTGAAAATCGTGGGAATGATCATCGTCATTCCCACTCCGCCGAAAACGATCAGGGTTTTGCGCGCCGCGCCCAGCGACCATCCCCGCTTGATCAAATAGCCGGAAACGCCGCCCCCGAAGAAGCTACCCAGATCGGCGGCGATGAACGGGATCCATACGGCGAACAATCCGGTCTTCAGCTCGATGCCCTTCGCAACCAGGTAAATTGGAAACCATTCAGTGATGAAGAAGTAGACCGGATCGGTAGTTGCTTTCGCAAGGATGACGCCCCAGGTCTGCGGAAGCTTCAGCAGGTCACTCCACCGTGGCCGCGCTTTGCCTTGCTGAGGAGCATCCGACTCCCGCTTGTCCGCGACGATCATTTCGAGTTCAGCTTGGCCAATTCGACGGTGATCCTCCGGGCGGTAGTACAGCCAGCGCCAGACGATCAACCAGAGAAATCCGAGAATGCCAGGGATCATGAAGGCCGGGCGCCATCCCCAACGAAAATAAATCCACAGCACAATAAATGGAGCGACGGCTCCCCCAATCGAAGAACCGCTATCAAACAGTGCGGTTGCAAGTGCGCGCTCGCGTTTGGGGAACCACTCCGACACTGCCTTCGTTGCGGCCGGCCAGTTTGCGGATTCCCCCGCACCCAACAGAAACCGGAACGTCGCAAAGCTGTAAAAGCCACTGGCCAGAGAAGTCAACATTGAGATCACTGAATACCAGAACACCGTGAGGGTCAGGCCGCGGCGGGTGCCGATGCGGTCCATGAGCCTACCGAAGACGGTCTGTCCGATTGAATAAGCCACGCGGAAAGCGATGGCAATATTCGCATAGTCCGAGTTGGTCCAGTGGTACTCGAGCTTGAGGTAAGGCGCGAGGAGCGAGAGAGTCTGCCGATCGATGTAGTTAATGACCGTGGACGCAAACAGAAGGCCGCCGATCCACCAGCGCAACGAAGTAATCGGCTTCCTGGCGGTTACCATGCGTTGTTATTCACAAACCGCGCGTTAAGGGCCAACCGTGACCTGCGATTCGTCGCTTAGCGAACTCTGGTCGAGCCCATTCTGCAAGGCGGGGCCCAGGAGCGAAGCTGAGTTCTTATCGAGATAGACGGTGGCATTAGGATGAGTGCGCAAAATCGATGCCGGCGCCATGGGGCTGACCACGCCCTCAAAGCAAGCTTTCACGGCTTGCGCTTTGCGTGGACCGGGCACAACCGCCAGTATCTCCCTGGCTTTGAGAATCTGCCGCGCCGACATCGAGATTGCCCGCTTCGGCACTTGTGAAATATCCGCGAACCAAGCCTCGCCTACTTGCTGCTGACGGCAGGCTTCATCCAGGTTCACGATGATGTAGGGTTCTTCAGTTTTGAAATCGGCGGGCGGGTCGTTGAATGCGATGTGCCCGTTCTCGCCAATACCAAGAAACGCGATATCCACGGGCCTGGCTGCCAGTTGTTCGCCTACGCGCCGCACCACCTCCAGCGGATCGGCGGCGTCACCGTCGAGCAGATGATAGTCGGCGATTCCGGTTTTCTGCACCAACTGCTCCAGCAGCATCTTGCGGAAGCTTCCTGGATGGGAGACCGGCAAGCCGATGTATTCGTCGAGATGAAAAGCCTCTACCTTGGACCAGTCGATGCCCGGCGCCTTGGTCAAAGCATCCAGAAATTCGAGCTGCGAGGCAGCCGTCGCAGCAATGACCCTCGCATAGCCGCGTTCTGCTATGGCGCGCCGAATGGCCGCCGCTGCCTGTTCGGCCGCCGCCAGCCCGAGCGTGCCCCGATCATTGAATACTTTGAGCAGCATAAAGAATGCTCCGGTTGCACTGCGTAGGATTGCGTCTCTCAGAGTCGGCAAATTATACAAAAGAGCACGGCCAAAACAGACGCAGCCCTGAACCCGAGTTTCATTACGTGAAAGCCGCAGGCTTGCGTAGCCACCCATCGCGCAAGTCATTCGCCATACTTAATGAGGAAGCGAGAAGCTGACAATATCGCCTCCCGCAGCGATAGCGACATATTGAACCCCGTCGACCGCGTAACTCATCGGTGAAGCGTGAATGGTCTGGCCGGTGGTGAATTGCCAGAGCGCGCGGCCGGTCCGTGCGTCAACCGCTTCCAGCGCTCCGGTATCGTTCCCGAAGAACACCAATTCACCTGCCGTTGTCAGCGTTCCGCCCCAGGAATTGCCTCGGCCGACTTGGAGATAGCGCCAGACGATCTTTCCCTCGGGCACGGAGTACGCCAGCAGAATCTTTTGAGCGTGATCATCGGGCGTAAGCTTCGTGCCCGTATCGTAGAAGGTCTGGCCTTGGGCAAATGGTTGCGGGTGAGTGAAAAAAACGCTGCAACTCTCCAGCGCCATGACGTAGAAGAATCCGGTGTCAGGATTGTAGGAAGGCGAAAACCAATTTGTCGCTCCGTCAATGCTGGGGCAAATCTGTGTGCCCTCCGCGCTCGGTATTCGTCCCGAAAGTATGGGGCGGCCCGAGGCGTCAACTCCTTTGGCCCAGTTCAGCTTCTCAACAAACGCCGTCGCCTTGAGGAACTTTCCGTCGGTCCGGTCGAGTATGTAGAGAAACCCGTTGCGGTTAGCCTGCACTAGCAAATCACGGGTTTGGCCGTTCACTTTCGCACTCAGCAGCACAGGTGTTTCATTGGCGTCGTAGTCGTACAAGTCGTGGGGAGTGAATTGGAAGTACCATTTCAACGCACCCGTGGAGGGGTTCAGCGCCAAGACACTGGCGGTGTACAGATCGTCTCCCGGCCGCGAATCTCCCACGAAATCGGGTGCTGCGTTGCTGGTTGTCCAATACAGCGTATCCAGTTTAGCGTCGTAAGTGCCGGGCATCCAAGTCGTGCCCCCGCCGTGCAGATAGGAATCTCCCGGCCAACTGGAAGAGCCGAACTCACCCGGCCCGGGAATAGTCCAGAAACGCCATTTCAGTTTGCCGGTGACGGCATCGTAAGCGGCGACGAACCCACGTACACCCGAGTCCCCGCCGGACGTCCCCACGATCACTTCGTCTTTGACCACCAGCGGAGCGCTGGTTGCACCATACTGTTTTGCCTTATCTGCGTAGGTCACATCCCATAGCAGGTGCCCGGAGCGCGCATCGAGACAAAGCAAGTGGGCGTCATCGGTCTCCATGTAGAGGAAGTTTCGCCAGACTCCGACGCCCCGGTTGTGATGTGCCGCAGCATCATCGAGCAAACCCGCGCTCACCGGCCGTTGGTGATGCCAGAGAACCCGGCCCGTTCGCGCACCGAGCGCAAATGCATCGTTGGCCGAAGTGACATACATCACCCCGTTAACGACCACGGGCGTCACTTCCAGCCTCTCGGAATTGGAAGGATGGAAGATCCACGAGGCGCGGAGCTGCGTGACATTTGCAGCGGTGATTTCGCGCAAGGCGCTATAGCGGCGTCCGGTGTAGTCGCCGTTATAGGAAGTCCAGTTGGCTCCGGTAGGCTGTGTAAGCAGGTCAGCCGGACTCACATTCACGTCGGCAACCACGGGAGCCTGCCCCTGTTGTCCTGCGGCTGAAAACGAGANNAACCACGGTCGAGCCCATTCGCGTCTTCAAGATGAAGCGAGATGCGGGAGGACTTCGCCGGAGGTGTTAACTCCGTGTCCAGCACAACGAGTTCCGTCGGGTCGACTTGGGTCAGAGGCAAGGCTCCCACGCTGGCGCCGTGTTCGTTGTAAAGATGCGCTACCAAATGTCCCGCGAAAAAGACTCCAAAAGAACCCGAGAGCCGNNGCCGGATATGGCCGCTCTCCAAACGCGTAGCCTGAAGGGGACGCACCACAATGCCTGCGTCCTCCACGCCGTGGAATTCGCCGCCGGCGCGGGTCGGAAACCATTCCGTATCAAGATCGCGAGTCTCGCCCGGCCGCAGTTGGACGAGAGGGCTGTTGATCTCGGCTTCCAGATAATAAGGAGATCCATCGCCTCCGGAAGTCAGGGAAGGTTCTCCCTCGGAACTAAACCTCAGCTCGGGGCCATTCATCCAAAAAATAACCGATGCCTTGCCGGGATAGGTTTCGTTTTTCTCGTAGCGGAAACGCTCCACCATGGCATACCGACTGTCGCCATCCACTACCGCCAGCCAGCCTGTCGTCGAGTCCAGCCATAGTTCGGCGGCAAGATGCACGTAGTGCAACGCGAACAAACCGTCGTCCCTGACAGAGACGGCTGGATTCTCCGCTGGACCGAAACGCACGTGGTAGCGGTTGAGATAGCTGCTGAGCGGATTCGCCGGGGTGTAGGTCCAGAAATTTTGGCTGCCTCGTGAGGGAGCAGAGTGGTCCGCGGTATCGTATTGCGAAACCGATTGCATGGACCACTCAATGACGTGCCCGGTCTTGTTCTGCATGGTTGCGTGAAAACGGATTCGCGGAGAATCGGCATCGAGGTGAATGGTACGCCGGATCTGAATCCCAGTCTGCGGATCGGCGGGGCCGGTCAGCTCTATTTCGCATTCCTGCCCTTCCGAAACCTTTCGAAAGGCGTAGGGGCCGTCGTCGAGTAAATCGGAGTTCCCCACCCAATGTTGTTCATCGTCGTTTCCCTCCGGCAGGAGCCAAAGCTTATCGCCTCCATAGTTAAACCATCGGGAGGGATCGGGGGGCAGGTATTTTCCCTCGTACTTGGGATTAACAAAGAGGTACGGATGCCCGGCAAAAATGACCTGCATCAGGCGCCCGCCATTTTGCGGTACGACTACCAGCTTGAGCCAGTGGTTGGAAAGCTGCTCTGCGTTCCAACCCTTGTAATTCGCGGCCTCGACACTGCACGACGAACTCGGCTGGCTCGGCACAGCCTGAGCCTGGGCAGCTGAAACGTTCAGGCTGAACCAACATATAAGTAAACCCATTACGTAGTGCCGCATCGGTTCCTCTTCCTTGATTGGCGCTGCGATCATATCTCTGCCGTGAACCATCGGACTTGTAATCCGCCTATCGACATTTTCGCAGGCAGCCGCCTTAGGTAGTGACACACTTTCACTGGACGAAACAAAACCCAATGAAACGAAACAATTGGATTTGCGTCAAGCAGATTCTGTGGTATATCAGGTTCACCGTCTGATGTCACCGAGGCCTACGAAGGTGTTTTCACGGAGTGGAATATCTTGCGACTTCCTGGGCGAGTCTTCCTCGCGCGAGTCCCCCTGGGAAGTGGGGAATCCGAGAAGCGCGACGTGACCTGGCGAATCGTTCTCAAGTTTGGGTTGGTGCTGATTTCCCTTGGTGCGGCCGGCAATGTCCCCTGCCAGAACCCGAGCGAAGAGTCCGCTTCCGGTCTGAAACTTGACCTCAGGGGAAAGAACATTTTCCAGGTGAAGTGCGCGACTTGCCATGGACTCGACGGGCGCGGCGGTGAGCATGCGCCCGATATCATTCGCCGGCCCGGCGTGAAGGCGCTCTCCGACGAGGCTTTGCTCAACGTTATTCGCGATGGGATTCCAGAAGGAGGAATGCCAGGGTTCCCCGGTATTGGCGGAGAAGATATTCAGGCGCTGGTTGCTTATTTGCGCTTTTTGCAAGGCAGGTCCGCTGGGAACTCCGTGCTCGGCGACCCAGCGCGAGGCCGCGATCTTTTCTTTGGAAAGGCCGGATGCTCAGCCTGCCACCAAATTGGAGGCCGAGGACAGTTCGTCGCGGCAGACCTCGGAGGATTTGCGCGAGATTATCCGGCGGACGAAATTCGCGATGCGATTCTCAGACCGGCCGGAGGACCGCAAGAAGCAGTTACCGCAATCGCGCGGGATGGCCGAAAGTTCTCCGGCATGATTCGGAATGAAGACAACGCCTCGCTGCAACTGCAGGATGGAGATGGCCGGTTTTACCTGCTCATTAAGTCCAGTCTGGTTTCTGTCCAGCGGAAAATTGGAGATCCCATGCCGGTCGACTACGGGCAGCGATTCAGCAGCACTGAGCTTGATGATCTGGTCGCTTACATTTTGCGAGAGGCCCGCCCTCCGGACCCTTCGTCATCGCCCACCGCGGAGGGTCATGCCCAGGATTGAAGATTGAAGGCCGACGACGCGGTGTGAAAAAAGTTCAGCAGTTCCGCCGAAACAAAATCGAATCGCAGAATCGGGAGCCCCGAAGTTGAAAAAACTCTTGCTGTCCGCGGTGTTGCTGGCACACGGTCTTCGAGCACAAGACCGGCCAGTAGATCCCACATGGTTGCATCGCTACGTCCCCGAACTAGCGGAGGCGAAGGCCGATCTCACCTCTCAAACTTGCCACTACCGGCCGATTTTCGGAGAGGGCGATAAGCAGAATCAATCTCTCCAAACCGTAGCACGCTTCGGGGAAGTCGCTCTGGATGCGCACGGTAATTGCCGGACCGTGTCCTACGACCGCCAGGAGGAGATTTATTTCGTCGTCGAAGGCGGAGGCGTGCTGCACTACGAAGATCAGATTCAAGCGCTGCGCAGGCATGACTTCACGTACTTGCCTCCGGGCGTCAAACACTCGATTTCCAACAATGCAGACCAGCCGCTGCGCGTGGTTGTGATGGGCTTCAAAATCCACTCGTCGATTTCGATCAGTGCCCCGTTGCCGCACCCGAAGGTCGCAAATCTCGAGGATGCTAAAGAGGAAACTGTCAGCGGTCACCCTAACTCGGTTCTGTACAAACTTCTAGCCGGATTGCGCACTGGCAGGCGGGACTTGATCGATGAGGCCTACGTGATGGACAGTTTTTTCTGGATGGATTTTGCGCCCGGAGGCACGAACTGGCCTCACCACCACGAGGCAGCGGAAGAAATCTATCTTGTAATCGATGGCCAGGGCGAAATGGTTGCCGGCAGTGGGATGGACGGCGTCGAGGGCCGCTATCCCGCCAAGGCGGGAGACGCCTACTACTTTCGTCCCAACTGCACCGTCGGCTTCTACAACCAAGACAAACCGGGAGCCAAGGCTTATATCCTGGCGGTTCGAGCGCGCGTCCCACTGCATGAAGATGAAGAGTAGGCAACTAATCCTGTCAGTTAACACCGGAGGTGTCGCAATGCATGTTCTAAATTCCAGCCGTCGGTCGTTCATGAAATGGGCAGTGGCGGCTCCGCTGCTGAGCCAGATCGCCGTAGCAGACCTTTATGCAAAGGCCGCCACCGCGGTGGGCAAAGACCCGCGGCAAAATTGCTACAGCCGCCTCGGAGTCAAGACCGTCATCAATTGCCGAGGCACGTGGACCTACCTCAGTGGGTCTCTGGAGTTTCCTGAAGTGCGCGAAGCCCAGCTCGAAGCGGCGCAGTATTTCGTCAATGTGCTGGATTTACAGCGTGCCATTGGGCGGCGCCTGGCGGAACTCACCGGCGCCGAGTCTGGAATGATCACCTCGGGCGCGGCCGGTGCCATGGCGGTTGCAACCGCAGGATGCATGGCAGGCACCGATGACAAGCTCATCTGGCAACTTCCCGACACCACCGGCCTCAAGAATGAAGTGGTCATGTCCGGCGGCCGGAGCGCCTTTGACAGCGCGATCCGGCTGACGGGCGCGAAACTGGTGCTCGCCTACTCACCGGAAGAACTCGCCAACGCTATCAACCCAAGCACCGTTATGATCTACACCACGCACCTGGGTGATGAGTTGCAGAAGGAACTCGCGATTGCGAAAGACCATAAAGTGCCTCTGCTCCTCGACGATGCAGCGGGCATTCCTCCGGCCGATAATGCCAAGCTGTACGCCCGGATGGGAATTGACCTCTACACGTTTTCCGGCGGGAAGGGACTGCGTGGGCCGCAGTGTAGCGGACTGCTCCTCGGCCGAAAAGATCTGATCGAGGCTGCCGTTATGAACTCCAGCCCGCGCGAGGGGGCCGTGTGCCGTCCGATGAAGGTTGGAAAAGAAGAAATGATCGGCTGCCTTACCGCCCTTGAGACCTGGCTGAAGCTGGACGACAAGAAACTCTACCGCGAGTGGAACGATCGTGTGGACAACATCAGGAAGCTGGTGGAGACAGTGCCGGGAGTAGAAACGAAGATATACATTCCAGAGGATGGGAACCGCTATCCTACGCTGAACGTCTCCTGGGATCAGAAGGCGTGGGGATTTACCATCGCTGACTGCGTGCGCGCTCTGCGGGAGGGTGACCCGGTCATCGAAGTGCTCGGTGCGGATAACCCAAGCTTGGTAAAGACGGTTCGCGAGGGCAGGCCCAATCCCACAAATAAAGAGCGACCGGAAGCCGACCACATCGAACTGGTTTCGATGACCATCCAACCCGGCGAAGAAGTCATCGTCGGACAGAGATTGCGCAGCATCCTGGGAGCGGCACAAAAGGGAAGCCGTGCGGCTTAGAATCACGGTGCAACTCGCGCTCCCTTTTCAAATGCTGAGGGAAGGCTCGAAGGCTCGAATGAAATCATTCCTCTTTATATTGCTGTTGTGGTCCGCTGTCGGCGCGCAAGCACAGGCCGGTGCAACCGCAGCGCCTCAGGAATCTCCTAAGGTTCACCGCGCCGCCTCGTCCAGTGTGGACGCGGGAGACTACATCTACATTTCCGGTCAGGGCCCTCGCGGCACAGATGGCGCATTACCGGCAAATTTTGCGGCTCAGGCGCGGCAGGCCCTCAATAACTTGAAATCGGTTGTCGAGACTGCGGGCTTGACGATGGATCACGTCGTCTACACTACCGTTTATCTCACCGACATCAGCCAATATGCGGAAATGAACCGCGCATTCGGCGAGTTCTTTGGGAAGATTCCGCCGGCGCGTGCTGTGCTCGGCGTTGCCGCGCTTCCCGATCCCCCAATTGAGATCAATGCAGTTGCGGTGCGCAGTCTCTCGGACCGGCGGGCCGTGTATCCNNTTTTCGCCGGGCATTCTCACGCATGATCGTTTATTCGTTTCTGCCATGCCTGGTACCTTCCCAGCCGGTGGCAAAGGTTCAGACGATCCTGCGACTCAGGTGGAGTTCGCGCTTGACCGAATGAAAGCGGTAGTGGAAGCAGCTGGGCTGACGCTCGGCCACATGGTTTTCGTCAATCCGTACTTGACTGAGCAGATCCCGATGCGGGTCATGAATGAGCACTATGCGCATCGGTTCGAGTTCGGCAATACCCCGGCACGGGCCACCATCGAAGTCTCGAGCCTGCCCAACGGCGCACAAATCGAATACACAGGCGTCGCGGTCCGTGACCTGAAGCAACGGCGGGCCGTGCGTCCCAAGAACATGCCGCCCAGCCCTACGGCGAGCCCCTGCGTCTTTGCCGGCGATACATTGTATTGTTCGGCGAAGAGTGGTTTTATCCCCGGGCCGAACGAGGGAGTCTATAGTTCGACTACAGCTCTCCAACTCCGCCAGACAATGCGCAACCAGATGGATAATCTTGAAGAAGCCGATATGAATTTCGATCAAGTCGCGTCGACGGTTGTTTATCTCGACAATTTAGCGGACATGCCTGCGTTTGACGAAGTGTATGGCAAGTATTTCAAGGGTAAACTGCCTGCGCAAACAACCGTCCAGCAGATCGCGCCAACGGACCGCAGCCCCGACAAAGATGAACACTACCCTGACTTGGAGCAGGTTTCGCTCATTGCCGTCCGAAACGGTCCCAGGCACTAAAGGGAAAAAACGAGCCTGCCAAATTCCGGCGGTCAGATTCCGGCGTACCAGGCATAGCCTCCTTCGGGAGACGCGCCGCCCAGACCTTTGCCGAAACCTTTCAGATTGTCCGTGACCGTCAGATGGGTAAGGAATTTCACGTTCTTGTAGCCGACCTGGCGAGGGACCCGCAAGCGAAGCGGCCCGCCGTGGCCCACGGGAAGCTGGTCGCCATTCATCCCATAGGTCAGAAAAGTCTGCGGGTGCACCGCGTCAGCCATATCGATGCTTTCCCACGTGTCAGGTTCAATCGAGAAATAGACCACGTATCTGGCCTGCGGGAGGACTCCCACAACATCCAGAACCTGGGACAAAGGCACGCCGATCCATTCAGCGATATACGACCATCCCTCTTCACACTGCAGCATGGTGATCTGGGTGTGAGACGGGTAGCTCTTAAGCTGATCGAGCGAAAACGAAGCGGGCCGGGCGACCATGCCGCTGACCGAGAGCCGCCAATCGGTGAACCCTCCGGCCTGAAGGCGCTTGAACTCGTCCGTCAGAGGCTCTATTTCGTTGGCGAATGGAGGCTTCGAAATCTGGCTCCTGGAGAATTCACGCGCTAAAGAGTGCCTGGTCAGCAGCCGCTGCGAAGCGTAGGTCAGCGTTTCGCCGAGGCCGTAGATGCCGCTGTGATCGGGCGGCACCAGTCCATACTTTTGCGCAATGCGGGCGGCCACGCCCAGGCCCGCTACGCCCGCCGTAGCCGCGAGTCCGGTGGTGATGAGTTTTCGGCGTGACAGTTTGCGGGGCGAAGGTTCGACGCGGGAAGGTTCGCTCATGTGCGCTCCATAGATTTAGCGGCGCGGCCCGTGATCATCGCGCGCATGCGGCTTTTGAATCCGGCGAGCCAAACCATCAAGATGTGGACCAGCAGAAAAAGTACGAGAGCCAGGGAGACGAAGAAGTGAAGCGTGCGTGCGGATTGCTGACCGCCAAGCATGTTGACGGTCGCCGGAAACGCGGAAACGAAGGCGGGAGACATCGCCAAGCCCGTCCAGATTACCAAGGGAAACAGAACGAAGATCACGAACAGATACGTAATCCGCTGCAGCACGTTATACGACCAAGCCTCTGCTTCACCCGGCCGCTCAAAGCGCAAATGTTTAGCGATCGCGCTCGAGAATTCCCGCCATGAAAGATCGGCCTTACGTGGCAGCAAATCATTCCCAAAGTGCCCCGTGAACAAACCGCAGATTAAATACAGTAAGCCGGTCAATACCACCACCCAGGCGGCTTGAAAGTGGAGATACCGGCTCCAGCCGTTCGCGTCCGGCAGCACGTACCCATAGCCGGTCGGCACCAAATGCCTCGATGCAGGGATCGGAATTTTGAACAACGTCGGAGTCAAATCATTGCCGGTTTCGCCCCAATAGAAGCGGGGATGAGAGATCACAATTTCAACTCCGCTGACCAGCAAGGCAAAAAAACACAGCGTGGTGATCCAGTGAGTGACGCGGACGAGGGCAGAGTGCCGCGAAGCGACCGTTGCGGTTGGAACGGCCGAGGCAGCACTTGGGATGCAAACAGAGTCGCCCACGCGGGAATGGTACCATGTGGCGCGCACAATGCGCACACGGGGAGGAAGCGGGGAGCATCGTTGGTGCGCAGCAGTCCCCTGTGGCGGATCAACGCTGATGGCAGCGGCGCGGCCCCGGTTACGCAGGAAACCGTATCTGTTAATCCTCTGCAACAGAGGCACCGTTGGCCGGTCAAGATGGCCGCGAAAACCAGCGAGGCGTTCTTCTGGACTGCGTTTTTTTCTCTCAACCCGCTATCGCTTCTGTTTGGCTTCGGCTTTCGCCGCAGCTTTTCTTGCCGTGGGGAGTCCGGTAAGCGATCCCTGTTGCTGGAGCGATCCGAGGAATACGCTGACGGCATCTTCATCAAGCCAGAACAAAAATCCGCCGCTTGCCTGATAGATGACCACATCGAAATCTTGCTCGGTGCCGTTGATCGTAATTTTGAACGGATTGGGCTTTGGATTTGTAGATAACATGCTATAGCGCCCAACGTTGATCTTGTCGGGAAGCGGAGTTCCCGAGAAGGCGACGCCGGAATTCGTCGCGCTCGCGCCCAAGGTCAAGAACGGATCGCTTAGCAGGCCCGTTCCCTTCAACACGCCCTTCGTAACCGAACCTTGAGCCACAAAGTCGAACTCGCAGCAGAAGTCGTTGAAATCCTGGGCTCCAAAGGCGTAAGCGCCGGTGAAGCTTGCGGCTGCTGTATCCGTCTGGGGAACCAGAAGTCCGGTGCCGCCGGGGAGAGGAGCGTCCATGTCGGCGAGAAGTGCGCCTCCTAATCCGCTGGTTGTGTTATTCGGATCGTTCAGGTTGAGATTCGGGTCAGTCATATATAAGCCCAAGACACTGACGTCTCCTAAATCGCCGGCCGCGATTGTCAGACTCCCGTATCCGTTGCTGGCAATCGAGTAAGTACCGGTTATCGGAGCTGCTGGTAACTGAATGCCGTAGAGTACTTCGTTGTCATCCGCGACTCCAGAGAAGCTGGAAACAGACGGCGAGGTGGAGAACATCCCGACCGTGGCGTAGTTAATCGGGTAGGGACTGCCTTCGATTCCGAAGACCGAAGTACCCAACGATCCGGTGCCGGAACCGGTAGCGTTTACGCCCTGACCGAATGCCGATCCGACCGCGGAATCGGTGGGATCCACATCAATGATCCTGATTGCTTCCGGACCGACAACGTAATAGTTGAGCGCGACGGGCGTTCCCTCATAGTTGAGTGTGCTGGCGATGGTCCCACGGCCGAAAGAATCGAATGTTGAAAGGGTTCCGGTGAGTGGCGTGGCCATGACCACGTCGCCATTGTCATTCGTGTCGAGTAAACCGCTCTGCAATGTCGTGCCGCTGGCAATCGAAAATACGCCCCCGTATTCGACCGGGCCGTAGTAGTTGTCTACTCCGGAAAGGATAAAGGCGTAGCCTCCGCTCAGCTCGCTCGGCAGGGTTTGCAAGTCCATGCTCCCGCTGGAGGTTGCGGTTCCATCAAACTGTATGATCAGCGCGTGATTGCTGTTCACAAACTGGACGCCGAGCGTTTCGACGCCTGCCACGCCGAGATTGGGATTGTTCGTGGTCAGAGTGAGTGTTCCCAGGCCGGTGGTCGGATCCACGGTTAACGCAGCCGTCCCCGGCAGGATTGTGTCGCCAGAAGGCTCCGGTGAGGTGTACACGGAATCCGTACCGTCGTTATAGTCTTGTTCGCCGGCCAGGACGTTGCCATTAGGGTCAATTTCCACCGATCCGACGAGAGCGTAAAAATTCGGGCCGAAGGCTTCTTGCCCGCTCAGCCAGAATACGTAGGTATTGGCTAGTTCCCGGTTGGTCAGACTAAAACTAGCCACCGTAGATAAGGCTGAAATCGAAGCCGTTACCGTGTAAGGTCCGCCAACCGTTACGTTCGCGGTAAAAGTGCTCGAGGTAGCCATGCCGGCAGCGTTGGTTATATCCGTTTCTGTAGTTGATCCATTCGCGAATGTCCCGGTGGCCCCTGTCGTAGGAGCTGCGAACGTGACCACCACGCCGCTCACCGGATTTGCGGAAGCATCCTGGACCGTCGCAACCAGCGGCGCTATAAATGCGTTGTTAACCTCAGCCGTTTGCGGTGTTCCACTCGTTGCCGTAATCGTTGCCGGCGCGCCCGGCGCATTTGTGAGACTGAAATTTGCCGAATTGGACACCCCCGCTACGGTGGCAGTCACCGTATAGGCACCTGATGTCCCATTCGCGTTGAATGCCCCTGATGTCGCAACCCCGTTTGCATTGGTGATTGCCGTCGTCGTGTTGGCCGTACTGTTGGTGAATATGCCGCTAGCTCCGCTTGCGGGAGCCGCAAAAGTAACGATGGCGCCGCTCACAGGGTTCTGGCCAGCATCCGCCACTGTGACTACCAAGGGTGCAGCGAAGCCTGTATTGATGGCCGTACTTTGCGGGGTTCCGCTGGTAGCGGTGACGGTCGCCGGCGATCCCGCTGTGTTTGTGAGATTGAAACTGGCGGGCGTTGGCACTCCCGAGACGGCAGCCGTTACAGTATAGGCACCGGCAGTTCCATTTGCGACGAATGCGGGTGACGTGGCCACGCCGGTCGAGTCAGTCATTGCGTTTGCAGTGGTGGAAGTCGTGTCGGAAAAGGTGCCGCTGGCTCCTGTCGACGGAGCCGTGAATGTCACCGTAATGCCGCCCGCCGGCGTCCCATTCGTGGTTACGGTCGCAACCAGCGGCACTCCAAATGCCGCGTCGATTGCATGGCTTTGCGGAGTTCCGCTGGTCGCAGCGATCGCGACGATCGGAGAAAAAGTACTCATGGTTGGGTTGTGATTACCGTTTCCGGTAGTGCAGTTTGTGAGCACCACCAGGCAAAGCAGGGCGAACATGCCGCGGCAGATTTTGCGCTTCATCGCGGCTCCCCGCTCGGCGTAGCCTTCTGGCCGGCTCGCTCTCGCGCCTGTGGCGACACGGGAACTCCGTGCTCGTTCCGAATCGCATAAACGTCGTCTTCAACTTTTACAGTCCGGGCCAGGAAAACTTGCTTGCCCTCAAATATCTTCATAACTCCGGTGACCTGAATCTGCTGACCGGCGGCGACGGAGAGTGCGCCTTTGCCCTGCAGGGCGAGAGTCCCCAAACTTATGTCTACCGGACCGGAAACGGTTGTCAGCAGGATGTGGGCGCCCATGATCATTTCAGGAGCAGGCTTCGCGAGCACGCTCGAAACGGTCCCACTGAGCGTAAATTCCTGTGAAATGTTGTAGCTGAACGGACTCGCGGGCCTGGTCGCGACGACCGCCGTTTGAGCTTGAATTGGCCGTAGAGGAAAGATCAAGGACAACATCGCCAAAGTGCATATTCCTGCGAGTAGCTGTTTCATCATTGGGCTCCGAGTTGCTTTCGAAAGATCCATATGCGGATCGGAAAGTGGACTGCCTCACTCCTTAGGACTCCCCGCGCGAACGTAAGCCGCCGAGGAGTACGAACTGGGCAATGACCGGAGCTCCTGCTGGATCCATTGAAGCTCGTTCTTGCCGCGGACGACTTCATTGAACTCTTCCGGGGTTTTGTAAATCACAACGGCCGCATCGGCGGGAACCGCTGCCCGCAGTTTTTCCTTTGCAGCCTTTGGCGTGTTGGGTTCAAAGATTGCGTCCTGCAGGCGAAACTTCTTAGCTTGTATTTTCGGCAGCCACTCGATAGGCTCTAGCAGCGCCGCTTTCTTTAGAAATTCTGCTTTGACATACTCCGCGCGTTCATCCTCGGGCACGAAGGGAGAGGTCGCCATCCAGGTGGGCCAATCGCCCCACGGGTCCAGCGCATCCAGCACTCTAATTCGAGGATCGACCGCCGAGGTTAGGATGCCGATACTGGCGCCCGATCCTTGCGTGAACATTCCGACCCGATTCATATCGAGATCGTCGCGAGTGGCAAGGTAGTCCAGCACCATTTGCACGTCGTGCGCCGACGTCGCTAGGCACTCCTGCAGTTCGCTGATGAACCACTCCCGCATCGGACGGTCGTGATAGCGATGGCCCGTGAGAGCGGATACGAAGCCCACTGCGGCAAACCCATCTTTGGTCACCGCCTTTTGGAAATTTTCATCCTTGAAGCGGTCAGTGCCTGCGGGATAACCATAGAGGTAAAGGATCACCGGCGGTTTCTTGACTCCCTTGGGCTTCATCACATAAAGGTCGAGTGGATCGCCGAAGCGCCACTGCACCTGAAGCAACTCCACGGTATAGCCCGGATAATCGTTGATATAGCCGGCCAGCGGGGCGGCTGGTTTCAGATTGCTGGTTCGGAGCCCCGGGGCCGTCCAATCCTCTTTAACGCCCTGAAACCGAGTGTCGGCAGGATCGGCGATCGGCGGAGACGCCGGAACGAATTGCGCGGCACTACTTTGCGGCAAAAAAGTCTGCAATAAGAATAAGAGTGCAAATTCAAACGTCAGCGTTCTCATGAAGACTAAAAATCGGAACTTGCGATGCATCTTTTTCCTCAATATTTGACTAACTCCACCGGCAAGGAGCCGACGGAGCCGTAGAGCTCGAAAGATTAAGAGCGGCGAACTCCATACTCGTGGCAGTTCGCCCTCTGAATGATTTCTGCTTAAGAAAGGGCGAGCCGTTTTGCGAGCACTCGCCCTTGGTATTCAGTTGAGCCAGCACGCAATCCTACGGGACAGAAACACAAGCATTGCCCGGAGCCTCTTGCGCGAGTTTGGTGGTTGTGTCCGAAGTTGCCGCGGTACCGCTGTTAGTCAGGATGCAGCCACCCGCGTCGCCGCCTTTGTCTCCAGTGGTCGCGATGTTAACCGGAGCCACCCCCTCCTGCGTGTAGTGCGAACGCAGCAGTGGGAGTCCCGGGTCCAGNNAGTGTCCGCTCCAGATTGCGGATTCCGCGCAGGGAAAGTTTCCAGCACAGGATGCGGGCAGCGTTGTATTCGACGGCAGAGTACCGGCAGTGGCTGGCTGTCCGGGATCGATGGTAGTTCCATACTTGTGGAAGATTCCATCAATTCCATTCAGGGTCAGGTAGCCATAGCTGGTGCTGTCTGCTATAGCTGAAACGTTTCCATAACTGAAGAACGTGTAACCGATGCCGTCGGTGCCATGGTTTGTACCAGAGTTCTGGACGGACTCTACTTCTTCGCTGGTTCCGATAGCGCGATAGCGCGACCCGCCAGAGGTGCAGGGTTTAGCGAGTGGGTTCTGCGTCGCGACACCGGTTTCCTGACTCGTACCGGAAATATTCCAGTACCGGAACACGGTGTACTCGGTGGTATTCATCGTCCCCGAAAGAGGCTCACGAAGGTACGCCTGAATCGCAGAACTAGGTGCGCCAAAGGCGTCGGCGTTGCAGTTAGATCCGCCAAACACCGCTTGCAGTTCTGCATCGGTGGCATTGGTGACAGACGCGAGCGCTCCGGTCCTTTGGGTGATAAAAACAACCGGAGCGGCGCCAACGGAACTAGTGGTATAAGCGGGCACGGCCGTCCCCGTAAAGGGATCCTTCCCGCTGATGGCGAATGCCAGAACGTGGGCAGTGTTTGTGCTGGCCGGGTATGCGCTAAGTATGTCGCTGCCTTCGAGGTTGGCAAGAGCAGCTCCAAAAGCGGGGCAGACGCCGGAGTTGTTAACTCCATATCCAAGGCCGGCGAGCCCATCGGTACCACCGCCGAGCTTCGAGTTCGCACGGCAGGTAGCGAACAGCGCATCTTCCGGGCGGATGTCTGTGGCCGCTGCATTAACCAGTGTTGTTCCGCTGGTGAACAGGGCGCTTACCGTGGCTGGCGGCGTTGAATCTGAGGAGTTGTCACCCCACAGAGTCGAAGCGATCAGGTTAGCGGGAGCCGGGAAAGTCGTGATGTTTACATTGCAATGGGGTTGAGCGAAATAGCAACGGTCTCCGACACCGGAGTCCACCTTGATGTAGGCCCACACGTTAGTGGTGGCGGCGCTGTCCCACACGATCCACACATTACCGAGATCGATCGCGGTCGAGCCGCCTTTCGTCGTGGGCCGTCCATCGGAAAGATTAAAATTCTTTGCGGTGTAGTGGAAACAAGGGGCGGTGCCTCCTGAGACGCAACTCCCGCTCTTGTAAGCGGCGAGCGCCATCGACTGCCACAGTGCTGAAGAACCCGCCAAAACCACTTTGACGGTTTGCGCCTGTGTCTGAGGCACCACGCCAGCGATCGCAGCAAACAGCAGCGCTGCGAGGATTGATTTCATGCGCGCCATAGATATTCCTTTCTGAAGTTGGATCTGGGTTTTGAGAAGCATCACTTTCAGTTCCCGTGAGGCGGCTTCGGCCGCACACACGGTTCTGCATCGATCTAGCCGCGATTCGTGGTCTGCTGATGTGTTACTCGACTTGAGCCGCCCAATAAAACTTGCTTGGAAGGTCAGGCGGAGCATACCTGCTTGCTTGTTACGCCAAGATGAAGAATTTGTGAAATGTTTGTGACCAGTTATCACAGCTCTTACCGGCTCAAGTCACAAGCTGTTCATCAAATTTTCACGCTCTTTTAATCTCTTGCGGCTTTCGCTTCCTGTAACATCCGCCTTCGTTTCCCAAAAGCCTTCCAAACACTTCAATGCCGGAGAGGTGTCATTGAGATCGGTCTCGCTTCTCGATCTGTGTCGCACCAGCATGTTTGTCGCGCTGGCGCTTCTACTGCCGTGGCTCGCTGCTGGTCAGGACAAGAAAGAAAACGATAAAGCTGCCATTCATGGGACAATCACCGACCAAACCCAGGCAGTAGTGACAGGAGTAACGGTGGTCCTGAGCAATGGAGCAGGATTAAAGCAAGAAACAATAACTGACGACAAGGGTGCATATTCATTTACTGGTGTGAATGCCGGCACTTATAGCCTGACCATGACTGCGCCGAACTTCGCTGTCAAAGTGTTGGATTACGTCACTGTACCTGCGGGCCTCGATTTGACCATGGACGCCTCACTGGAACCGGCGAGCGCGAAAACCGAGGTAAACGTGGAATCTGGCAATATAGGAAAAGTGGAGACCGAGACCGCCAGCGTCTCCGGCACGATCACGGAAAAAGAAGTGGTATCCATTGGACTGAACGGCCGCAATTTCACCCAACTGATAGCACTCGCGCCCGGCGTCAGCAACCAGACCGGCCAGGACGAAGCTAAGGTGGGGGTGGTGGGTAGCGTGAAATACAGCGTTAACGGCGGCCGCGTTGAGTACAACACATTCGAAGTGGACGGCAGCGATGTGCTTAACACTGGCCTCAACGGCGCATCGAGCACACTCATTGTCTATCCCAGCCTTGACGCCATTCAGGAGGTGAAGGTCCTGACCTCGAATTACGGTGCTCAATTCGGGCGAACCGCATCAGGCACAGTGCAAGTGACCACGAAATCCGGAACCCAGAAACTGCACGGCAATCTGTATGATTTCATCCGCAACGAAGCGTTTAACGCGCGCAATTATTTCGATCCTCCGGGTCGTGCCCCGCTCTATCGTAGGCAAGACTTCGGTGGAACGATCGGCGGCCCGCTGACCATTCCAGGGGTGTACAACACCAAGAGGGATAAGACCTTTTTCTTCTTTTCCGAGGAAGTTCGCCTGGAGAAAACTCCCACCGACTATAACCAGGCCGTCCCTTCACTGAAAGAGCGGGGCCTGGTGATGACGGCACAGGGAATTCAAGAAAATCTAAGTCCTCCCAATGCCGAGGGACTGGTGTCAGAGGTGTTCGACTTTAGCGACGTTTGCCCTTTAGTAGGAACGCCGCAGTCACTTAGCTTCAGCCGGCAGAACTTTCCAGACTGTCCTTCTTTAGGCGGCAATCCTCAGAATCTGCAACCTATTTATAACTTGCAAGGCCAGCAAGTTGGGGGACAGCCTGCGGGTATCGGCGTCGATAAAAACGCTTTGGCGATCTTACAGGCGAATCTGATTCCATTGCCAAACGCCGCGACAGGTTGCAACTTCGTGGTGGCGAACTTGGATCCCACAGATCCAAACCATTGTTATAACGCCGCCGTGTCTCCTTCTACATATTGGCGCGAAGAGTTGTTCCACATTGATCACGCGTTGACAGCGAAGATCAGGGCGTCGTTCCGCTACATCCATGATTCTTGGAATACAAGCGTGCTAACTCCGCAGTGGGGGGTTGTGCGGAATACATTTCCCACCGTGCAAAACAAGTTTACCGGGCCAGGCACAAGCTTAGTGGCTCGCCTGACCTACACGATTTCGCCTACGCTCCTGAACGATCTGGTCCTGAGCTATGTTAACTCGAACATTACATTGGTTGATCAGAACGGACCGGGAGGAGCCCAGTTTCAGCGCAATCCAACACTGGATGAACCGCTCGTACCGNNTCCAACACTGGATGAACCTCTGGTACCGGACCCTTCCGCACCAGGGCAGTGCAATCCTCAACTCAGTTTGGACCCCGCCAGCGGTATCCCGCAGTGCGCGATGGGATACCTGTTCAACAACGGATTTGGCGGCAAGATGCCGGGAGTTAATCTCTTGGGAACGAATGCGGCATACGGGGGACGAGGCTTCACGGCCGATCCTTCATACATGCCCTGGAGCCATACGGATCCGACCTNNGGCGACGTGCAAGGGCTGCTGACTTTCAGCAATCTGGCACACAGCACTGGAAACGCCTTTGCCGATTTCCTAATCGAAACCGAGTTTAACGGAGTCACTAGCGGGTATATACAAAGCTTCACTCAGGACTCTGCGCAGCATCGTTACTATCAAACTTACCAGATTGCTGAACCTTACTTCCAGGACGACTGGAGACTAACTCATAGGCTGACACTGAATCTGGGGTTAAGGGTCAGCTTGTTCGGCACCTATCGCGAGAAATATCACAACGCATGGAACTGGGAACCTTCAAGTTTTAATCAGACGCGATTTGCGGTGGATCCATTTAGCGGCGTGCTTCTCGACAAGAGCAATTCCTCTGCCCCCGTACCGTTCAATCCCGTCACCTTTCAATTGAATAGCAGTGTTGTGAACGACCTCGGTCTGGTTCAATGCGGTGTCAACGGGACGCCCGCAGGCTGTATGCAAGGGCATCTTTTTAATCCCGCGCCCCGGGTTGGTTTTGCTTGGGATCCGAAGGGCGATGCCAAGACTTCGATTCGCGGTGGCTACGGGATCTTTTTTGAGCATGGCACGGGCAACGAAGCGAATACGGGTTCGCTGGAAGCCAGCTCGCCTCTCGTGTTGAGCATGACGCAGCCGCTTCCTCTCAATTATCCGTGCATTGGCAACGTCGGCTATGGGGCTGCGGTTGATCCCACCAACAGCGCGTGCACGCTGGACCNNCGCATCCGGCCCCGCCCGCTGGCTCGGTTTATCCGCTCGATGTTACTGGAATCCCCACAAAGGCAATATGGCCCTATGCGCAACAGTGGAGTTTCGGGATACAGCGAGAACTGCCCCAGGAGGTTGTTGCCAATGTTGCGTATGTCGGTAGTAAAGGTACGCACTTAACCATCGAGCGGCAACTCAACCAATTAC